>NZ_BAAHAA010000025.1:0-58351 GCF_054777915.1 Nocardioides marmoraquaticus | reverse complement strand
TCCTTAGACAGCTCCACTTCACAACCGGAGGCCTTCACCTCTCCAGCACCATCAGGTCCGTGTCACGAAACAACGTCCCCGGACATCACAGCTAGCCGGGTAATCGGTGACATGGCGTCTGTTGCAACAGTCACCAAGTCACCGAAAACCCGCTCAGGCGGGTAATCAGGAGGCGCGTGGGACGGCTGTGACTCAGGCGAGGCGGGCGGCGACGGAGTCGCCGACGGCCGAGGTGCGTACGACGAACTCGTCGCCGCGGGCCGCGAGGTCGTCGACGACTGCGCGCTCGAGGGCACCGGCGGCCTCGGTCAGGCCCAGGTGCTCGAGCAGCAGGCCGGCGGACAGGATCGTCGCGGTGGGGTCGGCGACGCCCTGGCCGGCGATGTCGGGCGCGGAGCCGTGGACCGGCTCGAACATGCTCGGCGTGGTGCGGTCGGGGTTGACGTTGCCGCTCGCGGCCAGGCCGATGCCCCCGGTGACGGCCGCGGCGAGGTCGGTGACGATGTCGCCGAAGAGGTTGTCGGTGACGATCACGTCGAAGCGGGCGGGGTTGGTGACCAGATGGATCATCGTCGCGTCGACGTGCATGTAGTCGACCTCGACGTCGGGGAACTCCGGCGCCACCTCCTGCACCAGCCGCCACCACACGGCGCCCGCGTGCACCAGCACGTTGGTCTTGTGGACCAGCGTCAGGCGCCCGCGGCGGGCGGCCGCACGACGGAACGCGTCACGCACGACGCGCTCGACGCCGAAGGCGGTGTTGACCGAGACCTCGGTGGCGACCTCGTGGGGGGTGCCCACGCGCAGGGCGCCGCCGTTGCCGGTGTAGGGCCCCTCGGTGCCCTCGCGCACGACGACGAAGTCGACCTCGCCGCCGGCGAGCACGTGAGGGGCGAGCGGCGAGGTCGCGCCGGGGTAGATGCGCGACGGCCGCAGGTTGACGTGGTGGTCGAGCTCGAAGCGCAGCCTGAGGAGCAGGCCGCGCTCGAGCAGGCCGGGCGGGAGGGCCGGGTCGCCCGGCTTGCCGCCGACCGCTCCGAGCAGGATCGCGTCGTGCTCGCGGACCTCCGCGAGCACGCCCTCGGGGAGCACCTCGCCGGTCGCGAGGTAGCGCTCGGCGCCGAGGTCGTAGCGGGTGGGCTCGACCTTGGTGCCCGGGGCGTGCGACGCGACGGCCTGCTCGAGCACCTTGAGCGCCTCGGTGGTCACCTCGGGCCCGATGCCGTCACCGGGGATGACGGCGAGACGGATCGGGCCCTCGTGGGCCGGGGCGGGGCTGGTGGCGGCAGCGGCGTCGGTCATGCGGCCGAGGCTAGTTGTCGTCAGGACGCGGTCCGCCGTTGTCCCGCAGGTCGAGCGAGGCCTGCAGCGCGGCGTACGAGGTGGGGTGCTCGGGGTCGTGCTTGGCCGGGCCCCACTCGGGATACATGTCGTACATCGTGGTCATCTCCAATGAGGTGGTGCGTGGTGAGCGGGCGCCGTCCCTCGGGGAGGTCGAGGACGACGGCAGGAAAGCCGCGAGGAGATGAACGAGCTCTCAGGCCACGGATCGCGCGGAAGGACCAGGTTCGCCAGAGCGAGGGGTGGTGCTGCTGTGTCTCGCTCGCGGAGGGTGACAGGCCTGGTGTGGCGTGCGTACGCCGAGCTCCGCGGCGAGGTGACCTGTCTGTCAGGCCCCGCCACGGCAGCGAATAAGTACGCACTGCTTCCGCATGGTGAGCCGAGGATAGCCCCGCGTTCCGGGGGCCGGGCCAGCACCCGGACGGCGTGTCCCAGGATCCGAGACGAATTCTCGGATCGGTGCGCGGTGACCGGGAGTTGAGAGGGTGGACCGGTGAGCGCACCCCCCGAGCTGCCGGAGATCGTGTCGCGGGCCTTCGACGTCTCGCGGCGGGCGGGCTACGTGTCGTTCTGCCGCAACGAGACCGGCCGGCTGCTGGCGACGCTGGCGGCCACCCGCAGCGGCGTGCTCGCCGAGTTCGGCACGGGTTGCGGCGTCGGCACCGCCTGGCTGCGCTCGGGCGTGCGCTCGGGCGGCCACATCCTCACCGCCGAGCTCGACCCCAGGCTGGCCGAGGCGGCCCAGGAGATCTTCCGCGACGACCCCCAGGTCGAGGTGCTCGCCGCCGACTGGTCGACCCTGCGCGACAAGGGGCCCTACTCGCTGCTCTTCCTCGACCCCTCGGTGCCGCAGGACGCCGGTGTCGACGCCGTGGCCGACCTGGTCGAGCCGGGCGGCGTGGTGGTGCTCGACGACCTGGTGCCGTGCGAGCTGTGGCCGCCCATCACCAGCGGCCGCGTCGACGTGCTGCGCGAGGGCTGGCTCTCCGACGACCGCTTCACCGCCGCGGAGGTGATGGTGGCGCCCGACGCCACCGCGCTCATCGCGACGCGGCGCTAGCCCCGGTCCCGGTCCGGCAGCTCGACGACGAACCACGGCAGCAGCAGCTGCGTCAGCGGGCCGATCGTCAGGGCGTAGAGCAGGGTGCCGAGCCCGAGGGTGCCGCCGAGCAGCACGCCGAGCACGACCACGCTGCCCTCGATGCCGGTGCGCACGAGGCCGAGCGGCAGGCCGGTGCGGCGGCGCAGGCCGGTCATCAGGCCGTCGCGCGGCCCGGGCCCGAGCTGGGCGCCGATGTACATCGCGGTCGCGACGGCGTTGAGCCCGACGCCACCGAGCAGGAGCAGCGCCCGCGGCAGCAGCCCGTCGGGGCCGTCGAGCACTGCCAGGGCCAGGTCGGCGACCACGCCGACGACCAGGGCGTTGGAGACGGTGCCCACCCCGGGCTTCTCGCGCAGGGGCACCCACAGCAGCAGGACCAGGCCGCTGGCCACGACGATCGCGGTGCCGACCGACATCGGCAGGTGGCGGGCCATGCCCTGGTGGAGCACGTCCCACGGGGCGTTGCCGAGCGTCGCGCGCAGCACCATCGCGAGGGTCATGCCGTACAGCGCGAGGCCGAGGTAGAGCTGCACGAGCCGGCGGCCGAGACGACCGGCTCGGAGCTGCTCGACGGGGCCGAGGGCAGCCAGGGTGCGGGGAGGGCGGGGGGCCAGGTGCGTGGACACGGACCTATCCTGACGCGCATTGGCCTTCTCCGACATGGCCAATCGTGCTTGACTGGCCTGCATGCCTCGCGTCATCGCGGCCACCCGCCTCGCCGCCCTCGTCGGCGACTTCGACCGCGACCCGGCGTACGCCGGTCTCGCCGCCCGCGTCGCCGAGCTCGTCACGGAGGGCCGGGTGCCGGTCGGCGTGCGGCTGCCCAGCGAGCGCGAGCTGACCGCGGCGCTCGGCGTCAGCCGCACCACCGTGGCCCGGGCGTACGCCGCGCTGCGCGACGACGGCTTCGTGGTCTCCCGGCAGGGCTCCGGCAGTGTGACCGTGCTGCCGCCGGGCCGGGGCCACCGCGGAGACCACCTGCTGTCCCCCGTCGACGCGGGCGACGGCGTCATCGACCTGACCTGCGCCGCGGCGGCACCGGCTCCGGGCGTGCTGGCGGCGTACGGCCGGGCGGCGGAGGCGCTGCCCGCCCACATGGCGGGCACCGGCTACTTCCCCTCCGGCCTGCCGGCGCTGCGGGAGGCGGTGGCCCGCGACTACGCGTCCCGCGGGCTGGCGACGTCCCCCGAGCAGGTCGTGGTCGTGCCCGGCGCGCTCGCCGGCGTCGCCGTCGCGGCGCGGGCGCTGCTCGGCAGCGGCGACCGGGTGGTGGTGGAGAACCCGACCTACCCCAACGCCATCGCGACACTGGTGCGCAGCGGCGGGCGGCTGCTGGGCGCCGACCCCGACGTCGAGTCGCTGGTCACGACGCTGCGGCAGGTGCTGCCGCGGGCGGCGTACCTGATCCCCGACTTCCACAACCCCACCGGGCGGCTGCTCGAGGACGACGAGCGCGAGCGGCTGGCGGCCACGCTGCGACGCACCCGCACCACGGCGGTCGTCGACGAGTCGATGGCACCGCTCGTGCTCGACGGGCGCACGATGCCCGCGCCGATGGCGGCGCACGCGCCGGGCGCGGTCTCGGTGGGCAGCACCAGCAAGCCGTGGTGGGGAGGCCTGCGGGTCGGGTGGGTGCGGGTGCCCGAGCACCTGCTCGACGCCGTGGTCGCCTCACGGCTCTCGCTCGACCTCGGCGCGCCCGTGCTGGAGCAGCTCGTCGCCGCCGACCTCGTCGGCCAGGGCGAGGCGGGCCTGGCCGAGCGTCGTACGGCGCTGCGGGCCTCGCGCGACGCCGCCCGCGCCGCCCTGCTCGAGCTGCTGCCCGACTGGGAGGTCGCCGACCCGGCCGGCGGGCTGTCGCTGTGGTGCCGGCTCCCGGCTCCGCGCTCGACGACCCTGGTCGCCCGGGCGCTGCACCACGGGGTCGCCCTGGCGCCGGGGCCTGCCTTCGCGCCGGAGGGTGGGCTCGAGCGCCACCTGCGGATCCCGTTCGCGCTGCCGCCCGACGTCGTGGTCGAGGCCGTCTCGCGGGTCGCGGCGGCGTGGCGCGACGTGCGCGACGGCGTCCCCGCCGGACCCGGCGCACCGTCGCCGACCCTGGTCGCCTGACCCCGAGCCTCAGCGGGCGTACCAGTCGTCGGTGCTGCGCAGCACGTCGAGCCGCGGGTCGTGGTCGAGACTCTGCGCCTCCCCTGCCTATGCAGCATGCGAAATATCGCATACGGTCAGCGCATGCCCGTTCCCTCCTCCGCCGGCGAGCCCCGGGTGCTGCTGCGCGACCGGGTCTTCGCCCGGCTCCGCGAGGCCATCGTCGACGGCACCCTCGAGCCGGGCGAGCGGCTCAACGACACCGACCTGTGCCGGTGGCTCGGCGTCAGCCGCACCCCGGTCCGCGAGGCACTGGGTCGCCTGGAGCAGACCGGCCTGGTGCAGGTGCGGCCGGGCAGCTCGACGATCGTCAGCCCGCTCGACGACCGTGCGGCGGTGGAGGCCCAGTCCGTCGTCGCGACGCTGCACGAGCTGGCCGCCCGCGAGGCCGTCCCTGTCGTGGGGCCCGTCCACCTCGAGGCCATGGAGCGCGCCAACGACGACTTCACCGCGGCCCTGCGCCGCGGTGAGGTCGAGGCCGCGATCGCCGCGGACGCCGCCTTCCACCAGGTCTTCGTCGACCTCTGCGCCAACCGGACCGTCATCGCCGTGCTCGACGACGTGACGCCGCTGCTGCGCCGCATGGAGCGCGCCCGCTTCGCGACGCTCGCCGGGCGCGCCTCGGTGTCCCAGCACCGCGACATCGTCGAGGCCGCCCGGCGCGGCGACGCCGAGGCGGCGGCCGCGACCACCCGCGCCAACTGGCTGACCCTCAGCCCCTCCGCCTGACTGCCGCCCCACCCCCCTCCAGAGAAGGACTCGACCGTGACGCTCCCCGGACTCGACAGCTTCGAGCGCTACCCCCTGCTCTTCGGCCCCAGCCCCGTGCACCGCCTCGACCGCCTCACCCGGCACCTCGGCGGCGCCGAGGTGTGGGCCAAGCGCGAGGACTGCAACTCCGGCCTCGCCTACGGCGGCAACAAGACCCGCAAGCTCGAGTACATCGTCCCGGACGCCCTCGCCAGCGGCGCCGACACACTGGTGTCGATCGGGGGCTACCAGTCCAACCACACCCGCCAGGTCGCGGCGGTCGCGGCCAAGCTCGGGCTGAAGGCCCGGCTCGTGCAGGAGCGCTGGGTCGACTGGCCCGACGCCGTCAACGACAAGGTCGGCAACATCCTGCTCTCGAGGATCATGGGCGCCGACGTGCGCCTCGACCAGTCCGGCTTCGACATCGGCATCCGCTCCTCCTGGGAGGACGCCATGGAGGAGGTGCGCGCCGGTGGCGGCACGCCGTACGGCATCCCGGCCGGCGCCTCGGAGCACCCCCTGGGCGGCCTCGGGTTCGCCAACTGGGCCCGCGAGGTCGAGCAGCAGGAGCGCGAGCTCGGTGTCTTCTTCGACACCATCGTGGTGTGCACCGTGACCGGCTCGACGCACGCCGGCATGATCGCCGGCTTCGCCGGCTCCGACCGGCCGCGACGCGTGATCGGCATCGACGCGTCGGCCACGCTCGAGAAGACCCGGGCCCAGGTCGAGCGGATCGCGCGCCACACCGCCGACCTCATCGGCCTCGGGCGCGAGCTGCGCGACGACGAGATCACGGTGCTCGAGGGCTGGGCCGGTGACCTCTACGGCATCCCCGTGCGGTCGACCATCGACGCCATCCGCCTGAGCGGCGAGCTCGAGGGCATGATCATCGACCCGGTCTACGAGGGGAAGTCGATGGCGGGGCTCATCGACCTGGTCGAGGACGGCGAGATCCCCGCGTCGTCGACGGTGCTGTATGCCCACCTGGGCGGGCAGCCGGCGCTGAACGCCTACTCCGGCGTCTTCTCCTGACCGCGTCGACGGGACGGGGCCGGACGTGACGGGGTCGGATGTCATGGGGCCAGACGTCATGGGGCCCGACAGCGCCTCGCGGCACCGGCCCGACGTCGACCTCGACGCGCTCCGGGCTGCTCGGGCGGTGACGTGGTCGGGCCGGCCGACGACGACCCGAGAGTTCACCCGCGGGTCGCCTCGTGGCGGTTCGCAGGCACTGTGCTCGGGGCATGCGCCTCTCTCGGGACACCCTGACCTCCCCCACCCGCCGCACCGTGCTGCGCGCCGGCGCCGCCACGGGTGCCCTCGCCACCGCCACGGCCCTGCCGCTGCTCGACGCCCGACCGTCCGCCGCGGCCCCGACGCCGCGGCGGGACCCCTTCACCCTCGGTGTCGCCAGCGGCGACCCGTTCCCCGACTCGGTCGTCCTGTGGACCCGGCTCGCCGTCGACCCGCTCGCCGACGACGGTCTCGGCGGCATGGCGGCCCGCACCTACCCGGTGCGCTGGCAGGTGGCCGAGGACCCGCGGTTCGCACGCGTCGTCCGTGCGGGCACGGCCCGCGCGGACGCTGCGGCCGCGCACGCGGTGCACGTCGAGGTCGAGGGCCTGCGTCCTGGCCGGGAGTACTTCTACCGCTTCCGCCTGGGCCGCCACGTCTCCCCCGTCGGACGCACCCGCACCGCTCCGGCGTACGGCGCGACGCCGAGCAGCCTCGCCATGGCGTTCGCGTCGTGCAGCCAGTACGAGCACGGCTGGTTCACCGCCTACGGCCGGCTGGCCGAGGACGAGCCCGACCTGGTGCTGCACCTCGGCGACTACCAGTACGAGTACCGCGCCGACGACTACGTCTCCCCCACCGGCAACGTGCGCGACCACCGTGGCCCGGAGACGACCACCCTCGCCGGCTACCGGCAGCGGCTGGCGCAGTACCGCACCGACCCCGACCTGCAGGCGGCCCACGCGGTGGCGCCTTGGCTGGTGGTCTTCGACGACCACGAGGTCGACAACAACTGGGCCGACGACGTCTCGGAGAACCCCGAGGAGAGCCCGCTGCTGCCCGCCCGCCGGGCCGCGGCGTTCCAGGCCTACTACGAGAACATGCCGCTGCGCCGGACCTCGGTGCCGGTCGGGCCGGACATCCAGGTCTACCGCCGGCTGCGGTGGGGCCGGCTCGCCGCCTTCCACATGCTCGACACCCGGCGGTACCGCGACGACCAGGCGTGTGGCGACGGCTACCAGGACTGCCCCGAGGCCGCCGACCCCGCCCGGTCGCTGCCCGGCGAGACCCAGGAGCGGTGGCTCGCCCGCGGCCTGGGGTCGTCGCGCGCCCGCTGGGACGTGCTCGGGCAGCAGGTCTTCTTCAGCCGGCGCGACCGCTCGGCCACGCCCGACGTCACCGTGTCGATGGACTCGTGGGACGGCTACCCCGCCTCGCGCGACCGCGTCGTCGAGGGGCTACGGGGCGTGCGCAACCCCGTCGTGCTGACCGGCGACGTCCACGCCCACTGGGCCTCCGACGTGCTCGCGGACTTCGACGACCCGACCTCCGAGGTGGTCGCCTCCGAGCTGGTCTGCTCGTCCATCACCTCCGGCGGCAACGGATACGACGAGCCCACCGACCAGCACCCGTGGGCGGCGTACAACCCGGCCCTGCGGTTCTGGACCAACCTGCGCGGCTACGTCAGCACCCGCATCACCCCCGAGACGCTCGAGGCCGACTTCCGCTGCGTCCCGGTCGTCACCGAGCCGGGCGCGCCGGCGTTCACCCGGGCGACGTACCGGCTCACCGACGGCCAGCGCGGTCTCGAGCAGGTCTCGAGCACCCCGCTGCCGACGGCGATGACCCTGCAGGCGCCCCGCTCCGACGCCCAGAAGATCGCCGACACCATCGCCGCGGAGACCGGGCGCTAGCGGGCGGCCGCGCGGAGGTGCTTTTCGTTCGAAAAGCACCTCCGGCCCGGGCCGGGTCGACTTCTCGAGCGATCCGCTCCCTGCGGTCCGGCGTGTCGGGGGCTTTTCGTTCGAAAAGTGCCGGCGCGCCGGACCTACAGGTCGATGGTCTGGACGGCCTCGGCGTCGATGGCGGTGCGGATCCGCTCGACCACCTCGGTCGGGATGGCGCTGTCGACGTCGAGGGCGACCAGCGCCTGACCGCCGCGGCGGTCGCGGGAGACCTGCATGCCGGCGATGTTGACGCCCGCCTCGCCGAGGATGCCCCCGACCACGCCGACCACGCCGGGGCGGTCCTCGTAGCGGTAGAGCGCCAGGTGGTCGCCGATCTCGAGGTCGACGGCGAACCCGTCGAGCTCGACGAGGCGCTCGCGCTGCGCGAGACCGACGAGGGTGCCGGAGACGGAGACCTGCGAGCCGTCGGCGAGGGTGCCGCGCAGGGTGATCAGGTTGCGGTGGTCGGGGCTCTCGGGGTCGGTCACCAGCCGCACCTCGAGGCCGCGCTCGGCCGCCAGCAGGGGTGCGTTGACGTACGACACCTGCTCGCCCGCCACGTCGACGAAGACGCCCTTGAGCGCCGCCAGCTCGAGCACCTTGACGTCGTGGTCGACGATCTCGCCGCGGACCTCGACGTCGAGCGCCTGCGCGACGCCGCCGGCCAGCGCGGTGAAGATGCGGCCGAGCTTCTCGACCAGCGGGATCCCGGGGCGGATGTCCTCGGCGATCGAGCCACCCTGCACGTTGACCGCGTCGGGCACCAGCTCGCCGGCCAGCGCGAGACGCACCGAGCGGGCGGCCGCCACGCCGGCCTTCTCCTGCGCCTCGACGGTGCTGGCGCCGAGGTGGGGCGTGGCGACGACGTTGTCGAGCTCGAGCAGGGGCGAGTCCTGGGGCGTCTCGTGGGTCCACACGTCGAGCGCGGCGGCGGCGACGCGGCCGTTCTTGAGCGCGTCGTGCAGCGCCTCCTCGTCGACGATGCCGCCGCGGGCGGCGTTGACGACGACGAGCCCCGGCTTGGCGCGCGCGAGCTGCTCGGCGCCGAGGAGGCCGACGGTCTCGGCGGTGCGGGGCAGGTGCACGGTGATGACGTCGCTGACGGAGACGAGCTCGGCGAGCCCCACCATTCGCACGCCCATCTGCGCCGCGCGCCCGGCCTGCACGTAGGGGTCGTGGGCGACGACCTCCATGCCGAAGGCCGCGAGCCGCTGGGCGACGAGCACCCCGATCCGGCCGAGCCCCAGCACGCCGACGGTCTTGCCGTGGAGCTCCACGCCCACGTGCTCGGAGCGCGACCACTCCCCGCGCACCAGCGCGGCGTGGGCGGTGGGGATGCGGCGGCAGGCGGCCAGCAGCAGCCCGATCGTGAGCTCGGCGCAGCTGACGAGGTTGGCCGACGGGGCGTTGACCACCATGACCCCGGCCTGGGTCGCCGCCCGCACGTCGATGTGGTCGAGGGTCACGCCCGCGCGCGCCACCACCCGCAGCCTCGGGGCCGCGGCCAGCGCCTCGGCGTCGACATGGGTCTCCGAGCGCACCACGAGCGCCTCGGCCTCGGGCAGCGCGGCGAGCAGCGCCTCGCGGTCGGCGCCGTCGAAGCGGCGTACGTCGAAGCCGTGCAGCTCGGCGACGGTGGCCGGGCTGAGCTCCTCGGCGACGAGGACGACCGGGGCGTGCTGCTGGGTCACGGTGCTCCTGGTGAGGAGAGACGGGTGAGCCGGCACGACACTGTGCGACGACGCCACTCTAGCCCGAGGGCGGGTCGGGCGGGACCGGCCAGACGTACGGCAGGTCGTCGGGCACTCCCGGGAACATCGGCCCGTAGTGGTCGGGGTCCTTGCGCACCAGCGCCGAGCGGTGCGACCGGTGGACCGCCTCGTCGCCGAGCCACCCCGGCAGCGCAGCGGCCTCGGCCAGGTGGGTCTGGGTCCTGACCTCGTCGACGCCCGCGCCGGCGAGGTCGACCAGGATCTTCGCGGCGCAGGTGTCGGCGCGGCCCTCCTCCACCCACACCTCGCAGCAGGTCAGGGCGTAGCGCCCGAGCGCCTCGAGGTGGCCGCGCCACATCCGGGCGGCCGGGTGCCGGCGCCAGCCGTGGCCCGGCACGGTGAGCGCGCGCACCAGCTGCAGGCACTCGACCCGCTGCTTGCCCAGCCGCCGGGCGTCGAGCGCGCGCGCCGAGGCCTCGAAGTCGGCGTACGGCAGGAAGGTCTGCACCACCCGCCCGCAGTACCCCGCTCCTCGCTAGATCGCGCAGCCGTCGGGACCGCAGGCGTCAGCGTCGCCGCCGACGGTCTGCAGCGTGGGGTGGCTGTCGTCCCAGGCCCGCTGCAGCACCTGGCGGAACGTGTCGGCAGGCTGGGCGCCGGAGACGCCGTACTTCTGGTCGACGACGAAGAACGGCACCCCGGACGCGCCGTACGCCGCGGCCTGCCGGACGTCGGCCTCGACGTCGTCGGCGTACGTGTCGCCCGCCAGCACCTCGTCGACCCGGGCTGCGTCGAGCCCCACGGTCGCGGCGGCGGCCCGCAGCACGTCGTGGTCGGCGACGTTGTCGGCGCGGGTGAAGTACGCCGCCAGCAGCTCCTCCTTGAGCGCCCGCTGGGTCGCGGGGCCGTCCTCGAGGGCAAGGTGCAGCAGCCGATGGGCGTCGACGGTGCCGACGCGCTGCGCCTGGCCGAGCCGGAACACCAGCCCCTCCTCGGCGGCGACCGCCTCGACGCGGTCGATCATCTGCTGCCCCGCGGCCGGCCCGCCGCCGTACTTGCGGCCCAGCGACTCGGCGACCGTCTCGGTCGGCTCGGTGGGTGCACCGGGGTCGAGCTGGAAGGAGCGGTAGACGACCTCGACGTCGTCGGCGTGGGGGAAGTCGGCCAGGGCGGTCTGCAGCCGCCGCGTGCCGATGTAGCACCAGGGGCACACGACGTCGGACCAGATCTCGATCTGCATGGCCCCTGCAACGCTCCCGCTCACCCACTGCTTCCCGGCCCCGTGCCACGCTCGTCGTCGTGAGCGAGCCGACCCGTCTCCCGTCCACCGCCGTCCGTGACCTTCGCGGCCACGCGGCCGGCCCCGGACCGGCCTGGACGGTCGACACGCGGTGAGCGACCTCCTCCTCACCACCGAGCGGCTCGACCTCCGCCGGTGGCGCGAGGCCGACGCACCCCGGGTGCTCGACATCCACTCCCGGCCCGAGGTGACGCGGTGGCTCGGCGACGGCCCCCCGGTGCTGCTGGCCGACCTCGACGCGGCCCGAGAGCGGATCGCCCGCGACAACCGCGTCGCGCTGACGCCCGGGCTCGGTCACTGGGCGGTGGAGGTGCGCGCTACCGGCGTCGTGGCCGGCTCGGTGATGCTGGTGCACCTGCCCGGCTCGACCGACGTGCAGGTCGGGTGGCACCTGCACCCCGACTCCGTCGGCGGAGGCCTCGCCCGCGAGGCGGCCGCCGCCGTGCTCGCCCACGGCCTCGGGGTGCACGACGAGGTCTGGGCGCTGACCCACCTCGACAACTACCCCTCGCAGGCCGTCGCCCGCGCCATCGGCATGACCGACCTCGGCGTCACCGACCGGTGGTACGGCTCGGGCTCGCGGGTCTTCCGGGCGACGCGCCCCTGATCCGGTGCTGAGCGGGCCCTGACCCGGCCCTGACCCGGCCCTGACCCGGGCAGGGGTCGGACCAGGGTCGATCCGCGGGGTCGCCCCGATGTGCCGGGGCACGGCGGCGTACGACGCTCGGGCCATGATCACGATCGAGTCGCTCACGAAGAGATACGGCCGGTTCACGGCGGTCGACGACGTCGGCTTCGCGGCCGCCCCGGGCCGGGTGACCGGGTTCCTCGGCCCCAACGGTGCCGGCAAGTCGACCACGCTGCGCATGCTGACAGGCCTCACGCCGCCGACGTCGGGCCGGGCGCTCGTGGGAGGGCGGCGCTTCGTCGACCTGCCCAACCCCGGGCGCGAGGTCGGGGTGCTGCTCGACGCCTCCGCGCAGCACGCGGGTCGCACCGGCCGGGAGGCCCTCGGCGTCGCCGCCGCCACGATGGGCCTGCCGCGCTCGCGCGTCGACGCGATGCTCGCGCTGGTCGGGCTGACCGACGACGAGTCGTGCCGTCGGGTGCGCAGCTACTCGCTCGGCATGCGGCAGCGGCTCGGCATCGCCACCGCGCTGGTCGGCGACCCGCAGGTGCTCGTGCTCGACGAGCCCGCCAACGGCCTCGACCCTGCCGGCATCCGGTGGATGCGCGACCTGCTCCGCTCGTACGCCGACGACGGCGGCACCGTGCTGCTGTCGTCGCACCTGCTCCACGAGGTCGAGGTGGTGGCCGACGACCTCGTCGTCATCGGCAACGGCCGGATCGTCGCGCAGGGCACCAAGGCCGAGCTGCTCGCAGGCGCCGGCACCGTCGTCCGGGCGCGTGACCGCGCCGGCTTGCTCGCGGCCCTGTCGGCCGCCGGCGTGGCCCACACCGTCACCCCCGACGGCACCGTCCTGGTGCAGGACGACGCCGAGCACGTGGGTCGGCTCGCGCTGCGCGCCGGCGTGCCCCTCAGCGAGCTCCGCGCGGCCGACAGCGCCGGCCTGGAGGAGATGTTCCTCGAGCTCACCGCCTCGTCCCAGCGCGAAGGAGCAGCAGCATGACCGCCCTGACGACACCCGTCCCGGCCGCTCCCCCGGGCCGGCCGACGCTCGCGCCGGTCCCGCTGGGCCGGCTCGTCGCCGTCGAGCTGCGCAAGATGTTCGACACCCGCGCCGGTGCCTGGTTGATGGCCAGCATCGTGCTGCTGTCGGTGACGGCGTCGGTGCTGGTCGTGCTCGTCGCACCCGACTCCGCGATGACCTACGGGTCGTTCGCCCAGGCCATCGGCTTCCCGCTGGCCATCGTGCTGCCGCTCGTCGCGATCCTGTCCGTGACCAGCGAGTGGAGCCAGCGCAGCGCCCTGACGACCTTCTCGCTGGTGCCGCGGCGCGGCCGGGTCGTGCTCGCCAAGGGTCTGTGCGCCCTCGGTGTCGGGGCCGCGTCGATGGCGCTGGGCTTCGGCATCGCGGCGCTGGCCACGCTGCTCGGGTCCGCCGTGACCGGGGCCGACCCGGTGTGGGGCGTGACCCTCGAGCAGCACCTGATGATCGTGCTGGCCAACGTCATCGGGGTCGCGATGGGCTTCGTCATCGGCCTGGTGACGCGCAGCTCGCCCGTCGCCGTCGTGACGTACTTCCTCTACACCTTCCTGCTGCCGACCGTCGGCACGCTGCTCGCGACCTACCAGCAGTGGTTCGCCGACGTGCGCGACTGGGTCGACTTCCAGTGGATGACCAGCACGCTCTTCGAGGGGGGCTTCACCGTCACCGACTGGGCGCAGCTCGCCACCTCGGGCCTGCTGTGGCTGGTGCTGCCGCTCGTGCTGGGCACCTGGCTGACGCTGCGCTCCGAGGTCACGTGACGAGCGTCTGGTCCTTCGTCAGGTGCAAGAGCCAGCTCGTCTCCCCGCCGCGCCCGGTGTCGACGAGGGCGTAGCGGCGTACGCCGTCACGACCGTGGAGCCGGAAGACGAACCGACGCTCGGTGCGGCTCTCGAGCTCCCACCAGCCGGTGTCGGCGATCGCCTTGTGCTCGTCGGTGTACGTCGCGTGGTCGAGGTCGTGGTCGGCCACCGCCACCGCGAGCCGGTCGTGGGCGGGGTCGGTGGGCATCCCCTTCGGCACCGCCCACGACCGCAGCACACCGTCCTCCTCGAGGCGCAGGTCGTAGTGGTGGTGGGGCCGGTGGTGCTCGTGGAGCACGAAGACGGGCCTCACCACCGCGCCGGCTGCTCCAGCGCGCGACGCTCGCGGCGGTCGTCACCGGCGCGCACGGCCGCCAGCACGCCGCCGATGGCGCCGCCGAGGTGCGCCTGCCAGGAGACGCCCACCTGTTGCGGGAAGACCCCCCACAGGATGCTGCCGTAGACCAGGAAGATCACCACGCCGGTCGCGACCTGGCCGGGGCTGCGGGTGAAGACGCCGCGCAGCAGCACGTAAAGCAGGTAGCCGAAGACCACGCCGCTGGCCCCGAGCGTGATCGACTGCGGCGGCGAGACCACCCACACGAACGCGCCGGAGGCCAGCACCACGACGAGGGTGGTGACGAGGAAGCGGCGCCAGCCGTCCATCAGCACCAGGGCGCCCAGCACCGCGAGCGGCACCGCGTTGGACGCCAGGTGGCTGAAGCTGCCGTGCAGCCACGGCGCCGTGAAGACGGTCCACGCGTCGTCGAGCCGGCGCGGCTCGATCCCGTAGGCGTCGAGCGTGCCGCGGCTGAGCTGGTCGACCACCTCGAGCACCCACATCACCGCGACGACGCCGAGCATCACGACCAGCGAGCGCCAGAAGCCGGGGGGCCCGGGCCGGCGGCTGTCGGGCAGGTACGGCGCGCTCATGGCGCCCATTGTCGCGGGCCCGGCCAACCGCTGACGCGACAGTGCGGTGCTGGGCTGCCACCAGGTGACAGCGCAGCACCGCACTGGTGCGTCAGCGGACGGTCAGCGGGCGGAGGTGCCCTCGACGTAGTCGGAGTCGTGGCTCTTGACCCATGCCATGAGCTTGCGCAGCTCGCGACCGGTCGACTCGATCGGGTGGGCCTCGCCCTTCTTGCGGAACTCCGTGAACTCCGGCGAGCCGTTGTCCATGTCGGAGATGAAGCGCTCGGCGAAGGAGCCGTTCTTGATGTCCTCGAGCACGCCCTCCATGTTCTGCTTCACCTCGGGGGTGATGACGCGGGGGCCGGAGACGTAGTCGCCGAACTCGGCGGTGTCGGAGACCGACCAGCGCTGCTTGGCGATGCCGCCCTCGTACATCAGGTCGACGATGAGCTTGAGCTCGTGCAGGCACTCGAAGTAGGCGACCTCGGGCTGGTAGCCGGCCTCGGTCAGCACCTCGAAGCCGTACTGCACCAGCTGCGAGGCGCCGCCGCACAGCACGGCCTGCTCGCCGAAGAGGTCGGTCTCGGTCTCCTCGGTGAAGGTGGTCTTGATGCCGCCGGCGCGCAGGCCGCCGATGCCCTTGGCGTACGACAGCGCGAGCGGCCAGGCGTTGCCCGAGGCGTCGGCCTCGACCGCGACGAGGACGGGCACGCCGCGGCCGTCGACGTACTCGCGGCGCACCAGGTGGCCGGGGCCCTTGGGGGCGACCATGAAGACGTCGACGCCCTCGGGCGGGGTGATGAAGCCGAAACGGATGTTGAAGCCGTGGCCGAAGACCAGGGTGTCGCCGGGCGCGAGCTGCGGCTCGATCTCCTCGGCGTACAGCGTCCGCTGGTGCTGGTCGGGGGCGAGGATGACGATGACGTCGGACTCCTCGGCCGCCTCGGCGGGGGTGACGACGCGCAGGCCCTCGGCCTCGGCCTTGGCGCGGCTCTTGGAGCCGGGCTGCAGGCCGATGCGCACGTCCACGCCGCTGTCGCGCAGCGAGAGCGCGTGGGCGTGGCCCTGCGAGCCGTAGCCGATGACGGCCACGTTCTTGCCCTGGATCAGGGACAGGTCGGCGTCGTCGTCGTAGAACATCTCAGCCACGGTGGGCTTCTCCTTCGGTTGGTTCATCTCGTACGTCGGGGGTGTTGCGGTCGGCTCACCGGGTCTCGAGGCTCTCGCACGGGGGCTCCTCGCACCTCGACCACCCGAGGGCCCGGGCTCAGCCGGCGGCGTCGGGGACCGGCACGGGGACCGGTCGCAGGGTCTTCTCGGTGATCGAGCGGGGACCGCGGCCGATGCCGATGACGCCGCTCTGCACCAGCTCGCGGATGCCGAAGGGCTCCACGACGGCGAGGAAGTCGTTGACCTTGCCGTTGTTGCCGGTGAGCTGGATCGTGACCGCGTCGGGGGCCACGTCGACGACCTTGGCGCGGAACAGCTGCACGGCGTCGAGCACCTGGCTGCGGGTGGCGACGTCGGCCCGGACCTTGACCATGAGCAGCTGGCGCTGCACGGCCTCGCCGGGCTCGAGCTCGACGATCTTGACGACCTCGACGAGCTTGTTGAGCTGCTTGGTCACCTGCTCGAGCGGCAGGCCCTCGACGCTGACCACGATGGTCATCCGCGAGATGCCGGGCTGCTCGGTGCGCCCGACGGCCAGGGAGTCGATGTTGAAGCCGCGGCGGCTGAACAGGCCCGCGATGCGGGTCAGCACGCCGGGCTTGTCCTCGACCAGGACGGACAGGGTGTGGGTGCTCATGGCTTACAGGTCGTCCTTCTCGAACTCGGGCGCGAGGTCGCGGGCGTACTTGATGTCGTCGTTGCTGGCGCCGGCGGCCACCATCGGCCAGACCATGGCGTCGCGCTCGACGCGGAAGTCGACCACGACGGGCCCGTCGTTGATCTCCATCGCCTTGGCGATGACCGCGTCGACGTCCTCGGGGTCGTCGCAGGTCAGGCCCACGGCGCCGTACGCCTCGGCGAGCTTGACGAAGTCCGGCACGCGCTTGGAGTGCAGGTCGGTGTTGGAGTAGCGGCCCTCGTAGAACAGGGTCTGCCACTGACGCACCATGCCGAGCGACTCGTTGTTGATCAGCGCGACCTTGATCGGGATGCCCTCGAGGGTGCAGGTGGCGAGCTCCTGGTTGGTCATCTGGAAGCAACCGTCGCCGTCGACCGCCCACACGACCGCCTCGGGCCGCGCGACCTTGGCGCCCATCGCGGCGGGCACCGAGTAGCCCATGGTGCCGAGGCCGCCGGAGTTGAGCCAGGTGTTGGGGTGCTCGTACTGCACGTAGTGGGCGGCCCACATCTGGTGCTGGCCGACGCCGGAGACGTAGACCGCCTCGGGCCCGGCGATCGCCGAGAGCCGCTCGATGACGTACTGCGGCGACAGGCCCTCCTCCGGGGCGTCGTAGCCCAAGGGGTACTTCTGCTTGATGCCCTGCAGCTGCTGGTTCCAGGCGTCGTAGTCGCCGGTGTGGCCGGCGTCGGCCTCGGCCTGCAGCGCGACGACCAGGTCGGCGATGACCTCGCGGGCGTCACCCACGATCGGCACGTCGACCTCGCGGTTCTTGCCGATCTCGGCGGGGTCGATGTCGGCGTGGATGACCCGCGCGCCGGGGGCGAAGGAGTCGAGGTTGCCGGTGACCCGGTCGTCGAAGCGGGCGCCGAGGCTGATCAGCAGGTCGCTCTTCTGCAGCGCCGCGACCGCGGCCACGGTGCCGTGCATGCCGGGCATGCCCATGTGCTGCGGGTGGCTGTCGGGGAAGGCCCCGAGCGCCATCAGCGTCGTCACGACCGGCATGCCGGTGAGCTCGGCGAGGGTGCGCAGCTCGCGGGCCGCGCCGGCGCGGATGACGCCGCCGCCGACGTAGAGCACGGGCTTGCGGGCGGCCAGGATCTCCCTCGTCGCCTCGCGGATCTGCTTGGCGTGCGGCTTGGTCACGGGGCGGTAGCCCGGCAGCGTGATCTCGCTCGGCCAGCTGAACGTCGTCTCGGCCTGCAGCGCCGACTTGGCGACGTCGACGAGGACCGGGCCGGGGCGACCGCTGCGCGCGAGGTAGAACGCCTCCGCGACGACCCGCGGGATGTCGGCGGGGTCGGTGACGAGGAAGTTGTGCTTGGTGATCGGCATCGTGATGCCGCGGATGTCGGCCTCCTGGAAGGCGTCGGTGCCGATCATGCTGGCCCCGACCTGGCCGGTGACGGCGACGATCGGCACGGAGTCCATGTAGGCGTCGGCCAGGGCGGTGACGAGGTTGGTCGCCCCCGGGCCGGAGGTCGCCATGCACACGCCGACCTTGCCGGTGGCGGCGGCGTACCCCTGGGCGGCGTGGCCGGCGCCCTGCTCGTGGCGCACCAGGATGTGGCGGATGGAGCTGTCGTAGAGGGGGTCGTACGCCGGGAGGATCGCGCCACCGGGGATGCCGAAGATCTCGGTCACGCCCGCGTGCTCCAGCGACCGCACCAGGCTCTGCGCCCCGGTCATCGTCTCGGGCGTGGGGACCGGGGGCCGCCCGACGCCCTGCGCCGCCAGCTGGCTCGGGTTGGGCCGCGTGGTCTGCCCCGCCGTCTGCTCGCTCATCTGCTCATCTTCCGTGTCGCTTCCGGGAGGTCGCGTGCCGACCCCTGCCCAACAAAAAACCCCTCGAGCCGGGATGGCTGACGAGGGGTCGACGCGCGTGCTGCCCTGAGGGATCAGCTCACGCGTCGCGTGCGTACGAGGAGGTCGGAACGCATGCGCCCATCATCCACCCGGGGGCGGAACGGCTCAACCCAGTGTGACAGCCGTCCCAGTCGGCGAGACGGCGGTCCCACTCCGTGGGCAGGCTCAGTCGCGCGCCTGCCAGGTGCAGATGCACGAGCGGTTGCCCTCGGCGTCCTCCAGCACCCAGAACGCCGGCACGAAGCTCTCGTCGACCAGGCGGCCACCGGCGTCGAGCACCGCCTGCACCCGCTGCTCGGCGACGTCGTGCGGGACGCTGACGTCGAGGTGCCAGCGCTGCCGGTCGACGGCGTCGCTGTCGGTGTCCTGGAACCACACCTGCGGCCCGCGCGACGCCGGGTCGACCAGCGCGTCGTCGTCGGGCCGGTCGTAGCCGAGCAGCGCCGCGTAGAACGGGCCCAGCGCCGCCTTGTCGCGCACGTCGAGGGCCACCTCGGTCTTGTCGGGGGCCTGGCCGACGGCGATGCCGGCCTCCGTGGCGGCCTGGTGGATCTCGGCGGCCAACCGGGTGTCGCGCGCCGTGATCGCCCCGACGTCGTGGCTCGACAGCGCGACCGTCACGTGCGGGTAGCGCAGGTCGACGTCGGGGTGGTGGTCGGCCGCGTCGGCCAGCTCGGCGACACGCTGCACAAACGCTGCCCCGGCCGAGAAGCCACCGGTGTCGTAGTGCGCGACCACCTGGTCGAGCACCAGCCGCCACCCCTCCGGCAGCGCCTGCTGCGCCTCCTCGCGTCCCAGGGCCCGCTTGTCGTCGTCGCTGATCGCCATGCCCCCTTCCTACCCCTCCCCGCCGACACCACGCGGGGCAGCGGGGCTCGGCGGCGCGCAGACACGCGGAGCCAAGTCCGACGACGCGCCCGACGTGCCCCGGTTTGCCGGGGCTGGCGAGAACTTGGCTCCGCGTGTTTGCGGTGCGGCGGCGGCGCTACGGCACCAGGAAGGCGAGGTCGTCGCCGGCGCAGGCGACCTCCCACAGGGTGCCGTCGGGGTCGGCGAAGTAGCCGGACCAGCCGCCCCACTCGCGGCGCCGGGCGCCGCGCACCGAGGCGCCGGCCGCGGCCGCGGTCTCGAGGACGGCGTCGACCTCGGCGTCGCTCCCGACGTTGTGGGCGAGCGTGAACGGCGGGTGGCCGACGCCCGTGGCGATGGGGCCGACCTCGGCCTCGAAGGCCTCGCGCTCCCACAGCGAGAGCAGCACCCGCTCCCCCACCCGGAACATCAGCACGTCGATGCCGTCGAAGTGGGGCTCCCACCCGAGGCCGGAGACGTAGAAGTCGCGGCTCCGGTCGCGGGAGGCGACGGCGACGGTCACGAGGGAGAGGCGCTGGTCCATGCCGTCCGACCCTAGGCGCTGGCCTCCGGGGCCTGCACCCGGCGCAGCGTCTCGGGGGCGGTGAGCCAGGGCAGCAGGGCGAGCAGGCTGATCGCCGCGGTGGTGGCGAAGGCCCAGGCGAAGCCGGCCTGGTCGGCGACCACGCCGACGAGCACCGGCCCGAGGATCGCGCCGGCGTCCTGGGTCATCTGGAAGGCGCCGAGCACCGGCCCGCCGCCGCGGTCGTTGCCGACGACGTCGGCGACGGTGGCCTGCTGGCCGGGGTTGAGCAGGCCGCTGCCGAGGCCCGACAGCGCGGAGAGCACGAAGAGCACCACGAGGTCGCCGCTCAGGCCGATCGCACCCAGGGTGGCGGCGGTGACGAGCAGGCCGACGAGCACGAGCGGCTTGCGGCCGACCGAGTCGGCGACGCGGCCCGCGACCTGGAGGGCGAGCGCCGTACCGGCGGCGGCGAGGGCGAGCGCGACGCCGGCCACCCAGGTGTCGTCGTGCACCGCGACGGCGAACTGCGGCAGCACCGCGACGCGGACGCCGAAGTTGCACCAGCCGTTGGCGAAGGCCGAGGCCAGGGCGGCGCGGTACGCCGGGTCGCCGAGCGCCTCGCGGACCCGCATCGGCGCGAGCGCGGCCTGGCCGTCGGTCGTCGCGGGGCGCAGCGAGGCGCCGGAGAGGCGGACGCCGACGACCGCTGCTGCCAGCACGAGCGCAGCGGCGTACGCCACGAACGGCACCCGCAGCCCGAAGCCCGCGAGGCCGCCGCCCAGCACCGGCCCGAGCATGCCGCCCAGCAGGAAGGAGGAGGCGTACGCCGACGACACCCGCCCGCGGATGGTGGGCGGCGCGAGCCGCACCAGCAGCGCCATGGCCGAGACGGTGAACATCGTCGAGCCGATGCCCCCCACACCCCGCAGCACCAGCAGCTGGGCGTAGGACTGCGCGAAGGCGGTCGCCAACGACGAGGCCGCCACCACGAGCAGCCCGCCGAGGTAGACGGGCCGCTCGCCCAGCCGCGACACCAGCGCGCCGCTCGCCGGGGCGAACAGCAGCCGGAAGAAGGCGAAGGCCGAGACCACGACCGACGCGGCGGCCACGCCGACGTCGAAGCTGCGGGCGTAGGCCGGCAGCACCGGGGTGACGAGCCCGAAGCCGACGGCGATGACGAACGCCGAGGCGACGAGGACCTTGATCTCTCCCGGGATCGCGACCCGGGCGCCCCCGCGCGTCAGCTCGTCACGGCGCCGTGCGCCGCGGACTGCACGACCTTGGCGTACTTGCCCAGCACGCCGCGGGTGTACTTCGGCGGCAGCGGCTCCCAGCCCTCGCGGCGCGCCTCGAGCTCGGCCTCGTCGACGAGCACGTCGAGCCCACCGTTGGCGACGTCGAGCCGGATCCGGTCGCCGTCGCGCAGGAAGGCGATCGGGCCGCCGTCGACGGCCTCGGGCGCCATGTGGCCGACGCACAGGCCGGTGGTGCCGCCGGAGAAGCGGCCGTCGGTGACGAGCAGGACGTCCTTGCCGAGCCCGGCGCCCTTGATGGCGCCGGTGATGGCGAGCATCTCGCGCATGCCGGGGCCGCCCTTGGGACCCTCGTAGCGGATCACGACGACGTCGCCGTGCTCGATGCGGCCCTCGGAGAGCGCCTGCATGGCGGCCTTCTCGCCGTCGAAGACCCGCGCCGGGCCCTCGAAGACCTCGTCGTCGAAGCCCGCGGACTTCACGACCGCGCCCTCGGGGGCGAGCGTGCCCTTGAGGATGGTGATGCCGCCGGTGGCGTGGATGGGCCGCGAGAGCGAGCGGATGATGTCGTCGTCGGCCTTCGGCGGTGCGAGCGCCTCGAGGTTCTCGGCCATGGTGCGCCCGGTGACGGTGAGGGTGTCGCCGTGCATCAGCCCGGCGTCGAGCAGCAGCTTCATCACCACGGGGATGCCGCCGATCTTGTCGACGTCGTTCATCACGTAGCGGCCGAAGGGCTTGAGGTCGCCGAGGTGCGGGACCTTCGCGCCGATGCGGGTGAAGTCGTCGAGCGAGAGGTCGACGTCGGCCTCGCGAGCGATCGCGAGCAGGTGGAGCACGGCGTTGGTGGAGCCGCCGAGCGCCATGACGACGGCGATGGCGTTCTCGAAGGCGGGCTTGGTCATGACCTGGCGGGCGGTGATGCCCTGGCGCAGCATCTCGACCACGGCCTCGCCGGAGCGGTGGGCGAAGCCGTCGCGGCGCCGGTCGACGGCCGGCGGGGCGGCCGAGCCGGGCAGGCTCATGCCGATCGCCTCGGCGACCGAGGCCATGGTGTTGGCGGTGTACATGCCGCCGCAGGCACCCTCGCCGGGGCAGATCGCGCGCTCGACGCGGTCGACCTCCTCGCGGGTGATCTTGCCGGCGAGGCAGGCACCGACGGCCTCGAAGGCGTCGATGATCGTCACGTCCTGCCCGTCGACCTGGCCGGGCATGGTGGAGCCGGCGTACAGGAAGACGCTGGAGAGGTCGAGCCGCGCGGCGGCCATGAGCATGCCGGGCAGCGACTTGTCGCAGCCCGCGAGCAGCACCGAGCCGTCGAGGCGCTCGGCCATCATCACCGTCTCGACGGAGTCGGCGATGACCTCGCGCGAGACCAGCGAGAAGTGCATGCCCTCGTGGCCCATCGAGATGCCGTCGGAGACCGAGATGGTGCCGAACTCGAGCGGGTAGCCCCCCGCCGCGTGCACGCCGTTCTTGACCGCCTTGGCCAGCCGGTCGAGCGAGAGGTTGCACGGCGTGATCTCGTTCCAGCTCGAGGCCACGCCGACCTGCGGCTTCTCCCAGTCGGCGTCGCCCATGCCCACCGCGCGGAGCATGCCCCGGGCGGCGGCCCGCTCGAGACCGTCGGTGACGTCGCGGGAGCGGGGCTTGAGGTCGTGCGTGCTCATGGGGCGAGGGTAGTCGCGCGCCACACCGGCCCGAGCGGCAGAGGTACGTCGCCCCACCGCGCCCGCAGCGCGTCGTGCGCCCGCGCGGCGAGGTCGACGAGCGGGGCGAGCGGCGAGGGGGCCTCGCTGGCCGCTGCGCGGGCGAGCCGGTGCAGCACCATCGCCCGTCGACCGGGCACGCGCGGGTCGGTCCCGGCGTGGTCGTCACCCAGCGCCCGCGGCAGGAACCACCCGGGGCTCACGACCGACCACACCAGCGTGGTGACGGCGAGGTCGTCCGGTGACACCCGGCCGCCGTACCGGGCCAGCGCGCGGGCGACCTCGGCCTCCGGCACCGCCCACGAGCACCAGCAGCTCGGCCACGGCACCGTGAGGTAGGCCAGGTCCCAGGCGGGGTGCAGCAATTGCGCCCCCTCGAGGTCGAGCAGCACCAGGCGCTCGCCGACCGCCGCGTTGTTGTCGGGGCAGACGTCACCCGGTGACACGACGACGTCGTCGGACAGCAGTCCCGTCACCCCGCCGAGCGCCTCGCGCACCTCGTCGACGGGCAGCCCGGGCAGGTGGGCGGCGTACTGCTCGAGGGCCGGACCGGCGAGCTCTTCCGGCGACGTCCGCACCACGCCCCCGCGCCGGGCGGCGGCGGCCTCGAAGGCCGAGACCCGCTCCCCGGTGGCGGCCCCGTGGAGCCGGGAGAGCGCGTCGACCCACGCCAGCAGCCGTCGCGACGCGAGCGGCCGGTCGTCACCGAGCAGGGCGTCGGCGAGGTGGGCACCGGCCCCGAGGTCCTGCATCACGATGGTGCGGGTGGCGTCGTCGTGCCCGACGAGGTCCGGCAGCGCACCCGAGCCGGTGAGCGCCTCGAGCGCCGAGCACTCCCGGGCGTAGCCCTCGGCCTCCTCCTCGCGGTGCACCTTGACGACGTACGACGCCTCGTCCGACCGCACCCGCCACACGACGGTGCGGCTCGAGCCGCCCAGGTCGACGGCCTCGCCCACGGCGCCTCCGAGCAGCCGCTCGACGACGGGCCCGTGCTCCTCCCAGGTCGGCTCCACCCGCCCGACCCTAGGGTGAGCGGGTGCGCAGGGTCATCGGCATCGCGGGCGCCCCGGGGGCGGGCAAGACGACGTACGCCCTGCGGCTCGCCGAGGAGCTCGGCGCCGCCTACCTGCCCATGGACGGCTTCCACCTCGCCGACGTCGCGCTCGACGCGCTCGGGCTGCGCGCCAGCAAGGGGGCGCCCGAGACCTTCGACGCGCGCGGGTACGCCGCGCTGCTGCACCGCGTGCGCGAGGAGCGCGAGCACGTGGTGTGGGCGCCGGGGTTCGAGCGGGTGCTCGAGCAGCCGCTGGCCGGTGCCGTCGCCGTGCCGCCGGAGGCCGACGTCGTCGTGACCGAGGGCAACTACCTGCTGCTCGACCGGCCCGAGTGGCGGGCGGTGCGCGCCGAGCTCGACGAGTGCGTCTTCCTCGAGGTCGACGACGACGTGCGCCGGGCGCGGCTGGTCGCCCGCCACGTGCAGTTCGGCAAGACGCCGGCCGAGGCCGAGGCCTGGGTGGCCCGCGTCGACGAGCCCAACGCGCAGCTCGTGCTCGCCTCCCGCGACCGGGCCGACCGCGTGGTGGCCGGGGTCTAGAGCAGTACCGAGGCGGCGCGCACCGACAGCACGTCGGGCAGGTGCTCGACGGCCAGCGACCAGGTCTCGCCCGCGTCGGCGCTGGCCCACACGGTGCCGTTGCGCGCCCCGAGGTAGAGCCCGGCGGACTCGTGGTCGTCGGCACACATCGCGTCGCGCATGACGGCCACGTAGAACCGCTCGGGCAGCCCCTCGCCCAGCGCCTCCCAGGTCCCCCCCGCGTCGCGCGAGCGCCAGACCAGGGCCCGGGCCTCGGGCGGGTACCGGCCGGCGCCGCCGCCGAGCGGGAAGACGAAGAGCGTGTCGGGCTCGTGCGGGTGCACCACGACCGGGAAGCCGAAGTCGGAGGGCAGCCCGTCGGCGATGGAGACCCACCGGTCGCCCTCGTCGTCGGAGCGGTAGACCCCGCCGTGGTTCTGCAGGTAGAGCCGCTCGGGGCGCGACGGGTGCCGCGTCACCTTGTGCACGCACTGCCCGAACTCGGGGAACTGCTCGCCCTCGGGCAGGAACTCCGCCCGGATGCCGACGTTGCGGGCCTCCCAGGAGCCGCCGCCGTCACGGGTGCGGTAGACGCCGCCCGTCGAGATGGCGACCAGCGCCGAGTCCGGGTCGGTGGGGTGCGGCAGCACGGTGTGGAAGGCCTGTCCACCGAAGCCCTCGCCCCACTCCGCGCGGTGCGGGTGGTCCCACAGCGCCTGCTCGAGCGCGAACGACGCGCCGCCGTCGTGCGAGCGCCAGACCGCCCCGGGCTCGGTGCCGGCCCACACCTCGCCGTCGCCGACCCCGGTCACCAGCTGCCAGACCCGCTCCACGCTCGCGTCGTGACCGTTGGGGAACCGCACGCCGCCGTCGTCGGCCTCCTGCCACGTCGCGCCGAGGTCCTCGGAGCGGCGTACCCGCGGCCCCAGCCAGGGCGAGCTGGCGCCCGCCAGCAGCCGGGTCCGGCCGCCGCGCCCGTCGACGCAGACGGCGTACACCTCCTCCATGTCGGCGTGCGGGCCCGACCACGACCAGTCGCGGCGGGCGGCGTCGGACATGCCGATCCACAGGCCCTTGCGGGTGCCGACGAGCAGGACGGTGCCTCGGGTGGGGTCTGGTGCGGGGTCGCTCATGCCGGTACCGACCCGGCTCGGCGGGCGGACTCATCGGCGTCCCCGTCCCTCGTTCACGCAACCGTCACGCACGCGTGACGGGCTCGTCGTGCCCGGCGCGTAGGTTCTGGGCCAGGGAGTCGCAGCACCTGGGAGGGTCCATGACGCACCTGATCACCACGCGGGCCGCACCGTGGACGGCACCGCTGACCCGCTGGGCCGAGCGGAGCCAGCAGCGCGCCTGCCGCAACGCGATGGTGGCCTCCACCGCGCTCGCCCAGGCCCGGCTCGAGCGCGACGAGGTCGCGGCGTACGTCGTCGGCACCCTCGCCCGCCGGTCCGGCAGCGTCGAGCCGGCAGCGCAGCGAGAGGCCGCCACCGGCAGCTGAGTGGTCCAGGTCGCAGCGCCGGCCCAGCACGGTCGTGCACAATCGCACGATGCGCCGCCAGAACCGTCTGAGCCTGGTCCCCGACCTCGACGCGCGCCTGTCGCTGCGGTGGTTCCACTTCACCGCCCCCGACGGCACCGCGCTGCAGGGCTGGAGCAACGACGTGACGGGCACCAGGAGCGGCCCGACCGTCGTACTGTGCAACGGCCTCGGCACCAACCCCTACGCGTGGCCCGCGTTGCTCGACCCGGCCTGTCCCGTGCGGGTGGTCTCGTGGAACCACCGCGGCACCGGCGGCTCGTCGCGCCCGGCCGACCCCGAGCGCGTCGGCATCGGCGCCTTCGCCGAGGACGCCGTCGCCCTGATGGACCACCTCGGCGTCGACGCCGCCGTGATGATGGGCTGGTCGATGGGCGTCAACACCATGTACGAGGTCGCGGTCGAGCACCCCGACCGGGTCCTCGGCCTGTACGCCGTCGGCGGCGTGCCCGGCGGCACCTTCGAGTCGATGATGGCGCCGCTGTTCCTGCCGCGGCCGCTGCGCAAGCCCATCCTCGCCGGCACCGCCCGGCTGTGCCGGCGCATCGGCCACCTCGCCACCCCGACCACCACGCACCTGCCGATCGGCGACCGGTTCATCCGGGTGCTGAGCCACAGCGGCTTCATGCTCCCCCTCGCCGACCCCGAGATCGGGCAGCGGGCGGTGCAGGAGTTCTTCTCGACGCCGGTCGAGTGGTACGCCCACCTCGCGCTGCACGCGTCGTACCACCGCCGCGTCTCGCTGCGCTCGGTCCGCGTGCCCACCGCCTTCGTCGCGGGCACCTACGACGTGCTCGCCTCGGCCCAGGACATGCGCACCGCCGCCGACCGCATACCTGGCGCGACCTACACCGAGCTCCGGGCCAGCCACTTCCTGCCGCTGGAGAAGCCCGCCGAGGTCCACGCCGGCCTGCTCGCCCTCCTCGACCGCGTCGAGGCGGCCGCCGAGTCGGCGTAGGCCCGCTCGAGGAACGACTGGCGGCTCGGCGCGGCGCAGGCTCCACCGCCGCGTCGTCGCTGACCCCGCGCCCGCTGTCGGGCGCGAGCTGCCAGTCCGTCCACGCGACCCACGCCGCGACATCGTCGAGAGAGGGGCTCAGGGACGCACGAGGAGGATCCGGTCGTCGCGGGGGCGGGGCTCGCCGCGGCCGTCGGTGTTGTTGGTGGCGACCCACAGGTTGCCGTCGGGGGCGGCGGCGACGGCGCGGATGCGACCGTAGCGGCCGACGAGGAAGTCGGTCGGGTTGCGCACCCCGCCGGGGCGCACGTCGAGGCGCCACAGCCGCTCGCCGCCGAGGCCGGCGACCCAGACCCGTCCGTCGACGTACGCCGCTCCGGACGGCGAGGCCTCGTCGGTCGACCACTGCACCCGGGGGTCGGTGGTGCCCTCGGGGCCGCCCTTGCCCTCGGCCTGCGGCCAGCCGTAGTTGCCGCCCTTCTCGACGAGGTTGAGCTCGTCCCAGGTCTGGTCGCCGAACTCGGGCGCCCACAGCCGGCCCTCGTCGTCCCACGCGAGGCCCTGCACGTTGCGGTGGCCGTAGGACCACATCGCCGTGCCGTCGGGGTTGCCGCGGGAGGGCTCGCCGTCCTGGGTGATCCGCAGGACCTTGCCGGCCAGGGAGCGGCGGTCCTGGGCGAGCTCGGGCCGACCGGCGTCGCCGGTGGCGACGTACAGCTGCTCGTCGGGGCCGAAGGCGAGCTTGCCGCCGTCGTGGAAGGTGTTGAGCGGGATGCCGGTGAGGATCGGCTCGAGCTCACCGAGCCGGCCGCCCTGCAGGGTGGTGCGCAGGACGCGGTTGTCGGTGTCGGTCGAGACGTAGAGGAAGACCCGGCGGTCGCTGGCGAAGTCGGGCGACACGGCGACGCCGAGCAGGCCGGCCTCGTTCTTCGGCGCCGCCAGGTCGACGGTGCCGACCTCGCGGACGCCGTCGGCGTCGACGCGGAGCACCCGCTCGCTGTCGCGCTCGGTCACCAGCGCCGCGCCGTCGGGCAGGAACGCGATGCCCCACGGCGCCTCGAGCTCGGTCGCGACCTCGCCCAGCACCTTCGGGCGAGCGGAGGGAGCGGGCGCCTCGGAGGCCTCCTCGGTCGGCGTCGCGCTCGACGCAGGGGCCGCCGGGCTGTCGTCGGCCGACGGCGGGTCGTCGGACCCGCAGGCGGTGAGCACGAGCGCCGAGGTGGCGGCGAGGGCGACGAGCCTGGTCCTCATGCCTCTCGAGGCTAGCCAGCAGGGGGCTGGGCGGCCTCGCTGCGACGTACGACGACCGCCCGCCGCACGGCGCGCCGCAGCGTCGTCAGCACGGCGGGGCCGAGCACCACGAGCGCGATCGCCGTGGTGACGGCGCGGCCGGTGTCCCAGCCGCCGGTGGAGGTCAGCAGGGTGTAGATCGCGAAGCGGTGCAGGTTGTCGAGCAGCGGCGCCCCGGGCACGAACGACAGCCCGCCGTCGTGGCCGGGCACCTCGACGCCGAGCAGGAAGGGCCAGCTCATCAGGTTCATCGCCAGCCCGAAGGCGTACGACGCCACCACGGCGTAGGCGACGAGCGCCGCGATCTCGGCCCGGCCGCGCAGCCGTCGCGGCAGCAGACCAGCGCCCAGCCCCACCCAGGCGGCGGCGACCATCTGGAAGGGCAGCCACGGCCCGACCGCGCCGGTCAGCAGCGCGGAGGCGAACATCGAGGTGCACCCGAGGACGAACCCGAAGCCCGGGCCGAAGACCCGCCCAGCCAGCACGAGCAGGAAGAAGACCGTCTCGATGCCGGCGATGCCGGCGCCGAGCCCGCGGAGCACGGCGTTGACCGCGGTCAGCACGCCCAGCATCGCCAGCACCTTGGCGTCCATGCCGCCCTCGGTGAGCTCGGCCAGGCAGACGACCGCGACCACGGGCAGCAGCGCGGTGAGCAGGAAGGGCGGCTGCACCGACTGCGCGTCGGGCGGCACCTGCAGCAGCAGCGGCCAGCAGAACATCGCCAGGCCGAGCAGCGAGGCGACCACGAGCGTCACCGCCGAACGTGGCCGCAGCCGCAGGCCCGGCACGTCGAGCCGGTCGTCGCGGTGCGCCACGTCAGCCACGCGGCTCACGCACCTCGTCGACGGTGAGCCACGGCGGGCCGAGGATCTTGTGCACCTGCGGCGCGAAGGCGGGCGACTCGGCGACCACCCGCCCGGTGGGGCCGGCCGAGACGACCTCGCCGTCGGCGAGCACCACCACCTGGTGGGCGACCTGCGCGACGAACTCGACGTCGTGGGTCGCGACCAGCACGGCGCGGCCCTGCGCGGCCTGGTCGCGCAGCACCCCGGCGAGCGCGACCTTGCCCGGGTAGTCGAGGCCCCGGGTCGGCTCGTCGAGCAGCAGCGCCGGCGGGTCGCCCAGCAGCACCACGGCGAGCGCGACGGCCAGGCGCTGGCCCTCCGAGAGGTCGCGCGGGTGGCTGTTGCGCGGCACGCCCGGCACCAGCCGCTCGAGCAGCGCGTCGGCGGTGCCCGCCGCCACCCCGGCGTCGCGGTCGGCCACGGCGAGCTCGTCGGCGACGGTCTCCAGGTAGAGGAGGTCGGCCGCCGTCTGCGGCACCAGCGCCACCTGGCGGCGACGCTCCTCGGCGGCGAGGCGAGCCGGGTCGTGACCGCCCACCGCGACGTCGCCCGTCGTACGACGCCGCGAGCCCTGCAGGGCCCACAGCAGGGTCGACTTGCCCGACCCGTTGCGGCCCATCAGCGCGGTGACCTGACCGGCGGCGAGGCTGAGGTCGACCTCGCGCAGTGCCACGACGCGGCCGTAGGCGACCGAGACGCCCCGCGCGGTCAGGGCCGGCACGGCGGGCGGCAGGGCAGCGCGTTCGGGCGCCACCGGCAGCGCGAGCCGCGAGGCCCGTCGACGTGCGTCACGCACGCTCAGCGGCAGCGGGCTCCAGCCCGCCCAGCGGCCGAGCTCGACGATCGGCGGGGCGACCGGCGAGTCGGCGAGCACCTCGGCCGGCGCACCCACGCGGATCCGGCCGGAGCCCTCGACCAGCACCATCCGGTCGACGAAGGGCACCACGCGCTCGAGCCGGTGCTCGGCGAGCACGACGGTCACGCCGAGGTCGTGCACGAGCCGGGTCAGCGTGGCCAGCACCTCCTCGGCAGCGGTCGGGTCGAGCGCCGAGGTGGGCTCGTCGAGCACCAGCAGCCGCGGGTGCATGGTCAGGACGGCCCCGATGGCGACGCGCTGCTGCTGACCGCCCGAGAGCGTGCGCAGGTCGCGGCCGCGCAGCTCGGCGATGCCGAGCAGGTCCAGCGTCTCCTCGACGCGGCGGCGCATCGTCGCGGGCTCGACGCCGAGCTGCTCCATGCCGTAGGCGAGCTCCTCCTCGACCGAGTCGGTGACGAAGCCGGCGGTCGGGTCCTGCCCGACGTAGCCGACGACGTGGGCGCGCTCGCGCGGCGGCAGCTCGACGATGCTCGTGCCGTCGAGCACGACGTCGCCCTCGAGCACGCCGCCGGTGAAGGAGGGCACCAGCCCGTCGAGCACGCCGAGCAACGTCGACTTGCCGACCCCGGTGCGGCCGGCCACGAGCACCAGCTCGCCCTCCTCCAGCTCGAGGTCGACGTGTTCGAGCACCGCCGGGAGGTCGGGGGCGTAGCGGAAGCCGAGGTCACGCAGTGCCAGCACGCGCCACCTCCGTCCGGTCGGCCCCCGCGGTCGACAGCCGCGGCGGCGGCGCTGCGACGGCGGCCACCAGGCCCAGGATCACCACGACGACGGCGAGGGGACTCAGCGCGGGCACCGCGTCCAGCGCGGGGAACCGTACCCCGCCCGGCACCAGCAGCCGGGTCCCGGCCGCGACGGCGACGCCCGAGAGGGCCACCACGGTCTCCGGCAGCGCCCACGGGTCAGGGCGGTAGCGGGTGCGGTGCACGCGGCGGCCGGCCGACCACAGCCCGAGCCCGGCGAGCCCCACGCCTCCCGCCAGCCCCGCAACGGCGAGCCATCGCGGCGCGGTGAGGTCGAGCAGGGCGTAGGTGCCCACGCAGAGCCCGAGCAGCCCGAGCAGCAGCAGCGCCCCGGTGGTGGTGCGCCGACCACGGGTGAGCGCCCCCGAGCGGCCGTAGCCACGGGCGTCCATGCCCGCCGCGAGCGCCAGCGAGCGCTCCAGGGCGTCCTCGAGCACCGGCACCACGACGCCGCGGAAGCGGGCCACCCGACCACCCGGTACGCCGCGCAGCCGCCGGGCCGCGCGCACCCGCCTCAGGCTGTCGGCCAGCTGCGGCAGCAGCGTGACGGCGACGACGACGGCGGTGCCGATCTCGTAGAGGGCGGGTGGCAGCGTCTTGAGCAGCCGCTTGGGGTTGGCCAGCGCGTTGGCGGCCCCGACGCAGATGACGAGGGTGGCCAGGCGCATGCCGTCGTAGAGCCCGGCGAGCAGCGACTCCCGCGTGACCGGGCCGAGCAGGCTGATGCCGGCGGCCCAGTCGGGCAGCGGCACCCGCGGGAGCCACAGCAGCTCGGTGCCGCCCAGGCCGCTTCCGAACAGCACCCGCACCACGACGCGCAGCAGCACGATGACGAGGCCGACGACCACGTACAGCCGGAAGGCGCGCGACCACGGGTGGTCGCCCCGCCGGGCCGCCACCACGAAGCCCGCGACCAGCACCAGCAGCAGGAGCAGCGCGGGGTTGAGCGTGGCGGTGGCCGCCGTGGCCAGCCCGAGGGCCCACACCCACCACGCGGCGGGGTGCAGGTCCCGGGCCAGCCGGATCACGTCCCGGAGCGGCGGCGGCGCAGCATCACGAACACGAGGCCGGACACGGCCGCGACGACCACGACGACGTAGAAGATCCACACCGGGATGCCGTCGCCGGGGCCGGAGTCGGCGGCCTCGCTGGCGTCGGTGCCCGGCGTGCTGGGGATCGTCTGGCCGTCGTTGGGCTGCGGCTCGGAGCTCTCGGACGCACCGGTCGCGGAGCCCGCGACCGGCTCGGCGCCCGGCGGCGCGGGCTCGGCGGAGGTCTGCCACGCGAAGCCGACGAAGTCGCCCGGCTGCAGCCGGAGGTCCTCGACGCCGACCGGGGCGTAGTCCCACGCCCCGTCGCCGCTGCCGTCACCCGCGCCGGTGCCCTGGCTGGCCAGGAACAAGCCCCAGTAGGAGCTGCCCGACGGCGTGGTCGAGCAGTCCTGGTCGGCCGGCAGGCCGTCGACGGTGCACACGAAACCCGGCTGGCCCTGCACGAAGGCCAGCTCGACGCCGGCCTGCTCGAGCACGTCGGTCGCGGGAGTCTCGGAGTCGGCGGGCACGCAGGTCTCGCGCACGTCGCCGTCGGCCGCCGTGGCGTCGACCGCGACGCTGACCCCGACGCCGTCGGCGCAGAAGTCACCATCCGCGGGGGCCGCCGAGGGCGACGGCGAGGCGTACGCCGGCACCGCCCACGCGAGGCTCAGCAGCAGCGCACCGAGCAGCAGGCTCAGGCGACGAGACATGGGGTCCTCCTGGATTGCGGTCACACCCACAGTTACCCGACACCGCGACGGGTCACGCCGGAGACCCTGCTCACGACCCGGCCGCACGACCGGGCTCAGGACAGCCGCTCGAGGATCAGCTCGCGGACCCGGCCGGCGTCGGCCTGGCCGCGCATCTGCTTCATCACCGAGCCGATCAGGGCGCCGGCGGCGGCGACCTTGCCGTCGCGGATCTTCTGGGCGACGTCGGGGTTCTCGGCGATCGCCTGGTCGACCGCCGCGCCGAGGGCGCCGTCGTCGGAGACGATCGCGAGCCCTCGGGCAGCGACCACCGCGTCGGGGTCGCCCTCGCCGGCGAGCACGCCGTCGAAGACCTGACGGGCCAGCTTGTCGTTGAGCGAGCCCTCGTCGACCAGCGCCTGGATGCGGGCGACCTGGGCCGGCGTGACGGGCAGGCCGGTGAGCTCGGTGCCCTGCTCGTTGGCCCGACGGGCCAGCTCGGAGAGCCACCACTTGCGCGCGGCCTGCGGCGGGCTGCCCTCCGCGATGGTCTGCTCGACCAGCTCGAGGGCCCCGGCGCCGACGGTGTCGCGCATCTCGAGGTCGGAGAAGCCCCAGGCCTGCTGCAGCCGGGCGCGACGCTCGCGCGGCGGCTCGGGCAGCTCGGCGCGGAGCTGCTCGACCCACTCGCGGCTCGGGGCGACCGGCACCAGGTCGGGCTCGGGGAAGTAGCGGTAGTCCTCGGCGTCGGACTTCTCGCGGCCCGACGTGGTGACGCCGGTGTCTTCGTGCCAGTGCCGCGTCTCCTGCGTCACCGACCCGCCGCCCTGCAGCAGCGCCGCCTGGCGCGAGACCTCGTAGCGGGCCGCCCGCTCGACCGAGCGGAGCGAGTTGACGTTCTTGGTCTCGGTGCGGGTGCCGAGGGCACCCGAGCCGGCGGGCGAGAGCGAGAGGTTGACGTCGCAGCGCAGCGAGCCCTGCTCCATGCGCACGTCGCTCACCCCGAGACCCAGCAGCAGCTCGCGCAGGTGGGCGACGTACGCCCGGGCGACGGCCGGCGCGTGCTCGCGGGCACCCACGATGGGCTTGGTGACGATCTCGATGAGGGGGATGCCGGCGCGGTTGTAGTCGACGAGCGAGTAGTCGGCGCCGTGGATGCGGCCGGTGGTGCCGACGTGGGTCGACTTGCCGGTGTCCTCCTCCATGTGGGCACGCTCGATCTCGACGCGGAAGGTGCGCGGGCCCTCGTCGGTCACGACCTCGACCTCGGTCCAGCCGTCGAACGCGATGGGCTCGTCGTACTGGCTGGTCTGGAAGTTCTTCGGCATGTCCGGGTAGAAGTAGTTCTTGCGCGCGAAGCGGCACCACTCCGCGATCTCGCAGTTGAGCGCGAGGCCGATCCGGATCGCCGACTCCACCGCCACGGCGTTGACGACCGGCATCGAGCCGGGCAGGCCCAGGCAGGTCGGGCACACCTGGGTGTTGGGCTCGGCGCCGAAGACCGTCGAGCAGCCGCAGAACATCTTGGTGGCGGTGCCGAGCTCGACGTGGACCTCCAGGCCCATCGCCGGGTCGTACGACGCCAGCGCGTCGTCGAAGGACAGGAGCTGGTCGTGGGCACTCATGGGCGCACCGCCTCGTCGAGCTTGTCGTGGGTGAGCAGCGGGCCACCCCACCGGGCCTCGAGCAACGCCTCGAGCGCCGCGCCCACCCGGTAGAGCCGGTCGTCGGCCAGGGCGGGGGCGAGCAGCTGCACGCCGACCGGCAGGTCGTCCTCGGGAGCGAGACCCGCCGGCACCGAGATGCCCGGGACGCCGGCGAGGTTGGCCGGGATGGTGGCGACGTCGTTGAGGTACATCGCCAGCGGGTCGTCGAGCTTCTCCCCCAGCCGGAACGCCGTGGTCGGCGCGGTCGGGCTGACGAGCACGTCGGCCTTGTCGAAGGCACGGGCGAAGTCGCGCGAGATCAGCGTGCGGACCTTCTGCGCCTGGCCGTAGTAGGCGTCGTAGTAGCCGCTGGACAGCGCGTAGGTGCCGAGGACGATCCGGCGCTTGACCTCGTCGCCGAAGCCCGCGTCGCGGGTCGCGCGCATGACCTCCTCGGCGCTCGGGGCGGCACCGTCGGGAGTGACGCGGAGGCCGTAGCGCATGGCGTCGAAGCGGGCGAGGTTGGACGACGCCTCGCTCGGCATCACCAGGTAGTAGGCCGCGAGCGCGTGCACGAAGCTCGGGCAGCTGACCTGCACCACCTCGGCACCCGCCTGCACGAGCAGCTCGACCGCCTCGTCGAAGCGCTGCTGCACCCCCGGCTGGTAGCCCTCGCCGCCCAGCTCGGTGACGACGCCGACCTTGACGCCGGTGAGGTCGCCGTCGGCGCCCTCGCGGGCCGCGCCGACGAGGTCGGGCAGCGGCTGGTCGACGCTGGTGGAGTCGAGCGGGTCGTGCCCGCCGACGACCTCGTGCAGCAGCGCCGCGTCGAGGACCGTGCGGGTGACCGGGCCGACCTGGTCGAGGCTGTTGGCCATGGCCACCAGGCCGTAGCGGCTGACGCCGCCGTACGTCGGCTTCACGCCCACGGTGCCGGTGACGGCGCCGGGCTGGCGGATCGAGCCGCCGGTGTCGGTGCCGAGCGCCAGCGGGGCCTGGTACGACGCCACGGCCGCCGCCGAGCCGCCGCCGGACCCGCCGGGGATGCGCTCGAGGTCCCACGGGTTGCGGGTGGGGCCGTAGGCGGAGTGCTCGGTGGAGGAGCCCATCGCGAACTCGTCCATGTTGGTCTTGCCGAGGATCGGCAGGCCCGCCTCCTTGAGGCGGCGCACGACCGTGGCGTCGTACGGCGGCACCCAGCCCTCGAGGATCTTCGAGCCGCAGGTGGTCGGCAGGCCGTCGGTGGCCAGCACGTCCTTGACGGCGATCGGCACGCCGTCGAGCTCGGAGAGCGGCCGGCCGGCCGCGCGACGCTCGTCGGAGGCCCGGGCGGCGGCGAGCGCGCCCTCGGCGTCGACGTGCAGGAACGCGTGGACGCCCTCGGTCGGCGTGCCGTCGACGGCCGCGATGCGGTCGAGGTGGGCCTGGACGAGCTCGACGCTGGTGGTCTCGCCGGCGGCGAGCGCGGCGGCCATCTCGGCGGCGGTCGCGTGGATGCCGCTCACTGCTCGTCACCCAGGATGCGCGGCACGGCGAACTTCTGGTCCTCGACCGCCGGTGCGCCCGACAGCGCCTGCGCGGGGGTGAGGCCGGGGGTGACGACGTCGTCGCGGAACACGTTGGTCAGGGGCAGCGGGTGCGACGTCGGGGGGATGTCGTCGGCAGCGACCTCGCCGATCGAGGCGACCGACTCGAGGATCACCGCGAGCTGCGGCGCCAGGTGGTCGAGCTCGGCGTCGTCGAGGTCGATGCGGGCCAGGTCGGCGAGGTGCCGGACCTGCTCGCGGCTGATCTCAGGCATGCGCGTCATCCTAGGTGGGTGCCTCCGCACCGCCTTCTTCCCCCTCGCCTGCTCGTCCTGGTCGTGACGTGCCTCGGCCTGCTGGTCACCGCCTGCTCCCCCGGCGCCGACGGCGGCGAGCCCGTCGCCGAGCCCCCGGCGGCCGCCCCGAGCGCAGCCGGCGGGCCCACGACGTACGTCGCCCTCGGCGACTCCTACACCTCCGCGCCCTTCGTGCCGCTGACCGACGTGGCCGGCGGCTGCTTCCGCTCCGACACCAACTACCCCTCGCTCGTGGCCGAGGCGCTCGGTGCCGAGCTGACCGACGTCAGCTGCGCCGGCGCCGACACCACCGACGTGCGCTCCCGCCAGCTCCGCGGCGTACCCCCGCAGGCGCAGGCCGTGACCCCGGAGGCGCAGCTGGTGACGGTCGCCCTCGGCGGCAACGACGGCGGCGTCTTCTCCACCCTGGTCGGGCAGTGCGGCCGTCCCGGTGCCCCGAGCCGCTGCGCCCGCGAGCTGACTGCCAGCGACGAGTCGCGGCTCGCCCAGCGGCTCGAGCGCACCAGCGACGACCTGCTGCGCACGCTGCGGCTGGTGCAGCGCCGCGCGCCCGACGCCCAGGTGCTGGCGGTCGGCTACCCCACCATCGTCTCGGCCGACCGCGGCTGCGAGGCGCTGCCGCTCTCCGACGGCACCCGCCGCGTGGCGGCGCGGCTCAACACGGCGCTCAACGACGCCGTCCGCTCCGCCGCCGAGCGCGCCGGGGTGACGTACGTCGACGTCGCCGAGGCCACCGCCGACCACGACATCTGCGCCGACGAGCCCTGGGTCAACGGCGCCGACACCGACCAGCAGCGCGCCCTCGCCTTCCACCCCTTTGCCGAGGAGCAGCAAGCCGTCGCCGACGCGGTCCTGGCGGCCGTCGACCGCTGACGCCCCCCCTTCGAGGCTCGCTGCGCTCGCACCTCAGGGAGCGGTCACGTCCCCGCTCCCCGAGGAGCCCGCGAGGGACGAGCGGGCGTCACGAGGGGCGGCCCGACACGATCCTGACACCGAGCCGCCCTTCGAGGCTCGCTGCGCTCGCACCTCAGGGAGCGAGGGGGCTCGCTACGCTCGCACCTCAGGGAGCGAGGGGGCTCGCTGCGCTCGCACCTCAGGGAGCGAGGGGCTCGCTGCGCTCGCACCTCAGCGAGCGGTCACGTCCCCGCTCCCCGAGGAGCCCGCGAGGGACGAGCGGGGGTCACGAGGGGCGCCGGCCCGACACCCCGCTCGATGTCAGGAACGGGTCGTCCCGACGGCCCGGAGCCGACACGATCCTGACACCGAGCCGCCCCTTCGAGGCTCGCTGCGCTCGCACCTCAGGGAGCGGGGGGCACGCTGCGCTCGTACCTCAGGAACCGAGGGGCTCGCTGCGCTCGCACCTCAGGGACCGAGGGGCTCGCTGCGCTCGCACCTCAGGGGAGCGGGGGGCCTCGCTGCGCTCGCACCTCACGGAGCGGGGGGCTCGGTGCGCTCGCACCTCAGGGACCGGTCACGTCCCCGCTCCCCGAGGAGCCCGCGAGGGACGAGCGGGCGTCACGAGGGGCGGGGAGGCTCAGAGCAGCTCGACCGACTCCCACTCCGAGTCGAAGGTGACGAGCCGGTCCCAGTCGGACAGGACCGGCAGGTACGCCTCCCACCAGGCGTCGTACGCCGCTCCGGTCGTGGCCGCCTCGAGGGCGGCGCGGCTGGTCCAGCGCTGGGTGGCGACGACGGAGGTGTCGTCGTCCTGCTCGAGCCCGAGGCCGACCTCAGGGCTCAGCCGGGCGTAGTGCGGGACGATCCGCGTGCGCACGAGGTCGACCACGTCGGCCACGGCGACGCCCTGGCGCAGCCGCCAGCGCTTGTGCAGGACGAGGCCCGGCATCAGGACAGCCCGTCGGGTCCCTGCTCGAGCAGGGTGACGAACTGCGCCTCGTCGAGGGTGGTGACGCCGAGCTGCTCGGCCTTCTCGGCCTTGGTGCCGGCGTTGTCGCCGACGACGACGTAGTCGGTCTTCTTCGACACCGAGCCCGACGCCTTGCCGCCGCGGCTGATGATCGCCTCCTTGACCGAGTCGCGGGTGAACCCCGCGAGCGAACCGGTCGCGACGATCGTCAGCCCCTCGAGGGTGCGGGTGACGGAGGCGTCGCGCTCGTCGGCCATGCTCACGCCGGCCGCGGCCCACGAGTCGACGATGCGGTTGTGCCAGGCGGCCGCGGGCTCCTCGTCGAAGAAGCGGCGCACCGACTCGGCGATGGTGGGCCCGACGCCCTCGGTGTCGGCGAGCAGCTCCTCGGGCGCCTCGCGGATCGCCTGCATCGACTCGAAGCGGGTGGCCAGGGCGCGGGCGGCCGTGGGGCCGACGTGACGGATCGACAGCGCGACCAGCACCCGCCACAACGGCACGTCGCGGCGCTCGCCGAGGTGGGCCAGCAGCCGCTCGCCGTTGGCCGACAGCACGCGGCCGTCGACGGCGACCTCGGCCTCGGTCTTCTTGGCGGCGCGGGTGAAGAGCTCGGTGCGCAGCAGCCGGTCGCGGTCGAGGTCGAACAGGTCGCCCTCGTTGGCGATCACGCCCGCCTCGAGGAGCGCGTGCGCGGCCTCGGCGCCCACGCCCTCGATGTCGAAGGCGCCCCGGCTCGCGACGTGGAAGATGCGCTCGCGCACCTGCGCCGGGCAGTGCTCGTGGTTGGGGCAGCGCAGGTCGCGGTCGCCCTCCTTCTGCTGGTAGAGCTCGGAGCCGCACGACGGGCAGGCCGTCGGCATCTCCCACTCGGGCAGCCCCTCGGGGCGCAGCGCGAGCACCGGGCCGAGGATCTCGGGGATGACGTCGCCGGCCTTGCGCAGCACGACGGTGTCGCCCGGTCGGACGTCCTTGCGCCTGACCTCGTGGGCGTTGTGCAGCGTCGCCTTCTCGACCGTCGACCCGGCGACCTTGGTCGGCACCATGCGGCCGAACGGCGAGACCCGACCGGTGCGGCCCACCTGCACCTCGATGGCCAGCAGCTCGGCGTTGACCTCCTCGGGCGGGTACTTGAAGGCGATCGCCCAGCGCGGCGCCCGGCTGGTCGAGCCGAGCCGGCGCTGCAGCGCCACGTCGTCGACCTTGACCACCACGCCGTCGATCTCGTGCTCGACGTCGTGGCGGTGCTCGCCGTAGTGGGAGACGAACTCGCCGACCTCGTCGAGCCCGTGGACGACCTTGGCCCGCTCGCTCGTGGGCAGGCCCCAGGCCTTGAGCGCGGCGTAGGCCTCGGACTGCGCCGCGGCCTCGAAGCCCTCGCGGGCGCCGATGCCGTGGCAGACCATGCCCAGCGCCCGGCGGGCGGTCACCCGGGGGTCCTTCTGGCGCAGCGACCCCGCCGCGGCGTTGCGCGGGTTGGCGAACATCGGCTTGCCGGCCTCGACCATCTGCTCGTTGAGCTGCTCGAAGGCCCTGACGGGCAGGAACACCTCGCCGCGCACCTCGAGCAGCCGGGGCGTGGGGAACTCGTCGCTGCCGGCCAACCGGTGCGGGATCGAGCCGATGGTGCGCACGTTGGGCGTGACGTCCTCGCCGGTGCGCCCGTCGCCACGGGTGAGCGCGCGCACCAGGCGGCCGTCCTCGTAGAGCAGGTTGATCGCGAGCCCGTCGACCTTGAGCTCGCACAGGTAGGCCGCGTCGCTGACGCCGTCGCGGGCCAGCCGGCCCGCCCAGGCCTCGAGCTCCTCGGTCGAGAAGGCGTTGTCGAGGCTCTGCATCGGCTCGAGGTGGTCGACGGCCGTGAACTCGGTCGAGACCGCCCCGCCGACCTTCTGCGTGGGCGAGTCGGGCGTGCGCAGGTCGGGCAGCTGCTCCTCGAGCTCCTCGAGCCGCCGCATGCGGACGTCGAAGTCGGCGTCGGACAGCGTGGGGTCGTCGAGCACGTAGTAGCGCCAGCGGGCCTCCTCGACCTCCTCGACGAGGCGGCGGTGCTCCTGGCGCAGGTCGTCGGCCGAGGCATCGTGGGAGGCGTGCGTCACGAGGCCATCTTGCCCTCGCCCACCGACAACCGGCAGCCGCCCGGGTACCCCATCCAGCGGGGCCCTCGGCGTCGAAGCGCCCCCGACCAGATCCGTGAGATCCCGAGCGACAGGAGCCCCGTGCCCGAGCACGACGACCGGCCCGGCCCCGGCCTGACCGCCTCCCGCCCACCCGCCGACCCGCGGGCGGTGGTGCTCATGCTCCACGGCGGCAAGCCCCGCGGGCTGGAGCCCGTCGGCGGGCGCAGCGCCTCGCGCTGGCGCTCCGACGTGATGCGGCGCGCCATCGACGGGCCGCTGCGCGACGACGGTGTCGCCGTGCACCTGCTGACCTACACGGTGCGGGGCTGGAACGCCGGCGCCGGGCCCGAGCCCTCCCCCGTCCCCGACGCCCGCTGGGCCCTGGAGGAGCTGCAGCGGGAGCACCCGGGGCTCCCCGTCGTGCTGCTCGGCCACTCCATGGGCGCGCGCACGTCGGCGTACGTCGCCGACCACCCCGCCGTCGTGGGGCTGGTCGCCCTCGCCCCGTGGCTCGGTCCGGAGGACCCCGTGCGCACCCTGGCCGGGCGTCACCTCGTGGCCGTGCACGGCAGCCGCGACCGGATCACCTCGGCGCGCATGACGCGGGCCTACGTCGAGCGGGCCCGGGGCGTCGCCGCCTCGGCCGACTTCGTCGACGCCGGCGCGCTGGGCCACTACATGCTCGCCAGGACCGGCCACTGGAACCAGCTCGCGCTCGTCGGCTGCCGCGAGGTGCTCGTCCGCGCCGGGGTGGAATGCGGAGCAGGACGAGATGGTTGACGCCGGCAATGTCTGCACGCGCCACCGACCCCGACCTGACCGACCCGCTCGCTGAGCCGCCCGCCCCGACCTCCGGCCGGGCACTGCGCCTCCCGCTGCTGGTCGGCCTGCTCTTCGGCATGGCGGGCTTCGGCTCGTCGTCGGCGGCCATCGCGCTGCCGACCCTGGCCGCCGACCTGGGCGTCGGCACCGGCGTCAGCGCGTGGGCGATCAGCCTCTACGCGCTGATGCTGGCCGTGATGACGGCCGTCTACGGCCGGGTCTCCGACCTCGTCGGCCCGCGGCTGCCGCTGCTGGTGGGACTGGTGCTGATGACGCTGGGGGCGCTGGCCGGCGCGCTGGCGCCCGACTTCGGCGTGCTGCTCGCCGCGCGCGTGCTGCAGGGCGCCGGAGCCGCGGCCGTGCCGACCCTCGGGGTCGCGGTCGTGAGCGCCCGCTACCGCGGCGCGCACCGAGGCCGGGCACTCGGCACCGTCGCCGGCGTCGCCGCCGCGCTGAGCTGCCTGGGCCCGCTGGCCGGCGGCAGCATCGAGGGCCTGCTCAGCTGGCGCGCCGTGATCGCGCTGCCCATGCTGGGCATCCTGCTGCTGCCCCTGATGTGGCGCGAGGTGCCGGCCACCGGCAGCGGCGCCCGCCTCGACGTCATCGGCGCCGTGCTCGTCGCCGCCACCGCCGCCGGGGTCGTGCTGCTCGTGCAGTCGCCCTCCACCGGACCGCTCGTGGCGGCGATCGGCGCCGCCCTGGCCGTGCTCGGCGCCCCCGCCGTCGCCGCCTGGGTACGCCGCCGTCCCCAGGGCTTCCTGCCGGTCGCGGTGATCCGCAACGCCGCCGTGGTGCGCAGCGCGGTGGCCGCCGCAGCCACGCCCGCCGCCTGGTTCGCGCTGCTCATCGCCGTGCCCGCCGTGCTCGTCGGTCGCGGCTGGGAGCCCTGGCAGGTCGGCGTCGCGCTGCTGCCGAGCGCCGTGACGGGCCTGCTGGCGCCCCGGGTCGCCGGCCCGCTGCTCGACCGGATCGGGCCGCCCCGCAGCCTGGCCGTCGCCTCGTCGGTGTCGTTCGTGGCGCTCGTCGTCGCCGCCCTCGGCGCCTCGGTCGGCAGCACCGTCGTCGCCGCCGTGCTCCTCGTCACGGCGGTGGTCTCCGTGACCTTCGCCTTCGGCCTCGGCCAGCCCGCGCTGATGGAGGCCGTCGGCGACGCCGTGCACGACGACGTGCGGGGGGTCGCGCTCGGCATCGCGACGCTGTTCTTCCTCGTCGGCGGCGGCGTCGGCTCCGCCGTCGTCGGTGGTTTCGGCGACACGCTCGGCATGGGTGCGGCCCTCGGCGGGCTGGCGGTGCTGCCGGTGCTCGGCCTGGTCGCGCTGGCGCCCCGGCTGCGCGCCGTACGGTAGCCAGGACCACGTGGGCGAGGTCACGCCCCGCGACAGGAACGTCTGCGCCGCCCGCGGCGTCATAGCGGGAAGGCTCGACGCCTGCCGACCTGCCCGCACCCGACCCGCAAAGGACCCATGCCCGAGGAAGCCACCGACGAGCCCCGCAAGCTCGACCTCTCCACCGTCCAGGTCGCGGCCAGCGCCCTGGCCGCCGTCTCCGCTGCCGTCTTCGCCTCCTGGTTCGGCACCGCCGGCACCCTGATCGGGGCCGCGCTCGGCTCCGTCGTCGCCACCGTCGGATCGGCGACGTACTCCTACTCGCTGCGCCGCACGGCCGAGATGGCGCGCCGCCGGGCGCAGCGGGTGCGCGAGTCGGGCGGGGCGCTCCGCGCCAGCCTCCCGCGCCCGAGGGGCTCCGAGCCGGGGCCCGACGACACCCGCACGCTGCCCGCCGACGCGGGTGACGACAGCGCCGGAGGTCCCGACGACCCGGCGGCGCCCTGGTGGAAGCGTCTCGACCCTCGTGGCACGGACCTCCCGTGGGTCAAGGTCGGCGTCGCCAGCGCCGCCGTCATGGTGGTCGCGATGGTCGTGCTCACCTCCTTCGAGGGCCTGACCGGGCGGTCGCTGTCGAGCTTCTTCGGCAACGACGAGACCAGCAGCACCACGGTGGGCAACGTCTTCAGCGGCAACCGCTCCGAGCCCACGCCGGAGCCGCAGCCCACCGAGGCGCCGTCGGAGGAGCCGTCGGAGCAGCCGTCGGAGCAGCCCACCGAGGAGTCGTCGACCGACCCGTCGCAGGCCCCGAGCGAGGAGCCGACCGAGACCGACGCACCGGTCCCGACGCCGACCTCGCCGACGACCCCGACCCCGTCGGAGGACCCCGACGCGGGGGCCGGCACGCCCAGCCCCTCGCCGTCCCCCTGACGGCCTCACCCAGGGCCCGACTAGACCACGGCCCGGTCCCCGGAACACCCGGGGCCGGGCCGTGGTTGCAAGGGGCAACTGAACGGAACCGTTCCGTTCCATCCGTCCCGAGGAGGTCCGTTGGGCCCGCGCCCTCGTGTGGTCGGCGAGCGCGAGGAGGAGATCCTCGACGCGACGCTGCAGCTGCTGCTCGAGGTCGGCTACGACCGGCTCACCCTCGACGCGGTCGCCAGGCGCGCCCGGGCCGGCAAGGCGACGCTCTACCGCCGGTGGGCGTCCAAGGCCGCCCTCGTCGTCGAGGCGACGCTGCACGGGCACCGGGCACCCCACCTGGACCCGCACGACACCGGCTCGCTGCGCGACGACCTGCTCGCGACGTTCTGCGGCCCGCGCGGACCCGTCGGTCCCGACGCCACCGCCCTGATGGGCGCGGTCGTCACCGCGCTGGGCAGCGACCCCGAGTTCGCCGGGCTGTTCCGCGAGGCCGTGATCGCCCCCAAGGTCGCCGCCACCGAGGAGATCTACCGCCGGGCCGTGCGCCGCGGCGAGATCGACGGTGACCTCGACCTCGACCTGATCGTCCCGGCCCTCGCCGGGATCGTCCTGCACCGCTACTTCGTCCTCGGCCTCACCACCGACGACGAGTCCGTACGACGCGTGGTCGACCACGTGATCCTGCCCGCCGTCGGCCTCCGGGCCCCGGCCACCACCTCCTGAAGAAAGCGCCCCGAGCATGACCGACGTACGCGAGCCCGCCGCCCCGGCGGACGAACCCGAGACCACGACCGACTCCGGCACCCACGGCACCACCCGCCTCGGCTGGGCCCTGGTGCTCATCTCCGTGGCGCAGCTGATGGTGGTGCTCGACGCCACCATCGCCAACATCGCGCTGCCCTACATCCAGTCCGACCTCGGCATCTCGCAGGCCAACCTGCAGTGGGTCGTCACCGGCTACGCCCTCGCCTTCGGCGGCCTGCTGCTGCTCGGCGGACGCCTCGGCGACCTCTACGGCCGCCGCCGCGTCTTCATGGTCGGCGTCGCGATCTTCGCCGTCGCCTCCGGCATCGGCGGCCTGGCGGCCAACGAGGCGATGCTCCTCGGCTCGCGCGGCCTGCAGGGCCTCGGCGCCGCCCTTGCCTCCCCCGCCGCGCTCGCCCTGATCACGACCAACTTCCCGGCCGGGCCGCAGCGCAACCGCGCCTTCTCGGTGTACGCCGCCATGTCCGGCGCCGGCGCGGCGGTCGGCCTGATCCTCGGTGGTTGGCTGACCGGCCTGACCCCCGACCTGCTCGGCACCAGCGTCGACGGGTGGCGCCTGACCTTCCTCATCAACGTGCCGATCGGCATCGTCGCCGCGCTCGCCGCGCCCCGCGTGCTCGCCGAGAGCGAGTCGCACCCGGGCCAGCTCGACGTGCCCGGCGCCCTGAGCGGCACCGCGGGCCTCGTGGCGATCGTCTTCGGCCTGTCCCGCGCCGGTGAGCCGACCCACGGCTGGGGCGACACCGGCACGGTCACCGCGCTCGTCGTCGGGGTGCTGCTCCTCGCCGCCTTCGTCGTCGTGGAGCGACGGGTCGCACACCCGCTGCTGCCCTTCCGGATCCTGCTCAGCCGCACCCGGGCCACCGCGTTCGTGACGATGATGATCGTCCCGGCCGCGATGTTCGCGATGTTCTACTTCCTCTCGCAGTTCGTGCAGAACGTCATGGGCTACTCGCCGCTGCACACCGGCGTCGCGTTCCTGCCCTTCAGCGTCGGCATCGTCATCGCCGCGACCGTCTCCTCCAAGCTCGTCGCCACGGTCGACCCCCGCTGGATCGCGGGCACCGGCACCGCCATGGCGGGCCTGGCCCTGCTGGGCTTCTCGCGGCTCTCCGTCGACGACTCCGCCTCGTCGATCCTCGGCGCGGTCGGCCGGGCGCAGGTGCACCTCGGCACCGACGTGTCGTACTGGACGGAGATCTTCCCCTTCATCGCGCTGATGTCGCTCGGCATGGGCGCGACCTTCGTGCCCATGACGCTGGCCGCCGTGCACGGCGTCGGGGCCCGCGACTCCGGCATCGGCTCCGGCGTGCTCAACACCATGCAGCAGGTCGGAGGCGCGCTGGGCCTCGCGGCGCTGTCCACCGTGGCGGTGCACTTCTCCACCGACCGCGCCACCCAGATCGGGACGAGCCTGCAGCAGGCCGCGGCCGGCGCGGGCGGCGGCGAGCCCAGCGAGGGCGTGCGCGAGGCCGTGGCCGGCCTGCTCTACCAGGGCGCCTTCACCGACGGCGCCACGCACGCCTTCCTGGCCGGCGCCTTCATGATCTGGACCGCCAGCCTGCTGGTGTGGGTCTTCCTCGGCGTGAAGCACGAGGAGCTCGCGACGGACGGCGCACCGGAGGGTGTCCACGCCGGCTGACCCTTCGAGACGGTCGCTGCGCGACCTCCTCAGGGACCGAGCCGAGAGGGTGGCTGCGCGACCTCCTCAGGGACCGAGCCGAGACGGTCGCTGGGCGACCTCCTCAGGGACCGAGCCGAGACGGTCGCTGCGCGACCCCCTCGGGGACCGAGCCGAGACGGTCGCTGCGCGACCTCCTCGCGGACCGAGCCGAGACGGCGACGCCCTCCCCACCAGTCGGTGGGGAGGGCGTCGTGGTCTCGACGAGCGAGAAACGTCAGGCGGTCAGGGCCTCGCCGATGGCCTCGACGAAGGCGGGCAGGTCGTCGGGGTTGCGGCTGGTGATGAGCGTGCCGTCGACGACGACCTCCTCGTCGACCCAGTCGGCGCCGGCGTTCTGCAGGTCGATCGACAGCGTGTGGTAGCTGGTCAGGCGCTTGCCATCGGCGACGCCGGCCGAGATCAGCAGCCAGGGCGCGTGGCAGATGACGGCGAGCACCTTCTCCTGCTCGAGCACCTGGCGCACGATCTCCTGGGCGTCCTCGTCGACGCGGATGGTGTCGGCGTTGACAGTGCCGCCGGGCACCACCACGGCGTCGACGGTGCTGACGTCGAGCTCGGCGAAGACGCCGTCGACCGGCACCTTCTGGGTGGGCTCGGTGTCGCCCTCCACCGCCTGGATCGGCTCGCTGCCGTGGGAGTAGACCTTCACCTCCGCGCCTGCCGCGGCGAGCTCGTCGCGCGGCGTGACCAGCTCCGCCTCCTCGAAGTGCGTGGTGGCGATGATCGCGATCCTCTTGCCGGTCAGATCGGGCACGACCTGCTCCTCTCGTGGGGACGTCGGTTCCTCCCCCGCGTACCCCGCGCCCTGGGCGCGATGCGGGCCGTCAGCCGAGCTCGCCGGCCGCCTCCCGCAGCCGGCCCAGCACGTCACGGGCGTACGCCGCTGACGCGCCGACGGTGCCGCACGCCGGGGTCAGCACGAGCTGGTCGGCGACCTCGTCGGCGTCGAGCCCGAGCATGTCGAGCCAGCTGCGCAGCCGGTCGAGCACGGAGCGCGTGGTGGGCGTCTGGGTCCCCGCGCCACCCACGACGCCGAGGAAGGCGCGACCGCCGTCGTCGAGGAGCTCGGCGACCCCCTCGACCCCGGCGGGGTCGAGCACGGCGAGGTCGACCGAGACGCTGTCGGCACCGGCGCCCCGCAGCAGCGCGACCGGCACCTGGTCGGCGCAGCTGTGCACGACGGTGGCGGCGGGCCGGGCCGCCGCCAGCACCCAGCCGAGCGCCTCGGAGGCGTCGGGCGGGTGCACCGTGCGGTGCTTGCCGAAGCCGGAGGCCGTGGGAATGCGGCCCGCCAGCACCGCCGGCAGGGCGGGCTCGTCGACCTGCAGCACGACCGAGGCGCCGGGCACGCGTCGGGCGACCTCGGCCACGTGGTCGGCGACGGCGGCGGCCAGGGCCTGGGCCACGTCGCGCCGGGCGCCGTGGTCGGCCAGCAGCCGGTCGCCCCGCGGACGCTCCACGGCGGCCGCCAGGGTCCAGGGCCCGGCGACCTGCACCTTGAGCTCGCCGGCGTAGCCCTGGGCCTGCTCCTCGAGGGCGTCGAGGTCCTGGCCGAGCAGCGAGCGGGCGCGACGCTGGTCGAGCCCAGTGGCGCCGCCGCCGGTCAGCCGCCAGCCGGCCGGCTGGAGGTCGAAGCCCAGGTCGGCGACGAGGCCGACGGTGCGGCCGACGGTGGTGGCCCCGGCGCCCCGCTCGGGGAGCTCGGGCAGGTGCGGGATGCCCGGCGGGTCGCCCAGCTCGCCCAGCACCACCCGGACGGCCTCGACGACGTCGGTGCCGGGCACCGAGCCGACACCGGTGGCGCGCGCGGTCACCAGGCGACCCGGTCCCGCGGCCCGCGGGTGCGGTCGATGGTCGCCGAGCCGACCACGCGGCTGCCGTCGTAGACCACGACCGCCTGCCCGGGCGCGACGCCCTCGGCCGGGTCGAGCAGGTCGACCTCGAGGCCGCCACCGACGGGTCGTACGACGGCGCGGTGCTCCGCGCCGTGGGCACGGAGCTGCACCGTGGCGTGCAGCGGCGTCGTGAGCGGGGCCGTGCACCAGCGGGCGCGACCGGCCTCGAGGTGGTCGACGCGCAGCTCCTCGCGGGCGCCGACGGTGACGGTGCCGCTGACCGGCTCGATGTCGAGCACGTAGCGCGGCCGCCCGTCGGCGGCGGGCGTGCCGATCCGCAGGCCGCGGCGCTGGCCGACGGTGTAGCGCCAGGCGCCCTCGTGGTGGCCGAGCACCTGCCCCGCGGTGTCGACGAGCTCGCCGCTCGTGCGCACCGACCGCCCCTGCTCCTCCAGCCTCTCGGCCAGCCAGCCGCCGGTGTCGCCGTCGGCGACGAAGCAGATGTCGTGGCTGTCGGGCTTGTCGTGCACCCGCAGCCCCCGGGCGGCAGCCTCCGCGCGCACCTCGGGCTTGGGGGTGCCGCCGAGCGGGAAGAGCGCGTGGGCGAGCTGGTCCTGGTCGAGCACCCCGAGCACGTAGCTCTGGTCCTTGGCCAGGTCGGCCGAGCGGTGCAGCTCGACACCGGCGGACGTCTCGCGCCGCACGGCGTAGTGGCCGGTGACGACCGCGTCGAAGCCCAGCGCCAGGGCCCGGTCGAGGACGGCGGCGAACTTGATCTTCTCGTTGCAGCGCAGGCACGGGTTCGGGGTGCGCCCGGCGGCGTACTCGTCGAGGAAGTCCTCGACGACGTCGGCGTGGAACCGCTCCGAGAGGTCCCAGACGTAGAAGGGGAGGTCGAGCACGTCGGCGGCGCGGCGGGCATCGCTGCTGTCCTCGACGGTGCAGCAGCCGCGGGCGCCGGTGCGGTAGCTCTGCGGGTTGCGCGAGAGCGCCAGGTGGATGCCGGTGACGTCGTGGCCCGCATCGCGTGCCCGGGCCGCTGCGACCGCGGAGTCGACGCCGCCCGACATGGCGGCGAGCACCCTCATGGGACCGGCACCCGCATCAGCCGGCGGCCCTGGTGGGCCGCACCGACAGCGACGCCCTCCGGGCGCGCTCGACGGCGGGGCCGATCGCGCCGACCACGGCGTCGACGTCGGCCTGGGTGCTGGTGTGGCCGAGCGAGAAGCGCAGCGACGACCGGGCGGTGCGCTCGTCGTGGCCCATCGCCATCATGACGTGGGAGGCCTGCGGCACGCCGGCGTCGCACGCGGAGCCGGTCGAGCACTCGATGCCCTGGGCGTCGAGCAGCATGAGCAGCGAGTCGCCCTCGCAGTCGGGGAACGACAGGTGCACGTTGCCGGGCAGCCGGTGCCGCGGCCCGGGCCGCAGGTCGCCGTGCGCGACGGCGTCGGGCACCACGTCGAGCACCCCGGCCCGCAGCCGACCGGCGAGCGTCTCGAGGCGCTCGGCGAGCGCGGGCTGGCGGCGTACGGCGACCTCGCACGCGGCGGCGAAGCCCGCGACGGCGGGCACGTCGAGGGTGCCCGAGCGCACGTCGCGCTCCTGGCCGCCGCCGTGCAGCAGCGGCGCCGGGCTGACCTCGCGGCGCAGCAGCAGCGCACCGACGCCGTGGGGCCCGCCCGCCTTGTGGCTGGTGACGGTCACGGCGTCGACCCCGCTGGCGGCGAAGTCGAGCGGCAGCTGGCCGAGCGCCTGCACCGCGTCGGAGTGCACCGGAACCCCGTGGGCCGAGGCGAGGGCGACGACCTCGTCAATCGGCTGCACCGTGCCGACCTCGTTGTTGGCCCACATCACGCTGACCAGGGCGACGCTGCCGGGGTCGCGCTCGAGGCTCGCGCGCAGGGCGTCGACCTCGAGCCGGCCCACCTCGTCGACGGGCAGCAGCTCGACCTCGGCGCCCTGGGTGCCCAGCCAGTGCAGCGCGTCGAGCACGGCGTGGTGCTCGACGGGCGTGCTCAGCACCCGCACCCGGCGGGGGTCGGCCGCGCGCCGGGACCACCACAGGCCCTTGACCGCGAGGTTGTCCGACTCGGTGCCGCCGGAGGTCAGCACCACCTCGCCGGGCCGGCACCCGAGCGCGCCGGCGATGCGCTCGCGCGACTCCTCCACCACCCGGCGGGCGGCGCGGCCGGAGGCGTGCAGCGACGACGCGTTGCCCACCCGGCCCAGCTCGGCGGTCAGCGCCGCCGCGGCCTCGGGGAGCAGCGGCGTCGCGGCCGCGTGGTCGAGGTAGGCACTCATCGCCGGACCAGCGTACGCGCCACCTCGAGCCGGGCCACCAGCGCGAGGTGGTCGGTGCCCGGGACGGCCTGGGTCGTCGTCCTGCTCGCCACGATCCCGGGTGACACCAGCACGTGGTCGAGCGCGAGCAGCGCGACCGGGAGCCGCGCCCCGAGGGCGGTCGACTCCCCGGGCGCCGGCCAGGTCGGCTGCCAGCCCGAGCCCGCCTGCTCGGCCGCGTCGCGGAGGCCGTCGGGTCGGGCCGCGAGCACCTCGCGCAGCGCCCGGTGGTCGAGCGTGGCGTTGAGGTCGCCGACCACGAGGTGCGGTCCGTCGACGCTCGACGCGTCGTCGGCGAGCCGGCGCAGGTCGCCGCGCCACGGTTCGAGCGCCTGCAGCGGGTACGCCGTGTGGGCCGCGGTCAGCGTGAGGGGCACGGTGTGCTCGACCCGCATCCGCCACCCGCTGTTGCCCAGCCGTAGCGGCCGCTGCTCGCCCAGCCGGAGCCGCGAGAGCACGACGGTCCCGGCTGCCTGCGGCCGCGCGCGGCCCGCGCGGTGCGGCCACGGGCCCCGGCCGGGCGGTCCGACCCGTGGGTCGGCCTCGAGCGCGGCGAGCGCCTCCGGGGTGACCTCGGTCAGCACCACCAGGTCGGCGTCATGCTCGCGCAACCACGCGGCCACGGCGCCGGTCTCGGCCTCGCCGAAGCGCAGGTTGAGGGTCGCCACGACGAGCCCGTCGCCGGCTGGTGCCGGCTGCGAGACGAGGTCCGGCGCCAGCCACGCCGCGTGGACGCCCAGGCCGAGCAGGGCCAGCACGAGCCCCGCCGCCGGCAGCACCCGACGCCGGGCCCGCACCGCGGCGACGCCGAGCACCACCGCCAGCAGGAGGTACGCCGGGGCGGCGTACGACGCGAAGGAGGCCAGCAGCACGGCGTGGTGCTGGTCGGGTCCCCACCACCGCAGCAGCGTCAGCACCAGGCACCACAGCAGCGAGCCGGCCAGGACGACCGCGACGACGAGCGTGCGGGTCCTGGCCGGCTGGTGCGGCTCGGGGCGGGTCAGCGCCTCAGCCCTTGCGCTTGGTGATCTCCTCGGTGGCGGCGGGCAGCACGGAGTGCAGGTCGCCGACGACGCCGAAGTCGACGAGCTCGAAGATCGGCGCCTCCTCGTCCTTGTTGACCGCCACGATGGTCTTCGACGTCTGCATTCCGGCGCGGTGCTGGATCGCACCGGAGATGCCGTTGGCGACGTAGAGCTGCGGCGAGACGGTCTTGCCGGTCTGGCCGACCTGGAAGGCGTGCGGCTTCCAACCCGAGTCGACCGCGGCGCGCGAAGCACCCACGGCGGCGCCGAGCGAGTCGGCGAAGCCCTCGACCTCGGAGAAGTCGCCACCGGTGCCGCGGCCGCCGGAGACCACGATCGCGGCCTCGGTCAGCTCGGGACGGCCGGAGGCCTTGCGCTGCTCGGAGGCGTAGATCTTGGCCTTCTTCGCCGAGTCGGAGATCGTCACCGCGACCTGCTCGACCTCGGCGGCGCCCTGCGCCTCCTCGGGCGCGGCGGAGTTGGGCTTGACCGTGATCACGGGCGTGCCGTTGGTGATGGTCGACTGCACGGTGAAGTTGCCGGCGAACACCGACTGCGTGGTCACCGGACCACCGTCGCCGGGCTGCACGTCGACGGCGTCGGTGATGAGGCCGGCGCCGATCTTGACGGCCAGCCGCGCCGCGACCTCCTTGCCATCGCTGTGCGAGGGCACGAGCACCGCGGCCGGGCTGGTCCTCTCGACCAGCTGCTGCAGCGCCTCGGCCTTGGGGGCCACCAGGTAGCCCTTGATCTCGGCGTCGTCGACGGCGTAGACCTTCTGCGCGCCGTACTTGCCGACCGCCTCGGCGACACCGGCGGCGGCGTCGCCCGAGCCGATGAACACCGCAGACGGCTCGCCCAGGCGGGCGGCGATCGTCAGCAGCTCGTAGGTGGGCTTGCGGACCTTGCCGTCGACGTGGTCGACCAGCACGAGAACCTCGGACATGTCTCTTCCTCCAGCCGTTCCGCTGCTCAGATGAACTTCTTCGAGGCGAGGAAGTCGACCAGCGCCTTGGCGCCGGAACCGTCCTCGTCGGTCACGACCTCACCGGCCGTGCGGGGCGGGCGCGCCTCGGTGTCGTTGACCCGGGTCCACGCCGCGTCGATGCCGACCTGCGAGGCCTCGACCCCGATGTCGGACAGCGACCACGTCTCGACCGGCTTCTTCTTCGCCGCCATGATCCCCTTGAAGGAGGGGTAGCGGGCCTCGCCGGACTGGTCGGTCACGCTCAGCACGATCGGCAGCGTCGCGCCGATGACCTCGGTGGACGTGTCGCCGTCGCGCTTGATGCGGACCTGGTCGCCCTGGCGCTCGATGACCGCGCCCAGGGTCACCTGGGGCAGGTCGAGACGCTCGGCCAGCATCGCCGGCACCACCGAGCCCGAGGCGTCGGTCGAGGCCATGCCGCACATCACGAGGTCGGCGTCACCGACCTTGCGCACGGCAGCGGCCAGCACCTCGGAGGTCGCGAGGTAGTCGGAGCCCGCGATCGCCTCGTCGGTCACGTGGATGCCGGCGTCGACACCCATCTGCAGCGCCTTCTTGACGGCCTCCGCGGCACCCTCCGGACCGATGGTGAGCGCGACGACCTCGACGTCCTCGCCCTCGGCCTTCTCCTTCAGCTGCAGCGCCTGCTCGACGGCGTACTCGTCGAGCTCGGACAGCAGGCCGGGGACGCCGACGCGGTCGACGGTGTGGTCGGACTCGAACTGCCGGTCGGCGGTCGCGTCGGGCACGTACTTGACACAGACGATGATCTTCATGCGCGTGTGCGGCCCCTGGCGGGGCCCCTCCTCCAACGGATGGGTCGGGCTTGTGCTGACGAGGTTACCGGCGGGTCACCAGAGCCGGAACAGCGTCGTCGGGTGGGGTGGGTCACAGGGTGAGTCACACCGTGTGACACGCGGCGTACACACCGGGTGCACGCCAGGCGGCCATGGTCCTACTTCGCGCCGCGGGGCGCCACCAGTCCGGCGACCACGCGACCGATGACGAGGTAGACCACGGCCGCGATCCCCCAGTTGACGAGGGCGTTCTTGGCCGCGGCGTTGTCTCCGCCGAAGTCGAAGATCCCGTCGCGGCGGTCGAAGGGGCCCGCCACGGCGTCGGCGACGTCGAGCACGAAGCGCACGATGGTGTTCTGCTCGTTGACGTTGTCGCGCAGCACCACCAGCAGCGCCCCCACCGCCAGGATCGCGGCGAGGACGCCGAAGACCGCCCGCACCACCTGTGACAGCCGCTGGCGCAGCGCGTCCTGGCCGGGGCGCTTGGTCGCGCTGGTCTCGTCGGTGCGGGCCTTGGGCACGAGGCCTCCTGGTGTCTCGGTCGTGGTCTCGGAGAGGACGGGATGGGTGGCTCAGCGTCCCACGAAGGTCGCCTTGCCCGGCCCCTTCTCGATGAAGGACGTCATGCCGAGGGTGCGGTCCTCGGTGGCGAAGAGCGCCGCGAACTGCTGCCGCTCGATCTCGAGCCCGGTCTCGAGGTCGACCTCGAGACCCCGGTCGATGGCCTCCTTGGCGGCCCGCAGGGCCAGGGCCGCGCCGCCGGCGAACTGCTGCGCCCACGCCACCGCCTCGGCGTACACCTGGTCGGCGGGCACGACGCGGTCGACCAGGCCGATGGCGAGCGCCTCGTCGGCCTTGACGAAGCGGCCGGTGAAGATCAGGTCCTTGGCCCTGCTCGGGCCGACCAGGCGCGAGAGGCGCTGCGTCCCGCCGGCACCCGGGATGATGCCGAGCAGGATCTCGGGCTGGCCCAGCGTCGCGTCGTCGGCCGCGATCCGGACGTCGGCGGTCAGGGCGAGCTCGCAGCCACCGCCCAGGGCGTAGCCGGTGACGGCCGCGGCGACGGGCTTCGGGATGCGCGCCACCGCCGTCAGCGACGACATCAGCGCCCCCGACCGCTTGACCATGTCGGCGTGCGACATGGTCGCCATCTCCTTGACGTCGGCGCCGGCCGCGAAGAGCTTCTCGCCGCCGTAGAGCACCACGGCTCGGACGTCGTCGCGCTCGGTCGCCTCGGCGGCGGCCGCGCGGATCTCCTCCTGCACCTGGACGCTCAGGGCGTTCATCGGCGGACGGTCGAGCCGGAGGGTGGCGACCCCGTCGGTGACCTCGAGGCGGACCAGGGCGGCAGGGGTCGGGGAGGCGTCGCTGCTCATGGCACGGATGCTAGTGCTGGCCCGGTCGGCACCGGCCCGGGCCGACGCCGGATGGCCGGACGGTGCCTATCGTCAGGCTGCATGACCCAGCACGCACCCGCGACCGCGACCGAGGAGTCGTCGGCGTCCGAGGCGACCATCGACCTCAACAGCGACCTCGGCGAGAGCTTCGGCACCTGGCGGCTGGGGGACGACGAGGCGATGCTCGGCATCGTCACCAGCGCCAACATCGCCTGCGGCTTCCACGCCGGCGATCCGCGCACGCTGCGCGAGTCGTGCGCCTGGGCCGTCGACCACGGCGTCGTCATCGGGGCCCAGGTCGGCTACCGCGACCTGCCCGGCTTCGGCCGCCGCTTCGTCGACGTCGACCCCGACGACCTGGTGGCCGACGTGCTCTACCAGCTCGGCGCGCTCGACGGGCTGGCGCGCGTGGCCGGGTCGTCGGTGCGCTACGTCAAGCCCCACGGCGCGCTCTACAACGCGATCGTGCACCACGAGGAGCAGGCCGCCGCCGTCGTCGAGGCCGTCGCGTCGTACGCCGCTGGGACCGGGGCCCCGCTCCCGGTGCTGGGCCTGCCGGGGTCGGCCTGGCTGCGTCGGGCGGGCGAGGCGGGGCTCACCGCGCACCGGGAGGCGTTCGCCGACCGCGCCTACACCGCCGAGGGCACCCTGGTGAGCAGACGCGAGCCCGGTGCGGTGCTGCACGACCCCGAGGCGGTCGCCGAGCGCGTGCTGCGTCTGGTGGCCGAGGGCGTGGTCACCTCGGTCGACGGCCACGACGTCGCCGTCGAGGCCGACTCGGTGTGCGTGCACGGCGACTCCCCCGGCGCGGTCGAGATGGCCCGAGCCGTGCGTCGGCGGCTCGAGGCGGCCGGCGTCCGACCGCGGCCCTTCGTGCAGGCCCCGCCGTGAGGTGGCGCGCCTGCGGCGACGCGGCGGCCCTGGTCGACCTCGACGACCTCGACACGGTGCTGCGGCTGCACGCCGCCGTGCGCGACGCCCACGACGACCTCCCCGGCCTGGTGGACGTCGTGCCGGGCGCCCGCAGCCTGCTGCTGCGCTGCCGCGACCGCGCCGCCGTGGAGCGCGTCGCCGCGACCGTCGACGGCCTGGACCTGCCGGGGTCGGCCGCCGACCACGAGGGCGAGGTGGTGGTCGCGGTGACGTACGACGGCGAGGACCTCGCCGACGTCGCCGAGCACCTGGGCTGCGACCCCACCGAGGTCGTGCGGCGCCACCTCGCGACGACCTGGCGGGTGGCGTTCACCGGCTTCGCCCCCGGCTTCGGCTACCTGGTGCCCGAGCGCCCCGGGGGCAGCCTCGCGGTGCCGCGGCGCCCCGAGTCGCGCACGCGGGTGCCGGCCGGCGCGGTGGGCCTGGCGGGCGAGTTCTCGGGCGTCTACCCGCGCGAGTCCCCCGGGGGGTGGCAGCTGCTGGGCCGCACCGACGCCGTGCTGTGGGACGCCGACCGCGACCCGCCCGCGCTGCTCGTCCCGGGCACCCGGGTCCGCTTCGAGGAGGCCACGTGACGGGTCACCTGGTGGTCGAGTCGCCCGGGGCGCTCAGCCTGGTGCAGGACCTCGGGCGTCCGGGTCGCGCCGACCTCGGCGTGCCCGAGTCCGGCGCCCTCGACCCGGCTGCGCTGGGCCTGGCCAACCGCCTCGTCGGCAACGACGACGACGCGGCGGGCCTCGAGGTCACCCTGGGAGGGCTGGTGCTGCGGGCCCGCGGCGACCAGGTGGTCGCCGCCGCCGGCGCCCCGGTCACCCTCGTGGTCACGACCGCGGACGGTCGTCGCGCGCACGGCGCCGGGTGCGCCGTACGCGTGCCCGACGGCGCGAGCGTCGAGGTGCGGCCCCCGCACGCCGGCCTCCGCAGCTGGCTCGCGGTCCGGGGCGGGTTCGAGGTCGCGCCGGTGCTCGGGTCGCGGAGCACCGACGTCCTCTCCGGTCTCGGCCGGCCGCTCGCGGCGGGCGACGAGCTGCCCACCGGGCCCCGGCCCGGTCGCGACGTGCCGCCCCTCGACCAGGCGCCGCTCGCGACGCCCGAGGCCGGCCCGCTGGTGCTGCGCGCCGTGCCCGGGCCCCGCGACGACTGGTTCACCGAGGCGTCGGTCGCGTCGCTGCGGACGGGGCGAGCGGTCGACTCGCGCAGCAACCGGGTCGGGGTGCGCCTCGAGGGCCCGCCCCTCGAGCGGCGGCCCGACCGCGCCGGCACCGAGCTGCCCAGCGAGGGCACCGTGGCGGGTGCCGTGCAGGTGGCGGCCAACGGCCTGCCCGTGCTGTTCCTGCGCGACCACCCCGTCACCGGCGGCTACCCGGTCGTCGCCGTCGTCGTCACCGACGACCTCCCGCTGGCCGCGCAGGCGGCACCCGGGCAGACGGTGCGGTTCCGGCTCGTCGACGGACCCCGCCTGCCGTGACCCCGGGACACGGACCACCTCGTGCCCGGATAATCGGCCACGTGACCCGAGCAGAGCGGCCGACCGACGCCACCGTGCCCTTGTGGCCCGGACGCAACTGGCCCCTCGGGGCCACCTGGTCGGCGGAGTCGACCAACTTCGCGGTGCACTCGCCCCGGGCGACCAGGCTGTGGCTGTGCCTGTTCGACGAGTCCGACGTCGAGACCCGGGTCGAGCTGCGCGAGCACAGCCTGGGCATCTGGCACGGTGCCGTGCCCGGCCTCGCGCCCGGCCAGCGCTACGGCTTCCGCGCCGACGGCCCGTGGTCGCCCGACCAGGGGCTGCGGTTCAACCCGTCCAAGCTGCTGCTCGACCCCTACGCCCGTGCCGTCAGCGGTGGGTTCGAGACCCACGCCGCGCAGCACGCGACCGACGAGCGCGACTCCGCGCCCCACGTCGGCCGCAGCGTGCTCGTGCACGACGACTTCGACTGGTCGGGCGACGTCAAGCACGGCTACCGCTGGCGCGACACGGCCATCTACGAGCTGCACGTCAAGGGCTTCACGCAGCTGCACGACCGCATCCCCGAGGAGCTGCGCGGCACCTACGCCGGCCTCGGCCACCACGTCGTGACCGACTACCTCACCGACCTCGGCATCACGGCCGTCGAGCTGCTGCCGGTGCACCAGTTCGTCTCCGAGCCGCACCTCGCCCCCCACGGGCTGGCCAACTACTGGGGCTACAACTCAGTCGGCTTCTTCGCCCCCCACGCGGCCTACAGCGCCTCGGGCGACCGCGGCCAGCAGGTCACCGAGTTCAAGCAGATGGTGAAGAGCTTCCACGCCGCCGGCATCGAGGTGCTGCTCGACGTCGTCTACAACCACACCGGCGAGGCGGGCAGCGACGGGCCGACGTACTCGCTGCGCGGCCTCGACGACCTCGGCGCCTACCGTCGTACGTCGCTGCGGCCGGAGGACCGCCGCGAGCCCGACACCTACTGGGACGTCACCGGCTGCGGCAACACCGTCAGCACCGACGACCCCGCCTCGCTGCGGCTGGTGCTCGACTCGCTGCGCTACTGGGTGACCGAGATGCACGTCGACGGCTTCCGCTTCGACCTCGCCTCCGCGCTCGCCCGCGCGGGCGCCGACGAGGGCCACCGCGTCGACATGGCCGGCAAGTTCCTCACCTGCGTCACCCAGGACCCCGTGCTGCGGCACGTCAAGCTCGTCGCGGAGCCGTGGGACGTCTCGGGCGACGGCTACCGGGTGGGCGAGTTCCCGGCACCGTTCGTGGAGTGGAACGACCAGTACCGCGACACCCTGCGCGACTTCTGGCGCGCCGCCACCGACGGGGTGCGCACCGTCGCGACCCGGCTCGCCGGCTCCAGCGACCTCTACCTCGACGACGGACGCTCGCCGTACGCCTCGGTCAACTTCGTCACCGCGCACGACGGCTTCACCGTCCGCGACCTCGTGTCCTACGACCGCAAGCACAACGAGGCCAACGGCGAGGGCAACCGCGACGGCAGCGACGACAACCGCTCGTGGAACTGCGGCATCGAGGGCGAGACCGACGACCCCGACATCACCGCCCTGCGCCGCCGCCAGGCCGCCAACCTCATGGTCACGCTGTGCCTGTCGGCCGGCGTGCCGATGATCACCGCCGGCGACGAGCGCGGCCGCACCCAGGGCGGCAACAACAACGCCTACTGCCAGGACAACGAGACCTCCTGGGTCGACTGGCGCGCCGAGGACGCCTGGCTCGACGTCTACGAGATCACCCGGGCCGCGCTGCGGCTGCGCAAGGGGCACGAGGCGCTGCGGCAGCGGCACTGGTTCGAGGGCCGTCCGACCGTGTCCGGCGGCCCCAAGGACCTCGCCTGGATCCACCCCGACGGCCGCGAGATGACCCCCGACGACTGGCAGGACCCGCGCCTGCACGTGCTGGGCATGTTCGTCTCGGGCGACCCGCTGCGCTCCCCCGGGCCACGCGGCGAGCAGCTGCGCGACAGCTCGTTCCTGCTGTGGCTCAACGCCTCGCCCGAGGAGCGCACCGTGTCGCTGCCCGAGAACCAGTGGGTGCACCACGGTGCGGTGGTGCTCTCCACCGACCCCGACGTGCCCGTCGACCTCACGGTCGTCGCCGGCGAGGACCTCGTCGTCGCCGCCCGCTCGCTGGTGCTGCTGCAGGAGGCCTAGCTGTAGTTCCCCGGCAGGTTGTGAACGCCGAGGCGTAGACGAATAGCGAGGACCTTCGGTACGGAGGGGTTACCACACCAACCTCCGACCGAA
>NZ_BAAHAA010000024.1:0-60486 GCF_054777915.1 Nocardioides marmoraquaticus | reverse complement strand
GCTGCTCGCCCACGAGCGAGCGCCGAGCCGGGCGACGCTGGTGCGCCAGGCGTTGCGTGCCGTGCCGACGTCGGCCGTGCTCGGCGTGGTGGCGGGCGACGGCACCGCGCCGGCCCTCGCCGCGGGTGCCTTCGACCGGGTGCTGGTCGACGCCCCGTGCTCCGGGCTCGGTGCGCTGCGGCGTCGTCCGGAGAGCCGGTGGCGCCGCCGGCGCACCGACATCGACGGCCTGGTCCCGTTGCAGCAGGGCCTGCTGGCGGCCGCCCTCGACGCGGTGCGTCCAGGCGGGGTGGTCGTCTACGCGACCTGCTCGCCCGTGGTGGCCGAGACCGCCGACGTCGTCCGCCACGCGCTCGCCTCGCGCCCCGACGTACGCCTCGAGGACGCCGCGCCGCTGCTGCCCGAGGTCAGCGACACTGCCGTCCCTGGACTGCCCGGCGCCGTCCAGCTCTGGCCCCACCGCCACGGCACCGATGCGATGTTCGTGTCGGTGCTGCGGCGGGACTGACGGGTCCTCCCGCGCGGAAGGACCTGCCCCAGGGCGACCTCCACCGCCCTCAGCAGACGGAGTCGGTGGGCTTGGGGTTGCTGAGGCCGAACAGCGGGCGCAGGGCGAGGCCGGCGGCGGTGCCGGCCAGGGCGAGCAGGCCCCAGATCCAGCCGTGCAGGCTGAAGGAGGCGATGCCGCCGAAGTAGGCGCCGATGTTGCAGCCGAACGCGATCCGGGCGCCGTACCCCATGAGGACGCCGCCGGCGACCGAGCCGAGCACCAGCCTGCCGGGGATCCGCCGGTGGGTGATGAAGGCGCCCGCCAGGGCGGAGGCGACGAGGGCGCCGAGGATGATCCCGAGGTCCATCACCGAGGTCTTCTCGGCGAGCACGCCGGCCTGGTACTTCGCGAGGTTGGCGGGGTCCTGCCAGAAGCCCCACGCGAGCACGTCGACGCCGACGACGTCGAGGAGCTTCGAGCCCCACAGGGCGAAGGCGAAGGTGATCCCCCACGCGCCGCCCGACACCCACAGCGTCAGCGCGTTGAGGCCGGCGAGCAGCAGCGCGCCGACCCACAGCGGCCACGAGCCCCGCAGGGCCCGGGCGAGGCCACGGCGGGCGACCGGGGCGCGGTCGACCGGCGGCACCTGGGCGCGCCGGCGCCCCACGACGTACGTCGACCCCACGATACCGCCGACGACGACCATGGTGATGACCCAGGCCCCGGCGTAGCCGAAGGGCTGCACCTCGGCCAGCGAGACGGGAGCGAAGGCGGGCAGGCCGGTCCAGAACCCGAAGGTGTAGGCGCCCAGGACGGAGCCCGCGACGAAGCCGCCGAGGGTGATGAGGATGGCGGTCTGCCCGCTGCCGACGGCGAACAGCGTGCCGGAGGCGCAGGAGCCACCCAGCTGCATCCCCACGCCGAACATGAAGGCGCCGACCACCACGCCGAAGCCGATCGGGGCCAGCGTCGGCGCGGCGGGCACGCCCTGCCAGGCGACGCCGGAGGCGAGGATCGGGGCGAACAACGTGGCCGCCACCGCGATCATCAGCATGTGGGCCCGCAGACCGGTGCCGTTGCGCACCGCCACCAGCTGGCGCCAGGCGGAGGTGAACCCGAAACGGCTGTGGAAGAGCACGAAGCCGAGCGCCGTGCCGATCGCGAAGAGCACGCCGGGCACGAGTCCGGAGCGCAGCCAGATGACGGCGCCGAGCGCGACGGCGGCCGCGAGGCCGGCCACGACGACTCCCAGCTGCGACGGGGGAGCGGTGTCGGCCTGCGCAGCGGTGCGGGCGGACGCGCTGACGTGCGTGCGGGTGGGTCCTGCGGTGGTGGACACCGGGCCTCCTCGAGCGCCTGGGGCAGAGAGATCAGGGCAACGTGGTCATGGTCGACGCGGGTGGCGACCTCGTCCCGAACCGCGGTCCTGCTCGTGCTGTTCCCTCACTACGCTGGGCCGCACCATGGGCATCCAGATCACGCCGAGCGTCCTCAACGCCGACCTGTCCCGCCTCGCCGACGAGGTGACGCGGATCCCGAGCGCCGACTGGGTGCACGTCGACGTCATGGACGGCCACTTCGTGCCCAACCTCACGCTCGGCGTCCCCGTGGTCGAGGCGCTCGCGCGCCACAGCGCGCTGCCCCTCGACGTGCACCTGATGATCGAGGACCCCGACCGGTGGGCCCCGGCGTACGCCGAGGCGGGTGCGGGCTCGGTGACCTTCCACCTCGAGGCGGCGACCGCGCCCGTCAAGCTCGCCCGTGACCTGCGGGCGCAGGGCGCGCGGGCCTCGATGGCGATCCGCCCCGCCACCCCCGTCGACGCCGCCGCCCACGTGCTCGGTGAGCTCGACATGCTGCTCGTGATGACCGTCGAGCCCGGTTTCGGCGGCCAGGAGTTCCTCGACCTGTGCCTGCCCAAGATCCGCCGCGCCCGCCAGCTCGTCGCCGACGCCGGCCTCGACGTGTGGGTCCAGGTCGACGGCGGCGTCTCGGCCGAGACCATCGAGCGTTGCGCCGAGGCCGGCGCCGACGTCTTCGTCGCCGGTTCGGCCGTGTACTCCGCCGACGACCCCGACGCCGTGGTCACCCAGCTCAAGGGGCTCGCCGAAGCCGCGTCCGCCCTCCCCGCTCGCTGAGGCAGGGACCGTCTCGACGGGGCCGCCCCTTCGTGGCTCGCTGCGCTCGCACCTCAGGGAGCGGGGGTGCGGCCGTTCGAGGCGCGAGCGGGACGTCACGAGGGGGCGCCTTTCGCGGCTCGCTGCGCTCGCACCTCAGGGAGCGGGGGTGGAGCGGACGTTCCCCGAGGAGGCCCGCGAGGCACGAGCGGGGCGTCACGAGGGGGCCCCTTCGTGGCTCGCTGCGCTCGCAACCTCAGGGGGGTCGGGGCACCTCGACGAGCCCTGCATGATCCGGAAGGGCCACGTCTGTGTAGTCATCTCGGGCCAGGCGGGCGTGACCTGGGTCTCGGTCGGTCGTTGTGCTGCTCGTCCGCCCGGGGCGCCGACCGACGGCGCCGGTGACCGGCAGCGGCCGACGGAAGCGAGACTCCGTGCGAACCCGATCCCCGCGCCGTACCACCGGCAGCCTGGCTGCCGGCGCAGCGGCCGTGCTGGCCCTCGGCCTGCTGGCCGCCCCGCAGAGTGCCACCGCGGCCGACGACCAGGCGGCAGCCGACCAGCCGGCCCGACTGTCCGACTTCCTGTCCGACCAGCTCGGCTCGCTCACCGGCTCGACCACCGTGATGGTGCACGGCGAGTCGCTGGCCGCGGCCCGCGACGCCGTCGCCGCCTCGGGCCTGACGAAGCGCAGCGAGTTCGCCAAGATCGGCGTCGTCGTCGCGAAGGGCTCCGAGGCGCAGATCGAGTCCGTGCGGTCCGAGCCGGGCGTGACGTACGTCGAGGGCGCCGCCGCGCCGATCACGTTCTCCCAGGAGACGTCGAACACCGCCACCCGTGGCCTCGAGGCCACCCAGACGCTGAGCGGCGCCGACGGCTCCCGGCTCACGGGCAAGGGCGTGTCGGTCGGCGTGATCGACTCCGGCGTCGACCCGAACCACCCGTACTTCAAGGGGGCCGACGGCAGCAGGGCCGTCGTCGCCAACCTCAAGACCCTCTGCGACCCGACCGAGACGCTCTGCACCGTGCAGCGCGTCCCGGGCATCGTCGACACCGACACCCTCTCCGTCGGTGGCCACGGCACCCACGTCAGCGGGATCGTCGCGGGCCGGCCGACCACGCTGACCTCGGGTGAGAAGCTCCAGGGCGCGGCCCCGGGCGCCAAGGTCGTCTCCGTCTCCACCGGCGCCGCGCTCGTCATCCTGGGCGCCGACTCCGCGCTCAACTGGGTGCTGGAGAACCACGAGGCCCCGTGCGGCGCCGGCGTCTCCGCGGCCCAGTGCCCGCCGATCAAGGTCACCAACAACTCCTACGGCCCCTCCGGCGGCGGCGAGTTCGACCCCGAGTCGGCCACGGTCAAGCTGCAGCGCGCGCTGGCCGCCGAGGGCGTCCTGACCGTCTGGGCGGCCGGCAACGACGGTGGCGACGGCTCGACGTCGCTCACCAACCCGCCCGGCCAGGACCCGACCCCGGGCATCATCTCGGTCGCGTCGTACTTCGACGAGAACACCGGCACCCGCGACGGCAAGGTCTCCGAGTACTCCTCGCGCGGCCTCGCCAGCGACCCGTCGACCTGGCCCGACCTGTCGGCCCCGGGCGAGGACATCACCTCGTCGTGCCGCCCCTACCTGCCGATCTGCTCGACCGGGCTCGACTTCAAGAACGGCCCCGGCCCGCTCGACGTCGGCACCTTCAACACCATCAGCGGCACGTCCATGGCGGCCCCTCACGTCGCCGGGATCGTGGCGCAGCTGTTCCAGGCCGTGCCCGACGCCACCCCCGCGCAGATCGAGCTCGCCCTGACCTCGACCGCGTACCAGTTCACCGACGGTGCGCCGTACGTGAGCGGCACGAGCTACGACAAGGGCACCGGTCTCGTCGACGTCGTCGCCGCCGTGGAGGCCCTGCGCGGCTGACCCGCGGGCGCTCCGACCGGGCCCGGCACTGTTCTTGGGAGTGGTGCCGGGCCCTGGCGCGTCCTGGCGTCAGTGCGGTCAGGCGCGGGCGGCGGCGACCTGCTCGAGCACTCTCGGGTCGCCCTGGTACGGCGACCCGGCGCGCGGCCAGTGCACGACCACGTCGGTGAAGCCGAGCTCCTCGGCGCGGCCGACCATGTCGGTGAAGCGCACGACGCTGTCGAGCGAGAAGACGGGTGAGGAGTCGAGGTTGAGGTAGCGCGGTACGTCGGCCGGCTCACGGCCGGCCTTCTCGACTGCCTGGTCGAAGGTCTCGCGAGCGTCAGCCAGACCGCCCCACCACTGCTCCAGGGTGTCGGCCGGGCGGCCCGTGGTGATCCAGCCGTCGCCGGTGCGAGCGGCGTACCGCACCGACCGCGGCCCGTTGGCCGCCACGAGCAGCGGCACCTCGCGCACCCGCGGCAGGGTCCGGGCGTCGCGGGCGGAGAACCACCGGCCGTCGGCGTCGACGTGGTCCTCGGCGCGCAGCCGGACGAGCAGGTCGGCGAACTCCTGGAACCGCTCGACGCGCTCGCCGACGCTGAGGTCGTCGCCGGCCAGGATCCGCGAGTCGAGGTCACCGCCCGTGCCCACGCCGAGCAGGAACCGGCCCGCGGAGAGGTCGTCGAGGGACTGCACGTCGCGCCACAGCGTCACCGGGTGGCGGAAGTTGGGTGAGGACACGAACGTCCCGAGCCGGATCCGCTCGGTCACGAGCGCCGCGGCGGTCAGCGTCGGGGTGGTGCCGAACCAGTCCGAGTCGGGCAACCCGCCCCACACCAGGTGGTCGTAGGTCCACGCGTGGTCGAACCCCATCTCCTCCACGGCCCGCCACCGCGGCTCCGCCTCCGCCCAGCGGAGGTCCGGCAGGATCACGACGCCCACGCGCACAGTCATGGCCCGACCCTAGAGGTCCGTGACCCCGTGTCACGGCTGGAGCGAGGGCAGCCGTCGGACGCATCGGGATCACCGATCCCGACCTCGACCGGCGGCGTCGCGTGGCGGACCTCACGGCGCCGGCGCGGACCCGCTGTGGCAGGCTGGACGTGAGCAATGCTCGCGTGCTCTGGGGGCGGTGGAACTCCGCACCGGCGGTGAAAGTCCGCGACCCGGCCGCTGCCAGCGGCCGGTTGACCAGGTGGAACTCCTGGACCGACGGTCAAAGTCCGGATGAGAAGACGCACGCGGCGCGGGCCGCCGTCGGTGGTGCGCGCCGGACCCCCTGGTCACGTGGGCGCCCTGACCCGCCGTGACCCGAGGAGTCCCGTGACCGCCGCGCCGCCGACCGCGCCGCTCACCGAGCGCGCCGCGATGCAGCGTGCGCTGGGGCTGGCGGCCACGCCGGGGGTGCCGTTCGGGCCCAACCCCCGCGTCGGGTGCGTGCTGCTGGCCGCCGACGGCGCGGTGCTGGGGGAGGGCTTCCACCAGGGGGCGGGCACGCCCCACGCCGAGGTCGCGGCGCTGACCGCCGCCCGGGTCGCGAAGCAGGACGTTCGCGGTGCGACGGCGGTGGTGACGCTGGAGCCCTGCAACCACACCGGACGCACCGGGCCCTGCGTCGACGCGCTGCTCGCGGCGGGCGTCGCCCGCGTGGTGGTCGCGCAGCGCGACCCCAACCCCGTGGCGGCCGGTGGCCTGGAGCGACTCGCTGGTGCGGGCGTCGCGGTCGAGCACGGCCTGCTGGCGGAGCAGGCCGAGGCGCTCAACCGGGGCTGGGCCTTCGGTCTCGTGCGCGCCCGCCCGCTCGTGACCTGGAAGTTCGCGGCGACGCTCGACGGGCGCAGCGCCGCGGCCGACGGCTCCAGCCGATGGGTCTCGGGCCCCGAGTCGCGCCTCGACACGCACCGGCTGCGTGCTCGGAGCGACGTGATGATGGTCGGCACCGGCACCGTCGCGACCGACGACCCGCGCCTCACCGTGCGCGACGCGCAGGGCCATCCGCTCGCCCACCAGCCGCTCCGCGCGATCGTCGGCACCCGCGAGCTCGCCCCCGACCGGCGCGTGCTCGACGACGAGGCCGAGACCGTGCTGCTGCGCACCCGCGACCCCCACGCGGCGCTCGCGACGCTGTTCGACCTGGGCCGGCGCCACGTCTTCCTCGAGGGCGGTCCGACGCTGGCGGGGGCCTTCCTGCGCGCCGGCCTCGTCGACGAGGTCGTGGCGTACGTCGCCCCCCGGCTGCTCGGCGCCGGCCCCACGGCCGTCGGCGACCTCGGCATCACCACGATGGCCGACGCGTTGCACCTCGACGTCACCGACGTGCGGGTGCTCGGCGAGGGTGCCGACACCAACGTCCGGCTCGTCATGACCCCGCTCACCCACCACACCGAGGAGCACCCCTGATGTTCACCGGCATCGTCGAGGAGCTCGGGCACGTCGTCTCCCTGGAGGACCAGGGAGACGCGGTCCGGCTCACCGTCCAGGCCCCGCTCGTCACGGCCGACGCCGCGCTCGGCGACTCGATCGCCGTCAACGGCTGCTGCCTCACGGTGGCCGAGCAGCGCGGCGACACGTTCACCGCCGACGTCATGCGCCAGACCCTCGAGCTGACCTCGCTCGGCTCGCTCCGGCAGCGCTCCCCGGTCAACCTCGAGCGCGCGGTCCTCCCGACGACCCGCCTGGGGGGCCACCTGGTGCAGGGGCACGTCGACGGCACCGGCGAGGTGCTGCGTCGTACGCCGAGCAAGCACTGGGACGTCGTCGAGGTCTCGCTGCCCACGCACCTCGCCCGCTACCTCGTGCCCCAGGGCTCCATCACCGTCGACGGGGTCAGCCTCACCGTCGTCGACGTCACCGAGGAGTCCTTCAGCGTCAGCCTGATCCCCGAGACGCTCGCCCGCACCGTGCTCGGCGAGCGCGGCGCCGGGGAGACCGTCAACCTCGAGGTGGACGTGATCGCCAAGTACGTCGAGAAGATGGTGAGCCGATGAGCGACGACCAGATCCGCCTCGACCGCGTCGAGGACGCCGTCGCCGACATCGCCGCCGGCAAGGCCGTCGTCGTGGTCGACGACGCCGACCGCGAGAACGAGGGCGACATCATCTTCGCCGCAGCGAGGGCCACGCCCGAGCTGATGGCGTTCACCATCCGCCACTCCAGCGGCGTGATCTGCGTGCCGATGCCGGCCGCCATGCTCGACCGGCTCGAGATCCCGCTGATGACGCCGCACAACCGCGACAAGATGCGGACGGCGTACACCATCTCGGTCGACGCGCGCGACGGCGTCAGCACCGGGATCTCGGCCGCCGACCGAGCCCACACGGCGCGCGTCCTGGCCGACTCGGCGACCGAGCCGTGGGAGATCACCCGGCCCGGCCACGTCTTCCCGCTGCGCTACCGCGAGGGCGGCGTGCTGGTACGTCGTGGGCACACCGAGGCAGCCGTCGACCTCGCGAAGCTCGCGGGCCTGACGCCCGCGGGCGTGCTCGTCGAGGTGGTCAACGACGACGGCACCATGAAGCGGGGCCAGGAGCTGCGCGACTTCGCCGACGAGCACGGGCTGCGGCTGATCTCGATCGACCAGCTGGTGCACCACCGTCGCCGCACCGAGTCGCACGTCGTGCGCGTCGCGGAGACGCGGCTGCCGACGTCGGCGGGCGAGTTCACCGCCGTCGGCTACCGCATCACCGTCGACGGCAGCGAGCACGTGGCGCTCGTCCACGGCGGGCTCGACGCGCTGCGCGACGGCGAGCCGGTGCTGACCCGGGTGCACAGCGAGTGCCTCACCGGTGACGTCTTCGGCTCCCAGCGCTGCGACTGCGGACCCCAGCTGCACGAGGCGATGGAGCGCATCGTCGAGGAGGGTCGCGGCGTCGTGGTCTACCTGCGCGGTCACGAGGGCCGCGGCATCGGGCTGCTCGCGAAGCTGCAGGCCTACCAGCTGCAAGACGGCGGCCGCGACACCGTCGACGCCAACCTCGACCTCGGTCTGCCCGCCGACGCCCGCCACTACGGTGCGGCGACGCAGGTGCTGCGCGACCTCGGCGTCACCTCGGTGCGGCTGCTGACCAACAACCCCGCCAAGGTCGAGGGGCTGGAGGCGTACGGCGTCACCGTCACCGAGCGCGCGCCGCTCACCCCCCACCCCAACGACCACAACCTCGCCTACCTGATGACCAAGCGCGACCGCATGGGTCACCGGCTCGACGAGCTCACCACCCCCAGCCCGAGCGACCGGCACGAGCCCCTCGACGGGCTGCCGAGGACAGGAGACCCCGCATGAGCGGCCACGGAGCCCCCAGCGACACCCCGGTCGACTGCAGCGACCTGCGCGTCGCCGTCGTCGCCAGCAGCTGGCACGCCCAGGTCATGGACGGACTGGTGGCGGGCGCCGAGCGCGCGCTGGCGGCGTACGGCGTCACCCGCAGCCGGGTCGTGCGCGTGCCCGGCTCCTTCGAGCTGCCGGTCGCCGCCCAGTCGCTGGCCCGCGAGCACGACGTCGTCGTGGCTCTGGGCGTGGTCATCCGGGGCGGCACGCCGCACTTCGACTACGTCTGCGCGGCCGCCACCGACGGCCTGGTGCGGGTCTCGCTCGACGCGGGCGTGCCCGTGGGCTTCGGGCTGCTCACCTGCGACACCGAGCAGCAGGCCCTCGACCGCGCCGGCCTCGAGGGCAGCACCGAGGACAAGGGCTACGAGGCGACCGCGGCGGCTCTCGGCACGGCCCGCACCCTGCGCGACCTCTGACGCCGCGGTGGGGCGACCGGCCCTGCTGCCCCGCACGGCACCCTCGTAGGCTTGCCCCGGCCACCTCCGGTGCGCCGGGGCGTCGTACGACGGCGTCCCCCGGGTCAGACGACAGGCAGCGATGAAGACGTTCGAGGAGCTCTGGAGCGAGCTCGGCGAGAAGGCACGCACCCGTCCCGAGGGCTCCGGCACCGTCGCCGCCCTCGACGCGGGCGTCCACCAGATCGGCAAGAAGCTGGTCGAGGAGGCTGCGGAGTCCTGGATGGCGGCCGAGCACGAGGGGCCCGAGCGCGCTGCCGAGGAGATCAGCCAGCTGCTCTACCACGCGCAGGTGCTGATGCTCGCGAGCGGCCTCACCCTCGACGACGTCTACGCCCACCTCTGAGGAGGACCCCATGACCGCACCCCTGCGCGTCGCCGTCCCCAACAAGGGGGCGCTGAGCGAGGCCGCCTCCGGCATGCTCCGCGAGGCCGGCTACCGCCAACGCACCGACAGCAAGCAGCTGACGGTGATGGACACCGACAACGACGTCGAGTTCTTCTACCTGCGCCCGCGCGACATCGCGCTGTACGTCGGCGAGGGCACGCTCGACGTCGGCATCACCGGGCGCGACCTGCTGCTCGACTCCGGCGCCAAGGCCGAGGAGGTACGCCGCCTCGGCTTCGGCCGCTCGCGCTTCCGCTTCGCCGCCCGCCCGGGCGTGCTCGGCTCGCTCGACGACCTCTCGGGCAAGCGGATCGCCACCTCCTACGTCGGGGTGGTGCGTCGCTACCTGGAGGACAACGGGCTCCAGGCCGAGGTGGTGCGTCTCGACGGTGCGGTCGAGAGCAGCATCCAGCTCGGCGTGGCCGACGTCGTGGCCGACGTCGTCGAGACCGGCAGCACCCTCAAGGCCGCGGGCCTGGAGATCTCCGGCGACGTCATCCTCGAGTCCGAGGCCGTGATGGTCGCGCGCGCCGGCACCGAGCCCGACGGCATGGAGGTCTTCACCCGGCGCATCGACGGCGTGCTCGTCGCCCGCAGCTACCTGATGATGGACTACGACATCGACGAGGCCCACCTCGACGCCGCCGTCGCGCTCACCCCCGGTCTCGAGGGGCCGACCATCTCCCCGCTCCACCGCGAGGGCTGGGTCGCCGTACGCGCCATGGTGCCGCGCGACGGCGCGCAGAAGCTGATGGACGAGCTCTACGCGCTCGGCGCCCGCGCGATCCTGCTCACCGACATCCACGCCTGCCGGCTGTGAGCGACCAGCGGCACGCGCCCACCCCGCCGCCCGAGCTGCCGCGCACCTGGCGCCCGCTCGGCGCCCTGGTCGCGGTGCTGGTCTTCGGCACGGCGCTGGTCGTGCTGTGCGGTTTCGTCTGGTACGCCCTCGACCCCTCCGACCGGGCGCAGTTCACGGTCTTCCAGCGCATCACCCTGGTCGTGCTGATGATCATGTTCTTCGCCTGCTACCACGCGCTGGTGCGCTCGCGGGTCGTCGCGACCGACGCCGGCGTGACCGTGGTCAACGGCTACCGCACGCGCCGCTTCGAGTACCCCCAGATCGTGCGGGTCTCGCTCGGCCGGGGCGCCCCCTGGGGCACCCTCGACCTCTCCGACGGCACCACCGTGTCGATGATCGGCATCCAGAACAGCGACGGCGACCGCGCCCGCCGGGCCATCCGCGAGCTGCGGGCCGCCGTCGCCGCCCACACCCCCACCTGACCGACCCCCACCCTCGCCGAGGGGTCACTCCCTGACGGCCGAGAAGTCACTCCCTGACGGCCGAGGGGTCACTCCCTGACGGCCGAGGGGTCACTCCCTGACGGCCGAGAAGTCACTCGCGAGCTCCTCGCGTGCCAGCGAGTGACCCCTCGCGTGCCAGCGAGTGACTCTTCGGGTGCCAGCGAGTGACTCCTCGGGTGCCAGGGAGTGACTCCTCGGCGGGGAAATCGGGGTGCGTGAGGGGAGGTGGCGTCCGTAGGGTCCGGGGCGTGGACGACACGAGCACGACCTGGACGGTGCGGGCCGCCACCCGGGGCGACGCGGAGGCGGTGACGGCCCTGATGGCCGCGGCCGAGGCGGCCGACAGCACCGACGAGCACCACGACCTCGACGACGTGCTCGAGATGCTCGACGACCCGCAGGTCGACCTGAGCCGCGACTGGCTGGTCGCCGAGCAGGACGGCGTGCTGGTGGGGCAGTGCCACCTGGTGCCTCGGGCTCCGGTGCTCGGGGTGCAGAAGCTCTACGTCGAGGGCACCACGCACCCCGAGCACCGCGGCCGCGGCATCGGCGACGACCTGCTCGGCCGGGCCGTCGCGCGCGGTCGGGAGCACGCCGCCGAGCACGGCGCCCGGGCCGTGCTGTCCGCCACCGCTCCCTCCGACATGCCGGACGCCGAGGCGCTGCACCGCGCGCACGGGCTGGTGCCCGACCGGTGGACCTTCGTCATGGAAGCCGACCTCGACGGCCTCGTCGCGCCGCCCGAGCCGCCCGCCGGCTTCCGGCTCGAGACGTGGGAGGACGCCGACCCTGCCGAGCTGCTCGCCGCCCACAACGCCGCGTTCGTCGACCACCCGGGCTCGACCCCGTGGAGCGAGCAGATGTGGCAGCAGTGGGTGACCGGGTCCCGCAACGACCGGCCCGCCCTGAGCATCGTGCTGCGCGACGAGACCGCCGGCGGCACGGTGGCGGCGTACGTCCACAGCCTGGAGTACGAGGCCGTCGAGGCGGTGACCGGGCGGCGCGAGACGTTCATCGGCAAGGTCGGCACGGTCCCGGCGTACCGACGGCGCGGCCTCGCCGCGCTGGTGCTGCGCCACGCGATGTGGCGCCACGCGCAGGCGGGGTACGCCGCGACGTCGCTCGACGTCGACTCGGTCAACCCGTCCGGGGCCAACGCGCTCTACGAGTCGGTCGGGTTCCGCGTCACCCGGACGTGGACGAACTTCCTGCTCGAGGCGTGGGCGGCAGGCACGCCCGTACCGCGCCCCCGGTGGGCGTCGGGCCGGCCTCGAGCGTGCCGCCGACCTCGGCGGCACGCTCGCGCATCGACTCCAGGCCCACGCCGGGGGTCCAGGCGGCGCAGCAGCCACCGTCGTCGACCACCTCCACCTCGAGCCCATCGCCTCGCGCCGTCAGCGTCACCCGGACCGCCGACCCGGGGGCGTGCCGGGCGGCGTTGGTGGCCGCCTCGACCACGATCCGGTACGCCGCCACCTCGACCGCCGCGGGCAGGTCGAGCGCCTCGCCCGTCACCAGCGCCGGGACCGCCAGCTGGCCCAGCGCCTGGCGCAGCGCCCCGAGCAGCCCGAGCTCGTCGAGGGCGGGCGGCCGCAGGCCGTAGACCAGCCGGCGCACGTCGTCGAGGGCGCTGTCGGCCTGCTCGCGCACGGTGGCGAGCAGGGCACCGGCGGCGTCGGGGTCGTGGCGCAGCAGGTTGCGTGCGGCGTCGGTCGTCAGTGCGAGGCCCGACAACAGAGGCCCCAGTCCGTCGTGCAGGTCGCGGCGCAACCGGCGACGCTCGTCCTGCAGCGCCAGGACCGTGTCGGCCCGCGACCGGCTCACCTGCTCGCTCAGCGCGTGCAGCCGCAGTGCCTGCCCGAGCAGCGGGCCCGCCAGCGACAGCAACCGCTCGTCGGCGCGACCCAGGCGGGTGTCGCCGTCGCGCAGACCCACCTCGAGCTCGGGCAGGTCCTCGCCGAGCCACACCCGCACCGTCTCGCCGGGGCGTCGGCCCGAGGTCAGGGGAGGCTCTCCCAGCACTGCTGCCCACGGCACGGCGAGCGCGCGGCGCACGGCGTCCAACGACTCGGACGGGTCCTCACCCAGCGAGCGGGTCACCAGCCCGACCGCCGCCAGCGGCTCGGACCGCACGCCGACCAGCTCGCCGACGGTGGCGCGCAGCAGCCGCTGACCCGGGGCGTACGCCGCACCGAGCGCGGCGGCGGTGAGCCCGAGCAGCGACAACGCCTGCCACTGTGGCAGCGCCTCGAGGGCTGGCGCGCCGACCCCGACGACCAGGGCCAGCACCGTCAGCGCGGCCGCAGCGTGGGCGACGCCGTCGACGACCAGGGTGCGGGCGTCGGCCACCTCGGGCAGCCTGACGCCCACGACGAGGGCGGGGCCGACGACCCCGAGTGGCAGGAGCGCCCAGGGAGAGGCCGTGTCGGCCCCGCTGAGCGCGAAGGCCACGACGAGGCTCGCGAGCAGGCCGGAGCCCAGGGCGAGGGCCAGCCAGGTCACCGACCGGCGCTCGGCGCCGGTGCTGCGCACCAGCGACCAGCCGACGTGCGCGACGACCACGAGCAGGACCGTGAGCAGCATGGCGTCGGTCGCCTCCGGCCAGAGCAGCGCGAGCGTGCTGGCCCCGACCACGGTGAGGAGGACGAGTGCATCGAGCGGCTCGCGCACCCGAGCGCGCGGGTAGGTCAGCACCACGAGCGGGGCGAGCAGCAGCGACACGAGGGTGCCCGCCACCTCGCCGACCGGGCCGCCCCTGCTCGCCACCACGAGGGCGGCCCCGGCGATGAGCATGCTCGCGGCAGCGACACGGGCGCACCCCCGCACGAGCAGCAGGACTGCCGGGACCACCAGCGACCCGGCGACGGTCGCCGCGAGCAGGGCCGTCACCGACCGAGGCCCTCGTCGCGGGCACGGACGATGGCGGTCGCCCGGTCGGCCACCTCGAGCTTGGCGAAGACCGCGGTGAGGTGGTTGCTCACCGTCTTGGGCGACAGGTGCAGCGCCTCGGCGATCGCCGACGTACGGCGGCCCCGCGCGAGGTGGTCGAGGATGTCGCGCTCGCGGGCGGTGAGGGTGGGGAAGGGATGGTCGGGCGCGGTCGGCGTCGGCCCGCCGAGCAGGCCCAGCACGCGTGCTGCCACGGAGGGTCCGAACACGGCCTGCCCAGCCGCGACCGCGATCACGGCGCTGCGGATCTCCTCCTGGGAGGCGCCCTTGAGCAGGTAGCCCCGGGCACCGGCCTGCATGGCGGTGAAGACGGTCGCGTCGTCGTCGTACATCGTCATCACCAGCACAGCGACGTCTGGGGCCGCGACACGGAGGCGGCGCGTGGCCTCGACGCCGTCCACGCCCGGCATGCGGACGTCCATCAGCACGACGTCGGGCCGCAGCAGCAAGGTCTCGCGCACGGCCGACGCACCGTCGACCGCCTCGCCCACCACCTCCATGTCGGGCACCGTGTCGACGAGCGCGCGCAGGCCGGTGCGCACGACGGGGTGGTCGTCGACCACGAGCAGGCGCACGCTCATCCGCACATCATCGTGGCGTTCGGGGTCCGGCGCACCCGGGAAGTCCTTCCCTGCGGTCGGGACGCCGGGGGAGGATCCGGGGAAGGTCGGCCCTGTCGCCGGGACCCGCAGCGATCGGAGCCTGGGCGGACCCGATCGACCCAGGAGGTCCCCATGAGCACCACCACCCAGACCGACCCGAGCCCCACCCTCGCTCCCCGCCGGCGCCAGCGCGTGGGCCTCGCTCTCGCCGGCCTCTTCTTCCTGACCAACCTGCCCAGCGCCTTCGTGCCGGGGTCGCCCGACGGCGAGGTCGGCCCGCCCTTCGAGATCCTGCTGGCCGACACCCTGCTCGCCGCGGTGGGGCTGGTCGCGGTCCTGGCGGCGTGGCGCACCGGCCGACGGGCGGCGCTGAGCGTGCTCGCGGGCTGCGTCGTGCTGATCCTGCTGACGATGGTGCCCGCGTTCTTCGTCGACGTGCCCGCGTGGGTCAAGAGCCTGACCGCGCTCTCCGTGCTGTGGGGACTCGCCTGCGTGGTGCTGTCGCTCGGCGGGCGCTCCGGGCGCTGACACGTCACTCGGCCAGCAGCGACCCGTCGCGGCCGTCGACGAGCAGGTGGGCGCGCTCGCGGGTGCGCTCGCGGGCGAAGAGCCGCTGCTCGTCGGCGGCCCACTGCTCCCAGTACGGCGCGAAGGCCTCGCCGTCGCGCTCGAGCCCGCGCCGCAGCCGCAGCTCGCGCGGCGCCTCCACCCACACCAGCAGGTCGGCGGAGCGCCAGCAGCCGGAGCCGACGCCCTCGACGACCACGAGCGGTCCGGGCTCGACCACGTGCTCCTTGGCCCAGCCGTCGGCGTGCCAGTCCCAGCGCCGGTAGCGCCCGGGCCGCCCGTCGACCAGCGGTCCGAGCAGCCCGTCGAGCTGCCGGTCGACGTGCGCCAGGCCCGACCAGCCCTCGAAAAGGTCGTCCATGTGCACGATCCTCGCGCCGCTCACCGCCTGCGCCACGGCCGCCGCGAGCGTGGTCTTGCCCGACCCCGCCGGGCCGTCGACGCAGAGCACCGGCGCGACGGACCCGGTGGTCGCGCGGCCGTCACGAGACCCCCGAGCTTCCAGTGCCGCCAGCACGGCTCTGACGGCCTCGCTCACCAGGCCAGCCCGAGGCCGCGGTACGTCGGGACGGTGTCGACCACGGCGCCGCCGCGGACGAGGTGCACGACGTCGGCGTGCTCCATCAGCTCGCCGGCCTTGGCGTGGCGGAACCACACGCGGTCGCCGACCGCCAGGCGGCCGGCGGCGCGACCCGTGACCGGCGTCTGCACCTCGCCGGCGCCCTCGAGCGAGGTGAGCGAGAGACCGGGCGGCGCCCACGGCAGCGGCAGCCGGTCGCGGCCGGCGGCGCCGCTGGCGACGAACCCGCCGCCGGCCAGCGTCGCGACCCGGCGGCCGGGGCGTCGTACGACGGGGAGGGCGAAGTACGCCGCCGGGCGCGGGGCGAAGCTGCGGTAGTGGTCGAACAGCCCCGGCACGAGCAGCCCCGAGCCGGCGGCGACCTCGGTGACGTGCGGGTCGGCGGCGGCCTCGGCGACGTCGCCGGACCCGCCGGCGTTCCACAGCTCGAGGGGTCCGACCGAGTCGGCGAGCGCCTGCGCGAGGACGGTACGCCGCTCGGCGAGCTGTGCGAGCGACGCCGCCTTGACCCGTCGTACGACGACCGAGCGCAGCCGGGACCCGGGCACGGCGTCGGGCACGCCGGCGACCTGGCCCTCGTAGGTCATCAACCCGCGCACGACGAACCCGAGGTCGACGGCGCGCCGGGCCAGCGCGACGAACGCGGTGTCGCTGCGCAGCGGCGAGCGCCGGGGCCCGACCGCGAGCGGCCCGCGCCGCCACCCCGCGTCGACGTCGATCGCGACCCGCACGCCGCGGTGGTCGCCCGCGGCGCGCGCGAGGTCGAGGTGGGCGACGTCGTCGACCATCAGCGTGACCCGGGAGCGGGCGTGGTCGTCGGCCAGCAACCTCGCGAGGGCACCGCGGTCGACCGTGGGGTAGCCGAGCAGCACGTCGTCGACGGCGCCCTCGCCCACGAGCCACAGCGCCTCGCGCAGCGTGTAGCCGAGCACGCCGTGCCACCGGGGTCGGTCGAGCACGTGGCGCAGCAGGGCGGGCACGCGGATGCTCTTGGAGGCCAGGCGCAGCGGCGTGCCGTCGGCGCGACGTTCCAGGTCGACGGCGTTGGCCTCGAGCGCGTCGAGGTCGACCACCACCAGCGGGTGGCGCGGGTCGTCGAGGCGGTCGACGGCCCGGTCGAGGCGCTGCGCCAGCACGCGACGCTCGGCGGCCGTCACGGCTCAGATGCCGTGCTTCTTGAGGATCGCCTCGATCTCGTCCATGTCGTCGTCGCGGGGGCCCTGCTTCGCGCCGCCGGCGGCGGGGCGGGCAGGTGCGGGGGCTTCCGCGGCAGGAGCGGCGCCGACCTGTCGGCGGGCGCGCTCGCCCTTGCGCACGGCCTTCTCGGCCGCCTTGCCGCTCACCCCGATGCCACGGGCGGCGAGCATGCCGGCGAGCACCCACAGCACGACCGCGACGCCGGCGAGCGCGACCCCCGACCAGACGACGGGGGAGAGCACGAGCCGGGTGGCCCACGACGAGACCTCCCCGCAGACCGCGACGAGCAGGCGCAGCGTGCCCGTGAGCAGCGCGGCGAGGGGCAGCAGGCTCAGCGCGACGCCCTTGAGACCCGCGGCCAGCCCCCGACGGCGGTAGGCCACCCACGACAGCGCACCGCCCAGGACGGTCAGCGTCAGGGCGAGGGCGGTCCAGGTGGTCTGGTCGAGGCTGCTGCCGTCCATGCCGCCAGGGTACGGGCCGGGGCTGGGAGGATGGCCGGCGTGAAGAGCATCCCCGACCCCGGGTTCGCCGGCGACGAGGGCCGCGTCGACCCGGCCGTGGCGGCCGCCCTGACGGCGTACGACGCCTCGCCCACCGACCGCGCGCGGGGCCTGGCGGTCGTCGCGGCCCTGCAGGAGTCGCGCGTGCTGGTGCCGGTGGTCGCGGTGGCGGGGGAGACCGAGGTCGACGAGCAGGGGCTGACCCGCGAGAAGACCACCGACATGGCGGCGGTGCTGATGACCGGGCGCGGGGGACGCCAGGCGCTGCTCGCGTTCTCCGGGCTCGACCGGCTGCAGCGCTGGGACCCGACCGCGCGCCCCGTGCCGGTGTCGCTCGCCGACGCCGCCCGCTCCGCGGTGCAGCAGCAGGCCGACGCCCTCGTCCTTGACGTCGCCGGCCCGGTCCTGTTCCCGCTCGACGCCGACCTCCTCCGCCCCCTCGCCGACGGCCACCGCCTGCTCCGCCTCCCCGACGGCGGGTGGGGGTGGGCACTGCCCTGAGGGGGTGCGAAATCCCCGGTCAGCCGGGGAACTCGTCACTCGTGCACCGTGATCTCGGCCGACAAGTGACGAAACAGGCCGACCAGTCGACTGCCCCCGAGGGCCTGGCGCGGCCGCACCTCGCACCATCGCTCCCTGAGGAGCCCCGCGACGGACGAGCGGGGTGTCACGCAGGGGCGGCGTACCGCCGATGTGCATCACCGGCCCCCTGCCGGTAACCTGTCCTGTGGACCGACCGCGCCCCCTGGGCGTGGTCCGACAAGCGGAGGCCTCCTCCCACCCGCACCGGCCGCAGCACCACCAGGTCGTCGGGTTTCCGGTCCGGGTGAGACCGCACGCGCAGGCGTGCGGGCGTGACCCGTTCCCCGAGGCTCCCGTGCGTCGCACGGGGGCCTTCGTCGTCCCGGGCAGAAAAGCCGGCCGGCGAGCGTTCTCCTGGGGTCCCACGCACACCCATCCAGGAGGACCCATCAGCACCGAGCTCCGCATCAACGACCGGATCCGCGTTCCCGAGGTCCGGCTCGTCGGACCCAACGGCGAGACCGTCGGCATCGTCTCGACCGGGGACGCGCTGCGTCTCGCCCAGGAGGCCGACCTCGACCTCGTCGAGATCGCCCCGATGGGCAAGCCCCCGGTCTGCAAGCTCATGGACTACGGCAAGTTCAAGTACGAGAACGCCCAGAAGGCCCGCGAGTCCCGTCGCAACCAGAGCAACACCGTGATCAAGGAGATGAAGCTCCGGCCCAAGATCGACTCGCACGACTACGAGACCAAGAAGGGTCACGTCGTGCGCTTCCTGCGCCAGGGCGACAAGGTCAAGATCACGATCATGTTCCGCGGCCGCGAGCAGCACCGCCCCGAGCTGGGCTACCGGCTGCTGCAGAAGCTCGCCGAGGACGTCAACGAGCTGGGCTTCGTCGAGAGCAACCCCAAGCAGGACGGCCGCAACATGACCATGGTCATCGGCCCCCTGAAGAAGAAGGCCGAGGCCCAGGCCGAGGTCAAGGCCGCCAAGGAGGTCCGCGCCGCGGCCCTCAAGGCCGAGCGCGAGGAGGAGCACGCCGAGCGTGCCGCCAACCGCGCCGCCCCCGGCCCCAAGAAGGCGCGCGGCCGCTCCGAGAACCTCGACCCCGAGATCGAGGCCTGAGCGGCGGCTCCGGCCCCCACGACACCCCCGGTACGCCGCTGCGCGCCGGGCCGCACGAGAGAAGGAAGTCAATGCCGAAGAACAAGACGCACTCCGGTGCCTCGAAGCGCTTCCGCGTCACCGGTTCGGGCAAGATCCGTCGCCAGAAGGCGGGCATGCGCCACAACCTCGAGAAGAAGGCGTCCAACGTCACCCGTCGCCTGTCCGGCACCACCGAGGTCGCCAAGGCCGACGTGCCCAAGGTCAAGAAGCTGCTCGGCCGCTGAGCCGTCGTCCCACCCGAACCAACGGCCGGCACCCGACCACGGGCACGGCCGGCGCCGCCTGACGGCGCCACCGACTGACAAGGAGTCACCCACATGGCACGCGTGAAGCGGGCGGTCAACGCCCAGAAGAAGCGCCGCGTCACCCTCGAGCGCGCCTCGGGCTACCGCGGCCAGCGCTCGCGGCTCTACCGCAAGGCCAAGGAGCAGGTCACCCACTCCCTGGTCTACAGCTACAACGACCGCCGCAAGAAGAAGGGCGACTTCCGTCGCCTCTGGATCCAGCGGATCAACGCCGCGGCGCGCGCCGAGGGCATCACCTACAACCGCTTCGTCCAGGGCCTCAAGGCCGCGGGCGTCGAGGTCGACCGCAAGGTCCTGGCCGACCTGGCCGTCACCGACCCGGCCGCCTTCTCGGCCCTGGTCGCGACCGCCAAGGCCGCGCTGCCCGAGGACGTCAACGCCCCCGTCGACGCGGCCTGACCTCCCCCTCGCAGCACAGCACGACCACGACGTGGCGAGCCTCCCACCCGAGCCGGTCCTCACGACCCGCTCCGGGCGCCTGAAGCAGGCGCGGAGGCTCGCCCGTCGTCGTTCCCGCACCGAGACCGGGCTGTTCCTCGCCGAGGGCGCCAAGGCGGTCCGCGAGGCGCTGACGGTGGCCGGCAACCTCGTCGAGGTCTTCGCGACCCCCGAGGCGTACGCCGCCCACGGCGACCTCCGCGCCGCCGACCCCGACGTGCCCTGGCACGTGACCGATCCTGATGCCGTCGCCTCGCTCGCCGGGGCCGTCACCCCCCAGGGACTCGTCGCCGTCTGCCGCGCGCTCGACGTACCGCTCGTCGACGTGCTCGCCACCTCCGGCGACCTCGTGGTCTGCGCCGACGTGCGCGACCCCGGCAACGCCGGCACCGTGATCCGCACCGCCGACGCCTCGGGCGCCACCGGCCTCGTGCTCGCCGGGCACAGCGTCGATCCCTACAACGACAAGACGGTCCGGGCGACGGTCGGCAGCCTGTGGCACCTCCCGGTCGCGCTCGAGACCGACGCCGCCGCCGTGGTCGAGGCCGTACGCCGCTCCGGCCGGCTCGTCCTCGCCGCCGACGGCGCGGGCGAGGTCGACCTGTTCGCCGCCGAGGCCGACGGCCTGCTCGACCGCCCCGTCGCCTGGCTGCTCGGCAACGAGGCCTGGGGCCTGCCCGACGAGCTCGCCGCCCTCGCCGACCACCGCGTCGCCATCCCCATCCGCGGCCGTGCCGAGTCCCTCAACCTCGCCACCGCCGCCGCCGTCTGCCTCTACGCCACCGCCCGCCGCCGCTGAGTCGGTCCGTACGTCTTCTCGCTGATCGAGCGTGCCGAGGCCACGGCCGCGCCCTTCGTGACGCCCGCTCGTCCCTCGCGGGCTCCTCAGGGTGCGGTAGCTGCTGTTGCTCCCTGAGGTGCGAGCGGAGCGAGCCACGAGGGGCGGCGCTTCGTGACGCCCGCTCGTCCCTCGCGGGCTCCTCAGGGACCGGGGGCGCGCTGGTCTCGACAGGCTCGACCAGCGGGTGGTGCCGGTCCCTGAGGTGCGAGCGGAGCGAGCCACGAAGGGCGGCCCTTCGTGACGCCCGCTCGTCCCTCGCGGGCTCCTCAGGGAGCGGCAGCTGCTGTTGCTCCCTGAGGTGCGAGCGGAGCGAGCCACGAAGGGGCGTGCAACCGGCTGGTCGAGCCTGTCGAGGCGGTGGTCGCGCCCTTCGTGACGCCCGCTCGTACCTCGCGGGCTCCTCAGGGAGCGGGGCTCGGGGAGCGGTAGCTGCTGTCGCTCCCTGGGGTGCGAGCGGAGCGAGCCGTGAAGAGCGGCGGCCCTTCGTGACGCCCGCTCGTTCCCCGCGGGCTCCCAGGGAGCGGGGCTCAGCCTCGCGGGCTCCTCAGCGAGCAGGGATCGGCGAGCCACCGGGGGAGGGGCGGCGTACCTGCACGGAACCTTCACAGCAGACTCACGCGTCCTGACGGCTCGCGCTCATAGCCTCCCTGCATGAGCACAGCGCTGATCCTCGTCGTGGAGGACGAGCCGGTGATCCACGAGGCGGTGGCCGACCGGCTGCGGGCGGAGGGGCACCGGGTGGTGTCGGCGTACGACGGGCCGGCCGCGGTCGCGGTGCACGCCGAGCACGAGCCCGACCTGGTGCTGCTGGACGTGATGCTGCCGGGGTTCGACGGGCTCGAGGTGTGCCGGCGGATCCAGGCGGTGCGGCCGACGCCGGTGCTGATGCTGACCGCACGCGACGACGAGTCCGACGTGCTGGTGGGGCTCGGGGTCGGGGCGGACGACTACCTGACCAAGCCGTTCCGGATGCGCGAGCTGGTGGCGCGGGTCTCGGCGCTGCTGCGCCGGGTGGAGCGGGCCCGTGAGCTCGCGGCAGCGCCCACCCCGGTGACGACGGTGGGCGCCCTGCGGCTCGACCCTGCGGCGCGGCGGGCGTGGGTCGCCGACGTCGAGGTGCACCTGACGCCGACCGAGCTCGACCTGGCGCTGGCGCTCGCGAGGCGTCCCGGCGAGGTGCTGCGGCGCGAGCGGCTGCTGGCCGAGGTGTGGGGCTGGGAGGGCGGCGAGGGCGCGACCCGCACGGTCGACAGCCACGTGCGCTCGCTGCGCGCCAAGATCGGCGCCGACCGGGTCCGCACCGCCCACGGCGTCGGCTACGCGCTGGAGGCCCGGCCGTGAGCCAGACGGTGGGGGAGGCGCTGGTCGACCCGCCGCAGCCGCTGCGCGGGGTGCGCTCGCTCAAGCTCAAGCTGGGCCTGCTGGTCTCCGTCAGCGTGCTGGTCGCCACGGTGCTGGCCACCCTGGGCGCCGCGGCGGTGCCGGCGTGGCTGTCGATCCCCGTGACCGTCGCGCTCGCCCTCGCGGTGACGCAGCTGCTCGCGCGGGGCATGACCGCGCCGCTGCGGCAGATGATCGACGCCGCCCGGCGGATGGCGGCGGGCGACTACGACGCCAGGGTCACGACCTCGTCGCGCGACGAGGTCGGCGAGCTGGCGCGTGCCTTCAGCGCGATGGCGGGCGACCTCGCCGACGTCGACCGGCAGCGACGCGAGCTGGTCGGCAGCGTCTCGCACGAGCTCCGCACGCCGTTGACCGCGCTCACCGCGCTGCTCGAGAACCTCCACGACGGCGTCACCCGGCCCGACGCCGCCACCATCGCCCCGGCGCTGCAGCAGGCCGAGCGGCTCGGCGCGCTGGTCGACGACCTGCTCGACCTCTCACGGGTCGACGCCGGGGTGACGCCCCTGCGCCGTCGCGAGGTCGCGATGGTCGACCTGCTGCGCGACGCGGCCGCCGCGGCGGCCCCCGTCGCCGCGGCGCGGGAGGTCGCCGTCGAGGTCGTGGTCGAGCCCGACGACCTCGTGGTCGAGGTCGATCCCGACCGGCTGCACCAGGCCGTGGCCAACCTGCTCGACAACGCCACGCGGCACGCCCCCGCCGGTGGCACCGTGCGGGTCGACGTACGCCGCACCCCGGGCGCCGTGCGCCTCGACGTCGCCGACGACGGCCCCGGCATCGACCCGGCCGACCGGGACCGGGTCATCGAGCGGTTCGGCACCGCCGGCACCCCCGTCACCGCGGGGACCGGCGGCACCGGTCTCGGCCTGGCGATCGTGCGCTGGGTCGCCGAGCTGCACGGCGGTCGCGTCGCCGTCGTCGAGCCGCCCTCCGGCCGCGGCGCCCTGGTGCGCCTCGAGCTGCCCACGAGCGCCGACCGCCCGCTCGCCCCCGTCCCGCCCGTCCCACCCGCGCCCAGGAGGCCCGAGATGACGTCCACCCCCGTCCTGACGCCCGCACCGACCGCGACGCCGCCGGGCGGAGGCACGACCGACGAGCTGTTCGGCTCCTGGTGGCCGGAGTCGCTGCCCGGTCGTCCGCGCGTGGTGCTGGCGGCGCTCGCCGTCGGCGTCCTCGCCGCGGTCGCCGTGCCCGACCACGCGCTCGGCCTCGGGGGCACGCTCGTGCTCCTCGCCGGTGGTGGGGTGGTGTGGTGGGTCTCGCCGCGGCGCCGGTCGCCGTACGTCGTCGCCAGCGCGCTCGTGGCCGCCGGCCTCGCACTGGTGCCCACGCTGCGCGACGCGGAGTGGATCGGCGTGCTGGGCGTGCTCGCCGCCGGGGTGCTGGTGCCGACGGCGCTGACCGACGGGCGCACCGTCCGCGGGGTGGTGGCCTCGGTGCTGGCGTGGCCGCTCGCCGGACTGCGCGGGATGCCCTGGCTCGGCCGCAGCGTCCGCGCCCTCGCCGGGCCCGGCCAGGGTCTCGCCGTCGCCCGTACGGCGCTCGCCTCGCTCCTCGCCGCGCTCGTCTTCGGGCTGCTCTTCGCCAGTGCCGACGCGGTCTTCGGGCAGTGGTTCCGGGCGATCGCGCCCGACACCGGCGACGTCGTGGTGGCGCGCATCTTCGTCGCCGTGGCCGTCGGCGGCGTGGTGCTCGCGGCGGCGTACCTCGCCCTCAACCCGCCCCGCGTCGAGGGTCGCGACGCCGCGACTCGCGCCCGCGGCCGGCGCTACGAGTGGCTGGTGCCGCTGCTGGTCGTCGACGCCGTGTTCGCGCTGTTCCTGCTGGCCCAGGTCACGGCCGTCGTCGGGGGAGCGGCGTACGTCGAGCGCACCACCGGCTTCACCTACGCCTCCTACGCGCGGGAGGGCTTCGCCCAGCTGACCGTGGCGACGGCGCTCACCCTGGTGGTGCTGGCGCTCGCGGGTCGTCGCGCCGACCGCGACGACGCCGCCGACCGTCGCTGGCTGCGGCTCGGCGCCGGGCTGCTGTGCGCGCTGACCCTGCTGGTGGTGGGCTCGGCGATGTCGCGGATGTGGCTCTACACCGAGGCCTACGGGCTGACCTCGCTGCGGCTGCTGGTGTGGGTCTTCGAGGGCTGGCTCGCCCTGGTCGTGCTGGCCCTGCTCGGCTCCGGCGTGCGGCTGCGGGCCGCCTGGGTGCCGCGCGCCGCCGTGCTCAGCGGGGCCGTGACGCTGCTCGCCCTCGCCGTCGCCAACCCCGACGGGGTGGTCGCGCGGGTCAACGTCGACCGGTTCGAGGCCGGTGGCCGGCTCGACCCGTACTACCTCTCCGGCCTCAGCGACGACGCCGTGCCCGCCCTGGTCGCCCTGCCCGACGCCGAGCTCGCCTGCGCCCTGCCCGACGCCGCTCGGGCACGCGCACGGGGGGAGACCGTGGAGGGCGAGGACTCGTGGTTCGCCGCCAACCTGGGGCGGCTGCGCGCCGACCAGGTGCTCCTGGCGCGCTCGGCGCCCGTCGAGGCGTGCGCCGGGGCGTCGTAGCCCCCTAGGGTCGGGGCGTGGACGAGCTGCTGGACCGCTTCCCCGACGGGCTGCTGCTGGCCGACGCCGACGGCGTCGTCACCCACGTCAACGACTCGGCCCGTCGCCTGCTCGGCGCCGACGCCGCGCCCGGCCGGCCGCTCGGCGAGGCGCTCGCGCTGCAGGACACCGAAGGCTGCGAGTGGGTCGAGACCAACACGCCGTACGCCGGCCTGGCGAGCCGCACCGGCGTGCCCGAGCAGTCGTGGCTGACCGCCGACGGCACCGAGGTGCTCACCACGGCCCGCATCGACCGGGAGAGCCGCGGGGGGCCCGTGCGCAGCGTCGCCGTGGTGGTGCGCTCGGGGCGCGGCCGCGAGCGGCTCGACCGCGACCGCTCCGACCTCGTCGCCACCGTCGCCCACGAGCTGCGCTCGCCGCTGACGGGGGTCAAGGGTTTCGTCGGCACGCTGCTGCGGCGCTGGGACAGCCTCAACGACGAGCAGAAGAAGCTCATGCTCACCACCGTCCACGTCGACGCCGAGCGGCTGACGCGGCTCATCACCGAGCTTCTCGACGTGGCGCGCATCGACACCGGCCGGCTGCCGCTCTACCCCCGTGAGGTCGACGCCGCCGTCATCGTCGAGCGGGTCGTGTCCGCCGCCCGCACCGGCACCACCCGCGAGATCACCCTCGACGTCGCGGGCGACCTGCCCCCCGTCTTCGCCGACCCCGACAAGCTCACCCAGGTCGTCGGCAACCTCGTCGACAACGGCCTGCGCCACGGCGACGGCACGGTCGCGGTCTCGCTCGCGCCGCTCTCGCCGGCGGCCGGAGCGGCGTACGACGGGGTGCTGCTGCGGGTCGACGACGAGGGCGGGGGCATCGAGGAGGCGATGCGCTCCCGGGTGTTCACCAAGTTCTGGAAGGGCGGCACCCGCGGCGGCACCGGGCTGGGCATGTACATCGTCGGCGGCCTCGTCCACGCCCACGGCGGCGAGATCGAGATCTCCGACGTCCCCACCGGCGGCGCCCGCCTCGACGTCCGCTGGCCGGCCGGCGACCGGCGCTGACTACCCGCTCAGGCGGGTAATCAGTGACTTGTCGGCTGTTGCAACACGCGCCAGGTCACCGAGAAGCGCGCCCAGTCGAGGCTCGCGGCAACCGGTTGGCCCGGGCCGCGCCCCGCTTCCTAGACTGTGCGGCGGCCCAGGTCAGGGCCAGCCACGACGCGAGAGGCACGCATGTCCGGCCCGAACTCCGAGTACGACCCGGTCCAGGTGACCCCGCTCGACGAGGAGCACGTCGCGCAGATGCTCGCCGAGGCGCTCGCGGCCATCGACGGCGCGACCGACCTCGAGGAGCTCAGGGCCGTCCGCACGGCGCACGCCGGCGACCGGAGCCCGATCGCCCTGGCCAACCGCGAGATCGGCGCGCTTCCCCCGGCGGCCCGCAAGGACGCCGGCGCCCGCGTCGGCAGGGCTCGGGGCGAGGTCAACCGCGCCGTGGCGGCTCGCCAGGTCGACCTCGAGGCCGAGGCCGAGGCCCGCATGCTCGTCGAGGAGACCGTCGACGTCACGCTGCCGTGGGACCGCCGCCCCCGGGGCGCCCGCCACCCGCTGACCATGCTCGCCGAGCGGATCGCCGACGTCTTCGTCGCCATGGGCTGGGAGGTCGCCGAGGGCCCGCTCGTCGAGGCCGAGTGGCTCAACTTCGACGCCCTCAACCTCGGCCCCGACCACCCGGCCCGCACCATGCAGGACACCTTCTGGGCCGACCCGGCCGAGCACCACCTCGTGCTCCGCACCCAGACCAGCCCGGTGCAGGCCCGCGCGATGCTCACCCGCACGCCCCCGATCTACGTCGTCAGCCCGGGCCGGGTGTTCCGCACCGACGAGTACGACGCCACGCACTCGCCGATGTTCCACCAGGTCGAGGGCCTGGTCGTCGACGAGGGCATCACCATGGCGCACCTCAAGGGCACCCTCGACCACTTCGCCGCCGCGATGTTCGGCGAGGGCATCTCGACGCGCTTCCGGCCGTCGTACTTCCCCTTCACCGAGCCCTCCGCCGAGGTCGACCTGCGCTGCTTCGTCTGTCGCGGCGCGAGCCCGGCGGTCGCGTCCTGCCGCACCTGCAAGGGCGAGGGCTGGATCGAGTGGGGCGGCTGCGGCGTGGTCAACCCCCGCGTGCTGGTGGCCTGCGGCGTCGACCCGGATCGCTTCACCGGCTTCGCGTTCGGCATGGGCATCGACCGCACCCTGATGTTCCGTCACGGCGTCTCCGACATGCGCGACATGTTCGAGGGCGACGTCCGCTTCTCGACCCCCTTCGGAGCTGATCTCTGATGAGCACCCCACCACGCCACTCGCTTCGCTCGCGCCGCGTCGGGGACCCCGCGTGAAGGCCCCGATCTCCTGGATCCGCGAGCTCACCGACCTCCCGGACGACGTGAGCGCCGACGACCTCGCCGCGCGCCTCACCGCGCTCGGGCTCAAGCTCGAGGCGCTCGAGCGGCCCGGCCACGACCTGCGGGGCCCGCTCGTCGTGGGCCGCGTGCTCACGATGGAGCCCGAGCCGCAGAAGAACGGCAAGACCATCAACTGGTGCTCCGTCGACGTCGGCGACGCCAACGGCACCGGCGAGCCGCAAGGCATCGTGTGCGGCGCCCACAACTTCGGCGTCGGCGACCTCGTCGTGTGCGTGCTGCCCGGCGGCGTGCTGCCCGGGCCGTTCGAGATCTCGGCGCGCAAGACCTACGGCCACGTCTCCGCCGGCATGATCTGCTCGACGGCCGAGCTCGGCCTGGGCGACGGCGGTGCGTCCAGGGGCGGCATCCTCGTGCTCCCGCCTGACGCCGGCGCCCCCGGCGACGACGCCATCGAGCTCCTCGCGCTACGCGAGGAGGTCATCGAGATGGAGATCAACCCCGACCGCGCCTACGCGCTGTCGCTGCGCGGCGTGGCCCGCGAGGCCGCGATGGCGTACGACGCCCCGTTCCGCGACCCCGCCGCGCGCGAGGTGCCCCCGGCCGACGACCAGGGCTGGCCGGTGCGCATCGACGACCCGACGGGCTGCCCGGTCTTCGTCACCCGCACGGTCTCCGGGTTCGACCCGACCGCGCCGACGCCCGACTGGATGGTCCGGCGCCTGCTGCACGTCGGCCAGCGCTCGATCAGCCTGGCCGTCGACGTCACCAACTACGTGATGTTCGAGCTCGGCCGGCCGATCCACGGCTACGACGCCGACAAGCTCAGCGGCGCCCTCGGCGTACGGCGCGCGGAGGCCGGCGAGCGGCTCACCACCCTCGACGGCACCGACCGAGCCCTGCACCCCGAGGACCTCGTCGTCGTCGACGACTCCGGCATCATCGGCCTCGGCGGCGTCATGGGTGGCGAGGCCACCGAGATGTCGTCGACGACGACGCGTATCGTGGTCGAGTCGGCCCACTGGGACCCCGTGTCGATGTTCCGCACGGGCCGTCGCCACAAGCTCACCTCCGAGGCCGGCCGACGCAACGAGCGCGGCGTCGACCCCCGCATTTGCGAGGCCGCGGCCGACCGCGTCGCCACGCTGCTCGCCGAGCTCGGCGGCGGCACCGTCGAGCCCGGCCACACCGTCGTCGGCTCCGCGCCCGAGCGCACCCGGGTCGCGATCGGTGCCGACCTCCCCGCCCGGATCACCGGCATGCCCATCTCGGACGAGACCACGGTGGCCAACCTCCAGGCCGTCGGCTGCGAGGTGACCGTCGACGGTGACCGCCTCGAGGTCGTCGTGCCCAGCTGGCGCCCCGACGTGCAGGACCCCTTCGACCTCGTCGAGGAGGTCGCGCGGGTCGTCGGCTACGAGGACGTCCCCAGCGTCCTGCCGACCGCCCCGTCGGGCCGCGGCCTGACCCCTGCGCAGACGCTGCGCCGGCGCATCGGCCGCACCATGGCCGGCGAGGGCTACGTCGAGGTGCTGAGCTTCCCGTTCGTCGGCAGCCACGACCTCGACCGGCTCGACGTGCCCGCCGACGACCCGCGGCGCCAGACCCTGCGGCTGGCCAACCCGCTGTCGGCGGAGGAGCCGCTGATGACGACCACGCTGCTGCCCGGGCTGCTGCGCACCGTCGCCCGCAACACCAGCCGCGGCACCTCCGACCTCGCGCTCTTCGAGGCCGCCACCGTCACGCTGCCCGACGAGGGCGTCGCCGCGCCCATCCTGGGGGTCGACCGCCGTCCCACCGACGGCGAGTGGGACGACCTCGTCAAGGCCGTGCCCGCCCAGCCGCTGCACCTCGCCTTCGCCCTCGCCGGCGACCGCGACCGTGCCGGCTGGTGGGGCTCGGGCCGCGCGGCGAGCTGGAGCGACGTCATCGAGACCGCCCGTGTCGTCGCCGACGCCCTGGGGTTGACGCTGACCGCGCGGTCGGCGTCGTACGCCCCCTGGCACCCGGGCCGCTGCGCCGAGCTGCTCGTCGCCACCGAGGCGGGCGACGTCGTCGTCGGTCACGCCGGCGAGCTGCACCCGCGCGTCTGCCGCGCCACCGGCGTGCCGCCGCGCACCGCTGTCGCCGAGCTCGACCTCGACGCCCTCCTCACCCGCGCGGTCCCGCCCCGGGCGCCCGACTTCTCGTCGTACCCGGTGGCCAAGGAGGACGTCGCCCTCGTCGTCGACGCCTCGGTGACGGCCGGCGAGGTCGCCGACACCCTGCGCGAAGGCGCGGGCGAGCTGTGCGAGCAGGTGCGCCTCTTCGACGTCTACACCGGCGCCCAGGTGGGGGAGGGCAGCAAGTCGCTCGCGTTCGCCCTGCGCTTCCGCGCCCCCGACCGCACCCTCACCGAGGCCGAGACCGCCGCCGCCCGCGACGCCGCCGTCGCCCTGGCTGCCGAGCGTCACGGGGCCGTCCAGCGCTGAGTCGTGTGCCTGAGAGGGCGCCCCAGCGCCCTCTCAGGCACACGACTCGTGCAGCACCCGCCCACCCCCGACGACCAGCGACCGAGGCGGTAGGCGGACGAGGGCGTCCATGACGTTCTCGGCGTCGAGCAGCACGACGTCGGCTCGGCCGCCGGGCACCAGGTCGAGGGGTACGCCGCCCAGCGCGCGCGACACGAACGCCGCTCCGTCGCGGGTGGCGAGCTCGACGACCCGGGTCAGTTCCTCGTCACGCACCAGCCCACCGGCGCGGGCCAGCTGCCAGCCGATGTGCAGGGTGTCACCGGTGCCGTAGGGGCTCCACAGGTCGCGGATGCCGTCGGTGCCGAGCCCCAGCGCCACCCCGGCCGCGTCGAGGTCGGCGACGGGCAGCTGCGGACGGCCGACGGGGGCGACCGTGGTCATCGAGACGCCGAGCTCGCCCATCGCCTGCAGCAGGTCGCGGCGGCGTACGGGCTCCAGGTCGGCGACCGCGAAGCCGTGCGCGACCGTCACCCGCCCCTGCAGCCCGTAGGAGGCGACCCGCTCCAGCAGCAGCTCGATGGTGAACGCACCCAGCTCGGCCGGGTCGTGCAGGTGCAGGTCGGCGCCGCAGCCGTGGCGGGCGGCGATCTCGAGCACGCCGTCGAGCTGGCCGACGGGGTCACGGTCGATGCCGGCGGGGTCGAGCCCGCCGACGTGGTCGGCGCCCGCGGCGGCCGCCCGGTCGAGCAGCTCGAGCACGCCCGGTCGGCGCAGCACGCCGTCCTGGGGGAAGGCCACCGTCTCCACCGTCAGCGCCCCGTCGTACGCCGCCGCGGCCTCCTGCACCACCTCGAGCCCGCGCAGCCCGAGCCCGAGGTCGACGTCGACGTGGGTGCGGACCGCGGTCGTGCCGTGGCGCACCATCTCGCCCAGCACGGCCGCGGTGATCTCGACGCCGGGGATGCCGAGCTCGTCGCGTCGCGCCCGCTCGTGCGCGATGCGGCCCGCGACGCCGCGCTCGCCCTCCCACGACTGCCAGGGCAGCCCCCACCACGACTTGTCGACGTGGGCGTGCGCGTTGACGATGCCGGGCAGCGCCAACAGGCCACGGCCGTCGACCACGCGGTCGGCCACGCCGGTCCCGGGGGCGACCACGTCGGTGATGGCCGCGCCGCTGACGACGAGGTCGCGGGGCTCGCCGCCCCACGGCCGGACGTGGCTGATGACGAGGTCGCTCATGAGCTCACCCAAGCAGGCCTCAGCGCGTCGCCCGCTCCAGCACCTCGAGCACGTGCACGTAGGACTCGCCCGTCGCCCGCGTCATGCCGATCTCGCAGGTCCGGTTGCCCGAGACGTACGCCGCTCCGGCCGGCAGGTCCATGGCGGCGACCTCGATCGACTCCGGCTCCGTGGCCGAGGCCGTGAGCTCGGGGTGCAGCAGGCCGCGATCACCCGCGAAGGCACAGCACCCCCACGCGACCGGCACCCGGACGTCGTCGGCGACCGCCTCCGCCAGCGCGACCAGGTCGTCGGTGGTGCCCATCGCGGTCGACGAGCAGGTCGGGTGCACGACCACGGCCGGCACCCGGTGGCTCACGGTGAGCCGCGGGAGCACGTGCTCGCGCACGAACGTCACGGCGTCGAGCACTTGTCGACCGATCGGCTCCCTGGCGCCCGGCGTGTCGGGGGCTTTTCGTTCGAAAAGACCCCGCACCCCTTCCGCGCACGAGCTCGCGTCGACCACGACCGGCAGCCGGCCGCCGTCGGTGGCGCGGTCGAGGGAGTCACGGACGAGCGAGCCCATCCGCTCGTAGCCGTCGTGGTGGCCCTTGGACTTCCAGGGCGTGCCGCAGCACAGCGAGGGCAGGTCGTCGGGGGTGCGCAGCCGGATGCCGGCCCGCGCGCACAGGGTCCGGAAGGCGGCGTCGGCGCCGAGACCACCTGAGGCGCCGAACATGGTGCCGACGCAGGCGGAGAAGAGCACCACCTCGGCGTCGGGGTCGGCGACGACCTCGCGCCGCGAGCCACCGCGGTCGAGGTCGCGGTCGTACTGCGGGAGCACGTCGGTGTCGATCACGCGCCGGCCCAGCCGCGACGCGGCCGAGGCCAGCCCCGGCGCACGGGAGGCGAGCGTGAGCCCGGCCGAGGCCGCCCGGGTGGTGCGGTCCCAGTAGCCCGCGGCGGCGGTCCAGGCCTTGTCGCCCGGCGGGTCGTCGGCGCGCAGCCGCTTGACCAGGTCGCCGGTGTTGATCAGTACGGGGCAGGCGGTCGCGCACATGCCGTCGGCGGCGCAGGTCTCGAGGCCGTCGTACTCGTAGTCGGCCTCGAGGGACGCGGCCAGCTCGTGGTCACCGCGAGCCCGGGCGTCGGCGAGCTCACGGCGCAGCACGATCCGCTGGCGCGGGGTCAGCGTGATCGCGCGGGACGGGCAGACCGGCTCGCAGAAGCCGCACTCGACGCAGCGGTCGACCTCCTCCTCGACGGGTGGCGCGGTCTTGAGGTCGCGCAGCCACAGGCCGGGGTCGTCGGTCAGCACCGAGCCGGGGTTGAGCGTGCCGGCCGGGTCGAAGAGCCGCTTCACCTGCCGCATCACGTCGGTGAGCTCGGCGCCGTACTGCCGCTCGACGAAGGGGGCCATGATCCGACCGGTGCCGTGCTCGGCCTTGAGCGTGCCGCCGAGGCCGAGCACGAGGTCGACCATGTCGGTCGTGAAGTCCTCGTAGCGGCGCAGCGCCTGCTCGTCGTCGAAGCGCTCGTTGAGCAGGAAGTGCAGGTTGCCGTCGCGGGCGTGGCCGAAGACGACGGAGCCCTCGTAGGAGTGGGTCTCGAAGAGGTCGGTCAGGCCGCGGCACATGTCGGCCAGCGACGCGATCGGCACCGCGACGTCCTCCAGCAGGGCGTTGGTGCCCTGCGGCCGCGCGGCGGCGACGGCGGAGTAGAGCCCCTTGCGGGTGCGCCACATCGCCGCCCGGTCGGCCGCGACGGTGGTGAGCTCGGCGGCCTGGGCGAGCGGCAGCGCCGCCAGGCCGGGCCCGGCCGCGTGACGCGCCTCCTCCAGCTCCTCCGACGACGACCCCTGCAGCTCGACGAGCAGCGCCGCGTGGTCGCGAACCTCGAGGCCGGCGATCTGGGCCGGGCAGCCGGAGTCCTGCTGCGCCACGCGCAGCGCCGCGGCGTCGAGCATCTCGGCGGTCACGACACCGGTGGCCAGCAGGTCGGGCACCATCGCGGCGGCGGTCGGCAGGTCGTCCATGACGAGCAGGCCGGTGGCGGCGTGCTTGCGCACCGGCACCGTGCGGAAGACCGCGGAGGCGACGAAGCCCAGGGTGCCCTCGCTGCCGATCATCAGCCGCGCCAGCATCTCGGCCGGGGTGTCGTGGTCGAGCAGGCTGTTGAGGCCGTAGCCCATGGTGTTCTTCAGCGCGAAGAGGCGCTCGAGGGTGGCGACCGACTCGGCCGAGCCGCGCACCCGGTCGCGCAGCGCCAGCAGGCCGTCGTGCAGGTCGGGCTCGGCGGCCCGGAGCACGGCGTCGGCGTCGGGGGCTGCGGTGTCGAGCACGGTGCCGCTGGGCAGCACCACGACCATCGACTCCAGCGTGCGGTAGGTGTTGCGCTCGGTGCCGCACTGCATGCCCGAGGAGTTGTTGGCGATGACGCCGCCCAGGGTGCAGGCCACCTCGCTGGCGGGGTCCGGCCCGAGCGCGGCGGCGTACGGCGCGAGACGCGCGTTGACGGCACGCACGGTCGCCCCGGGCTGCACGCGCACGCGGGACCCGCCGTCGAGCACCTCGATGCCGGTGAACCCGGCGCGGGTGTCGACCAGCACGCTGTCGGAGAGCGCCTGGCCCGACAGCGACGTGCCGCCCGACCGGAACGTCAGGGGTACGCCGAGGCGGGTGCAGGCCCGCATCACCTCGGCGACGCCGGCGACGTCGCGGGGCGTGGCGAGGGCCTGCGGGTGGAGCAGGTAGTGGGACGCGTCGTGGGCCCGAGCCCGGAGGTCGAGCGGGCGCCCGGAGACCGGCACCGGCGAGGTGGGGTCTCCGAGCGCCCGGACGAGCTGCTCGGCCAGCGCGCTCAGAGCGCACCCTTCGCGAGCCCGTCGGCGATGTGCTCGGCCTGGCGGATCGCCAGGGCGACGATCGTCAGGGTCGGGTTCGCCGCCGCACCGGTCGTCATGACCGACCCGTCGCTGACGAACAGGCCCGGCACGTCGTGGGCCTGCCCCCAGCGGTCGACCACGCCGTCCTCGGGACGCTCGCTCATCCGGCAGGTGCCGAGGTTGTGCGTCGCGGGGTAGGGCGGGGTGTGGTGGGTGCCGGTCGCGCCGACGGCTTCGTAGAGCATGTCGGCCCTGCTGTACCCGTGCTCGCGCATCGCCACGTCGTTGGCGTGGTCGGCGAAGTGGACGTCGGGGGCCGGCAGGCCCCACTGGTCCTTCTCTGCGGTGTGCAGGGTGACGCGGTTGGTCTCCTGCGGCAGGTCCTCCCCGACGATCCACATGCCGGCGGTGTTCTCGTACGCCGCCAGGATCTCGGTGAACTCCGGGCCCCACGAGCCGGGCTCGGCGAACGCGGCCAGGAAGGCCGGGCCCAGCGAGAGCGTCTCCATGTAGTAGCCGCCCGCGAAGCCGCGGGAGGTGTCGAGCCGGGCCTCGTCGGCGACGATGCCGGCCATCGTCTCGCCGCGGTACATGTGCACCGGCTGGTCGAAGCGCGCGTAGACGGAGCCGGTGGTGTGGCGCATGTAGTTGCGGCCCAGCTGGCCCGAGGAGTTCGCGAGCCCGTCGGGGTGCAGCGCGCTCGCGCTCATCAGCAGCAGCCGCGGCGACTCGATCGAGTTGCCGGCCACGCAGACGACCTTGGCGGCCTGGCGGTGCAGGTTGCCGTCCTGGTCGAGGTAGAGCACGGCGTTGGCCCGGCCGGACGCGTCGTGGGTGACCTGCACGGCGTGGCTCGACGGCCGCACCTCGCAGTGACCGGTCGCGACGGCGCGCGGGACCTCGCGCACGGCGGTGCTCCACTTCGCGGTGGACTTGTCGCCCTGGAAGTTGAAGCCGTCCTGGATCGAGGCGGGGCGGCCGTCGTACGGCTCGGCGTTGGTGCCGTAGGGGCCGGTCGCGTAGTACTTGTAGCCGACCTTCTCGGCGCCGTTGGCCATCACCTTGTAGTTGTTGTTGCCCGGCAGCGCGGGACGCCCGTGGCGGTGCGTCGAGCCGATGGCCTTCTCGGCGGCGTCGTAGTACGGCGCGAGGTCGGCCAGCGTGATCGGCCAGTCGAGCAGGTTGGCGCCCTCGACGCGGCCGTAGTAGCTGCGGGTCCGGAACTCGTAGTCCTTGAACCGCGGCGTGGCGCCCGACCAGTGCGTCGTCGAGCCGCCGACCGCCTTGACGATCCAGGCCGGGAGGTTGGGGAAGTCGGTCGCCACGCGGTAGGGGCCGGAGGCGGTGCGGTTGTCGAGCCAGGCCATCTGGTTGAAGGCGGCCCACTCGTCGTTCTCGTAGTCCTCGGGCAGCAGCCACGGACCGGCCTCCAGCACCACGCTCTTCACGCCGCGCTGCGCCAGCTCGTACGCCACGGTGCCACCGCCGGCACCGGAGCCGACGATGACGACAACCTCGTCGTCGTGGCTGATGGGGTTGCCGAGGTGGGGGGTCTTGTCGGTCATTTCACTTGCTCCCGGTCGTGGTCAGCTCGTCGTCGGGGGCGACCTCGACGATCTGGTCGGGGCCGTCGTACTCCTCGACGCGCGGCGTCGGCAGCCAGTCGAGGTCGTCGAAGCCGCGGTCGACGTAACCGCCCTTGGAGAAGGACTCGCCCTCGTAGCCGAGGACCTCCCAGACCTCGTGGTCGTTGTAGAGCGTCACCACGGTCACGCCGCGGACGAACCGGAAGAACTCGGCGTCCTCGATGCCGCGCAGCAGCGACAGCGCCTCCTCGTCGTCGAGGTCCGCGAAGGCCTTGCCGCGGGAGCTCTGCGCCGACGCGTCGAGGGTCTCGAGGCCCTGCACCAGCGCGAGGCGGTGCCACAGGGTCTCGCCGACCTGCTCGACGATCGTGTCGGCGGTGCGCTCGTAGGGGCCGTCGGGGAAGTCGTCGTGCGGGTACGCCGCTCGCAGCAGGCGCACGAGGTTGGCGCGCGCCGCCGCGGAGACGACCTCGGGAGAGGTGCTCTCAGCCATGGGTCCTCCAGATCGTCCGGTGGGGGCACCGGATCGGTGTGATGGCCGCCACGCTAGGTCGGCCGCGTTCCGCCGACCACCGTCGTTCTCGCTCGGTGATAACCCCTGCCGGCCGGTCGGTCCGCGAGGGGCGGCGCCCTTCGTGGCTCGCTCCGCTCGCACCTCAGGGAGCGGGCCACGATCCCTGAGGAGGCCCGCGAGGGACGAGCGGGGCGTCTCGAAGGGCGCGGCACCGTGGCACGGGCTGGTCGCCCCCTTCGTGGCTCGCTCCGCTCGCACCTCAGGGAGCGGGCCACGATCCCTGAGGAGGCCCGCGAGGGACGAGCGGGGCGTCGCGAAGGGCGCCGGTCAGCGGGGGCGGCCGGCGCGGTAGAAGCGGCTGACGCGGGAGGCGGTCGTGCGGACGGCGTTCTCGACGTCCTGCGGCGCCCGTGCCATGTGCTCGTCGCTGCCGGACACGGCGACCGAGCCGATGAGGACCCCGCTGCTGCCGCGGACGGCGGCGGCGACGCAGGTGGCGCCGGCGACGAACTCGCCGTGCTCCCAGGCGGTGCCGCGCTCGGCGACGGTGACGAGCTGCGCGGCGAGCTCGGCGTGGCTGGTGATGGTGCCCGGACCGAAGACCGGCATCGGCTCGGGGTCGAGGTGCAGCTCGCGCTGGTCGGGGTCGAGGTCGGCGAGCAGGATCTTGCCGAGCGCGGTGGCGTGCGACGCCTCGTGGAAGCCGAAGTCGATGGGGTCGAGGCGTGGGCAGGCGGGGGAGTCGGCGACGTGGACCACGGCGATCTGGTTGCCGCGGTGCACCGCGAAGTACGCCGCGAGTCCCTGCTGCTCGTGCAGCGCCGTGATCTCGGCCCGCACCTCGCGCGAGACCCCGATCTGCTGGTGCAGCGAGACGCCGAGCTGGTGCAGCTTGTAGCCGAGCTCGAAGCGCTTGTCCTCGCGGATGTGCACGAGGTAGTCGCTGTCGAGCAGCTCGCGCGCGAGCCGGTAGACCGTCGGCAGGGGGAGGCTGGTCGCGTCGGCGATCTCCTTGGCGGTGGCGCCACCACGGGCCGCCACGACCTCGAGGATGTCGAGCGTGCGGTGCACGGACCCCGGTCGGGAGCCGTGCTCGCTCGGGCCCGGCTTTTCGGGGCTGGCCGTGACCATGGCCACACCCTAGGCACTGCCACCAACGGCGCACACCCGCTCTTGTCACCCGGTGAGAACGCGCGTGGCCCCCGGGTACGGCGCTCTGGCAGGGTCCACCGGACCAGCACGCGACCCCACCCGAAGGAGCGCCATGATCTTCATCTGCGTCAAGTTCAAGGTGAAGCCCGAGCACGCCGACGACTGGCCCTCGATCTCGAAGTCGTTCACCGACGCCACGCGCGCCGAGGAGGGCAACATCTTCTTCGACTGGTCGCGCAGCGTCGAGGACCCGGAGGAGTACGTCCTCATCGAGGCCTTCAAGGACGACGCCGCCGAGGCCCACGTCACGGCCGACCACTTCAAGCAGGCGCAGGCCGAGCTCCCGCAGTACCTCCAGGCGACCCCCAAGGTGCGCAACGTCCTCATGGAGGGCGACCACTGGGACGAGCTGGGGGAGATGAAGGTCGACTGACCGCCCCACTGTCGCGCATGAATGCATGACTGTGTATGGTCATGCACATGTCGAGCGCGGAGCAGGTCAGGGTCGCCGTCGCGGGCGCCAGTGGTTACGCCGGGGGTGAGGTCCTCCGGCTGCTGCTGGCCCACCCGCACGTCGAGATCGGCGCCCTGACCGGCGGCTCCAACGCCGGCCAGGCGCTGGGCTCGCTGCAGCCCCACCTGGTCCCGCTGGCCGACCGGGTGCTCGAGGAGACGTCGCCCGAGACCCTCGCCGATCACGACGTCGTCTTCCTGGGTCTGCCGCACGGGCAGTCCGGCCCGGTCGCCGCCGAGCTCGGCGACGACACCGTGGTCGTCGACTGCGGCGCCGACTTCCGACTCACCGACGCGGCCGCGTGGGAGCAGTTCTACGGCTCGGAGCACGCGGGGTCGTGGCCCTACGGCCTGCCCGAGCTGCCCGGCCAGCGCGAGCAGCTGCAGGGAGCGCGCCGCGTCGCGGTGCCCGGCTGCTACCCGACGGTCTCCACGCTCGCGCTCGCCCCGGCCGTCGCCGCGGGCCTCGTCGAGACCGACGACCTCGTCGTCGTCGCGGCGTCCGGCACCAGCGGCGCGGGCAAGGCCGCCAAGCCCCACCTGCTCGGCAGCGAGGTGATGGGGTCGGCCTCGGCCTACGGCGTGGGCGGCGTGCACCGCCACACCCCCGAGATCGTGCAGAACCTCTCGCTGCTCACCGACGACGAGGTCAAGGTCTCCTTCACCCCGACGCTGGTGCCGATGCCGCGCGGCATCCTCGCCACCGCCACCGCCAAGGTCCACCAGGGCGTCACCGCCGACGACCTGCGGGCGGCGTACCAGAAGACCTACGCCGACGAGCCCTTCGTGCACCTGCTGCCCGAGGGCCAGTGGCCGGCCACCAAGGCCGTCGTCGGGTCCAACAGCGTGCACGTGCAGGTCACCCTCGACGAGTCCGTACGGCGCCTGGTCGCCGTCGGCGTCGTCGACAACCTCGCGAAGGGCACGGGCGGCGCCGCCGTGCAGTGCATGAACCTGGCGCTCGGGCTGCCCGAGGCCACCGGCCTCACGACCGTGGGACTGGCCCCGTGAGCGGCGGCGGCCCCATGGTCCCTGAGGAGGTTGCGCAGCAACCGTCTCGAAGGGCGTGGACCCTCGAGGTCTTCCCCGAGCAGGTCGCCGTGGTGCGGCTCGGGCCCGGCGCGCAGGTGCCCGGGTGGGCCGAGTCGTCGAGCATCTTCGCGGTGCTCGCCACGGCCACCGAGACGACCGTCGTGTGCGCCAAGCGCTCGGTCCCGACCAAGGCCCGCCAGGCCGGGCCGTTCACGGCGTTCAAGGTGCGGGGCGAGCTCGACTTCGCCTTGACGGGCGTGCTGGCCGCCCTGCTGGTGCCGCTGGCCAACGCCGGCATCAGCGTCTTCACCCTCTCGACCTTCCCGACCGACTGGGTGCTGGTGCCCCGTGAGCAGGCCGAGGCCGCTGCGGAGGCGTGGACCGCCGCCGGCCACGAGGTCGTCGTCGCCGAGCCGGTCGAGCCGAAGGAGTCGAAGAAGTGAGCGTCACCCACCCCGCGGGCTTCGTCGCGGCCGGCCTCGCCGCCGGCCTCAAGACCTCGGGCGGCAAGGACATGGCGCTCGTGGTCAACCAGGGCCCGCGCTTCGACGCCGCCGCGGTCTTCACGAGCAACCGCTGCCTGGCCAACCCCGTGCTGTGGAGCAAGGAGGTCGTCAAGGACGGCACCGTGCGCGCCGTGGTGGTCAACTCCGGGGGCGCCAACTGCTACACCGGCAGCGAGGGCTTCCAGGTCACCCACGCCACGGCCGAGCAGGTCGCGACGGGCCTGGGCATCGGCGCCGGTGACGTCCTGGTGTGCTCCACCGGCCTGATCGGGATGCTCAACGACAAGGACGACCTGCTCGCCGGCGTCGACGCGCTCGTGCCGGCGCTGGCGACCGACGGTGGTGCCGACGCGGCCGAGGCGATCATGACGACCGACTCGGTGCCCAAGACCGCCGTGGTCGAGCGCGACGGCTGGTCGGTCGGCGGCATGGCCAAGGGCGCCGGAATGCTCGCCCCGCAGCTGGCCACGATGCTGGTCTTCCTCACCACCGACGCGGTGGCGAGCGCGGCCGAGCTCGACGAGGCGCTGCGCCGCGCGACAGCGAGGAGCTTCGACCGGCTCGACTCCGACGGCTGCATGTCGACCAACGACACGGTCACGCTGCAGGCGAGCGGGGCCAGCTGCGTCGAGCCGGGCGTCGAGGCCCTGGCCGAGGCACTGACCGAGCTCTGCGTCGACCTGGCTTTGCAGCTGCTCGGCGACGCCGAGGGTGCCGACCACGACGTCCACATCACCGTCCGTGGCGCGGCCAGCGAGGCCGACGCCCTCGAGGTTGGCCGCAGCATCGCCCGCAGCGCACTGTTCAAGACCGCGATCTTCGGCAAGGACCCCAACTGGGGCCGCGTGCTCGCGAGCCTGGGCACCACGCAGGCGGCGTTCGACCCCCTCGACCTCGACGTCGCCATGAACGACGTCTGGGTCTGCCGCGGCTCCGCTCCGGGCGAGAGCCGCGACCTCGTCGACCTCGCCGCGCGCGAGGTGACCGTGGTCGTCGACCTCAAGTCCGGCGAGCACGAGGCGACGATCTGGACCAACGACCTGACGCACGCCTACGTCCACGAGAACAGCGCGTACTCCTCATGACCGACGAGAGCGAGACCATGAACAGGCGGCCCTACTCCCACCGGCCCGCCCGCATCCTCGCGGGCGCGCTGCCGTGGCTGATGGAGTACCACGACAAGGTCGTGGTGGTGAAGTACGGCGGCAACGCCATGACCGACGACACCCTCAAGGCGGCGTTCGCCGAGGACATCGCCTTCCTGCGGTACGCCGGCTTCAAGCCGGTCGTCGTGCACGGCGGCGGCCCGCAGATCTCGCGCATGCTCGACAAGCTCGGCATCGAGTCGGAGTTCCGCGGCGGCCTCCGCGTCACCACGCCCGAGGCGATGGACGTCGTCCGCATGGTGCTGGTGGGCCAGGTACAGCGCGAGCTCGTCGGCCTGATCAACCAGCACGGCCACATCGCCGTCGGCCTCTCCGGCGAGGACGCCGGCCTCTTCACCGCCAAGGCCACCGGCACGGTCGTCGACGGCGAGCAGGTCGACCTCGGCCTCGTGGGCGAGGTCGAGCGGGTGCGGCCTGAGGCCGTGCTCGACCTCATCGAGGCCGGCCGGGTGCCGGTGATCTCCTCGGTCGCGCCCGACGCCGACGGGGTGGTGCACAACGTCAACGCCGACACCGCCGCCGCGGCCCTCGCGGTCGCGCTGGAGGCGCAGAAGCTGCTCGTGCTCACCGACGTCGAGGGCCTCTACCGCGACTGGCCCGACAGCGACGACGTGATCCAGGAGATCAGCCCCGAGGACCTCGAGGCCCTGATGCCGTCGCTGGCCTCCGGCATGGTGCCGAAGATGGCGGCCTGCCACCAGGCCGTCGTCGGCGGCGTGCCGCGCGCCACCGTGGTCGACGGGCGCGTGCCGCACAGCGTGCTGGTCGAGCTGTTCACCGCCGAGGGCGTCGGCACGCAGGTCATCCCCGACGTCGAGACCAAGCTGCGCAAGGCCTACACCGACGGCGACGAGGACGAGGAGGGGCAGCCGTGAGCACGCTGCACGAGCGCTACGCCTGCGCCCTGATGAACACCTTCGGCCCGCCCAAGCTCGCCCTGGTGCGCGGCGAGGGCGCGGTCGTCTGGGACGCCGACGGCAAGCAGTACGTCGACCTGCTCGGCGGCATCGCGGTCAACGCGCTGGGCCACGACCACCCGGCGATCGTCGAGGCGGTGACCGACCAGCTCCGCACCCTGGGCCACGTCTCCAACTTCTTCACCACCGAGCCCCAGGTCGCGCTGGCCGAGAAGCTGCTCGACCTGCTCCACTCGTCGGTCGAGCCCGCGTCGGTCGAGCCCGCGTCGGTCGAGCCCGCGTCGGTCGAGCCTGTCGAGACCACGCGACCCGCCGACTTCGGCAAGGTGTTCTTCTCCAGCTCGGGCGCCGAGGCCAACGAGGCGGCGCTGAAGCTGACGCGTCGTACCGGCCGCACGCACGTGGTGGCGATGGCCGAGGGCTTCCACGGCCGCACCATGGGCGCCCTCGCGCTGACCAGCAAGGCGGCCTACCGGGAGCCCTTCGAGCCGCTGCCCGGCGGGGTGACCTTCGTGCCGTTCGGCGATGTCGACGCGCTGCGGGAGGCCGTCACCGAGGAGACCGCAGCGGTCGTGCTCGAGCCGTTGCAGGGCGAGGCCGGGGTCAACCCGGCCACCGACGACTACCTGCGCGCCGCGCGCGAGATCACGACCGCGCAGGGTGCGCTGCTGTGGTTCGACGAGGTGCAGACCGGCATGGGCCGGGCGGGCGCCTGGTTCGCCCACGCCCGCAGCGGGGTCGTCCCCGACGTCGTGACCCTGGCCAAGGGCCTCGGCGGCGGCATCCCCATCGGCGCCACCATCGGCGTCGGCGCGGCCGCCGACCTGCTGCAGCCCGGCAACCACGGCACCACCTTCGGTGGCAACCCCGTGGCCACCCGCGCCGCTCTCGCCGTGATCGACACCATCGAGCGCGACGGCCTGATGGAGCACGCGCTCGAGGTCGGACGACGGCTGCGCGAGGGCCTCGGTGCCGACGAGCGCGTCACCGAGACCCGCGGCACCGGCCTGCTGATCGGTCTCACGCTGTCGCGGGCCGTGTCGGCCCACGTCGTCGCGCACGCCCAGGAGGCGGGTTGGATCGTCAACGCGCCCACCCCCGACCGGATCCGCCTCGCGCCGCCGCTGGTGCTCACCACCGAGCAGGTCGAGGCCTTCGTCGCGGCGTGGCCCGGACTGCTCGACGCGGCGTACGCCGCCGAGGAGGGTCCGTCGTGAGCCTGCGTCACCTGCTGCGCGACGACGACCTCAGCCCGGCCGAGCAGGCCGCGGTGCTCGACCTCGCCGCCCACCTCAAGGCCGCGCCGTACGACGCCCCGGCGCTCGCCGGCCCGCAGGTCGTGGCGCTGATCTTCGACAAGCCGACGCTGCGCACCCAGGCGTCGTTCGCCGCCGGGGTGGCCGAGCTCGGCGGCTTCCCGATGGTCGTCGACGGGGCGCTCGCCGGCATCGGCGTGCGCGAGTCGGTCGCCGACACTGCCCGCGTGCTGGGCCGGCAGTGCAGCAGCATCGTGTGGCGCACCTTCGCGCAGGCCCAGCTCGAGGAGATGGCGTCGTACGCCGGCGTGCCCGTCGTCAACGCGCTGACCGACGAGTTCCACCCCTGCCAGACGCTGGCCGACCTGCTGACGATCCGCGAGCACCGGGGCCCGCTGGCGGGCCAGACACTGGTGTTCCTCGGCGACACCGCCTCCAACATGGGCCACAGCCTGCTGCTGGCCTGCGCGACCGCCGGCATGCACGTGCGCGTCAGCGGCCCGGAGGGCTACCGGCCCGACGCGGCCGTGCTGGCGCGCGCGGTCGACATCGCGGGGGAGACGGGTGGCTCGGCGAACGTGGTCGACGACCCGGTCGCGGCCGTCACCGGGGCCGACGTCGTGGTCGCCGACACCTGGGTCTCGATGGGCCGCGAGGCCGAGGCGCAGGCGCGGCTCGAGGCGCTCGCGCCGTGGCGGCTCGACGCCGACCTGCTCGCGCACGCCGCCGACGACGCCATCGTGATGCACTGCCTGCCCGCCCACCGAGGCAAGGAGATCACCGCCGAGGTGCTCGACGGCCCGCGCAGCGTCATCTGGGACGAGGCCGAGAACCGCCGCCACGTGCAGAAGGCGGTGCTCGCGTTCCTGCTCGACCCGACCTCCGTCGGGCCCCCCGCCGGGGCGGTGCCGTGAGCCCGCAGATCCCGCACACCAAGAGCGCCCGGCAGCAGCTCGTGGTGCACCTGCTCGAGACCCACGAGGTGCGCTCGCAGACCGAGCTCGCCGAGCTGCTCGCGGACAACGGCGTCGTGGTCACCCAGGCCACGCTCTCGCGCGACCTCGTCGACCTCGACGCGGTCAAGGTGCGGGCGGCCTCCGGCACGCTGGTGTACGCCGTGCCGGCCGAGGGCGGCGACCGGGCGCCCTCGCTGCCGCGCGAGAGCGCCGCCAGCGAGCAGCGGCTCGCACGCTGGTGCGCCGAGCTGCTCGTCTCCGCCGAGGACAACGAGCACCTCGCCGTGCTCCGCACGCCGCCGGGCGCGGCCAACTTCCTGGCCTCCGCGATCGACAAGGCCGACCTCGCCGAGGTGCTCGGCTGCATCGCCGGCGACGACACCGTCCTCGTCATCGCCCGAGGCGCCCGCGGCGGCGCCGACGTGTGCCGACGACTGCTGGGCCTGGCCCAGCAGCACCCCGCGGCCGAGGCCGCGGCCGGCCAGGCCCCAGCCCCCCACTGAACGCACCAACCCACCGCACCACACCAAGGAGCACTACTCCGTGAGCAAGGTCCTCACCAGCCTCCCCGTCGGCGAGAAGGTCGGCATCGCCTTCTCCGGCGGCCTCGACACCTCCGTCGCCGTCGCCTGGATGCGCGACAAGGGCGCGGTTCCCTGCACCTACACCGCCGACATCGGCCAGTACGACGAGCCCGACATCTCCGGCGTGCCCGGTCGCGCGATGCAGTACGGCGCCGAGATCGCCCGCGCCGTCGACTGCCGCCCGCAGCTCGTCGAGGAGGGCCTGGCCGCGATGGCGTGCGGCGCCTTCCACATCCGCTCCGGCGGCCGCGCCTACTTCAACACCACCCCGCTCGGGCGGGCCGTCACCGGCACGATGCTGGTGCGCGCGATGCGTGAGGACGGCGTCGACATCTGGGGCGACGGGTCGACCTACAAGGGCAACGACATCGAGCGGTTCTACCGCTACGGCCTGATGGCCAACCCCGAGCTCCGGATCTACAAGCCGTGGCTCGACGCCGACTTCGTCGAGGAGCTGGGCGGGCGCGCCGAGATGAGCCAGTGGCTGGTCGAGCGCGACCTGCCCTACCGCGACAGCAAGGAGAAGGCTTACTCCACCGACGCCAACATCTGGGGCGCCACGCACGAGGCCAAGACGCTCGAGCACCTCGACGTCTCGCTCGAGACCGTCGAGCCGATCATGGGCGTGAAGTTCTGGGACCCCAGCGTCGCAATCGACGCCGAGGACGTCACCGTGCGCTTCGAGCTCGGCCGGCCCGTCGCCATCAACGGCACCCGCTTCGACGACCCGGTCGCCCTGGTGATGGAGGCCAACGCCATCGGAGGTCGCCACGGGCTCGGCATGAGCGACCAGATCGAGAACCGCATCATCGAGGCCAAGTCGCGCGGCATCTACGAGGCGCCCGGCATGGCGCTGCTGTGGGCGACGTACGAGCGGCTGCTCAACGCCGTGCACAACGAGGACACCATCGCGCAGTACCACCAGGAGGGCCGCAAGCTCGGCCGGCTGCTCTACGAGGGCCGCTGGCTGGACCCGCAGTCGCTGATGATCCGCGAGTCGATCCAGCGCTGGATCGCCGCCCTCGTCACCGGCGAGGTGACGCTGCGGCTGCGCCGCGGCGAGGACTACACCGTGCTCGACACCCGGGGCGACAACTTCTCCTACCACCCCGACAAGCTGTCGATGGAGCGCACCGAGAACGCCGCCTTCGGCCCGGTCGACCGCATCGGCCAGCTGACGATGCGCAACCTCGACATCGCCGACTCCCGCGACAAGCTCGAGCAGTACGCCTCCCACCCCCTCGACCAGGGCACCGTCCTCGTCGAGAACGGCACGCTCTACGGCGAGATCGAGCCCGGCGGCTACGACCGCATCGCCCGCAACCCCGCCGCCGAGTCCGACGACTCCGGCCGCGCCCTCGACGACGCCGCCATGGAGGTCGGCACCGACTGAGGTCTCGCTGGTCGTGTGCGAGGCGCCACCGCGCCGAGCCTCGGGATGGTTCCTGAGGAGGTCGCGCAGCGACCGTCTCGAAGGACCGCGCAAGAAGAACGACGGCCGCGACCCCCTCCCTGGGGTCGCGGCCGCCGGTCGTCGCACCGGATCTCGAGGCTCGGGCTCGGCGCCTCGTCCCTCGGCCCCGAGGCCTCGCACCTCGATCTTCGAGCCTGGTCCAGGACCTCGTCCCTCGGTCCTGGGGCTCTCAGTCCACGTCGTCGTCGACCCAGTCGAGGGTCTTGGTGACCGCCTTCTTCCAGTTGCGGTAGAGCCGCTCGCGCTCGCCCTCGTCCATCTGCGGGCTCCAGCGCTTGTCCTCGCCCCAGTTCTCGGTGATCTCGTCGGTGCTCTCCCAGTAGCCGACCGCGAGGCCTGCGGCGTACGCCGCTCCGAGGGCGGTGGTCTCGGCGACCTTGGGCCGCACGACGTCGACCCCGAGGATGTCGGCCTGGAACTGCATCAGCGTCTCGTTGACGACCATGCCGCCGTCGACGCGCAGCTCGGTGAGCGGGACGCCGGAGTCGGCGTTCATCGCGTCGAGCACCTCGCGGGTCTGGAACGCCGTCGACTCCAGCACCGCCCGGGCGAGGTGGCCCTTGTTGACGTAGCGGGTCAGGCCGACCAGCGCGCCGCGGGCGTCGGGGCGCCAGTGCGGGGCGAACAGCCCGGAGAAGGCGGGCACGAAGTAGGCGCCGCCGTTGTCCTCGACGGCCTTCGCGTGCTCCTCGATCTCCGCGGCGCTGTTGATCAGCCCGAGGTTGTCGCGCACCCACTGCACCAGCGAGCCGGTGACCGCGATCGAGCCCTCGAGGGCGTAGACCGTGTCCTCGTCGCCGATCTTGTAGCAGATCGTCGTCAGCAGGCCGTTCTCGCTCGGCACCTGCTCGGTGCCGGTGTTGAGCAGCATGAAGTTGCCGGTGCCGTAGGTGTTCTTGGCGGTGCCCTTCTCGAGGCACGCCTGGCCGAAGGTCGCGGCCTGCTGGTCACCGAGGATGCCGGCGATGGGGGTGCCGTTGATGACGCCGGGCTTGCACTCGCCGTACACCTCGGAGCTCGACTTGATCTCCGGCAGCATCGACATCGGGATGCCCATGTCGGAGGCGATGTCCTCGTTCCACGTCAGGTCGTGGAGGTTCATCAGCATGGTGCGGCTGGCGTTGGTGACGTCGGTGACGTGCACGCCGCCGTTCTCGGCGCCGCCGGTGAGGTTCCACACCAACCAGGTGTCGGTGTTGCCGAAGAGCAGGTCGCCGGCCTCGGCCTTCTCCTTCGCGCCGTCGACGTTCTCGAGGATCCAGGTGACCTTCGGCCCGGAGAAGTACGTCGCCAGCGGCAGGCCGCAACGGTCCTTGTAGACCTCGACGTCGTTGTCGTCGCCGGCGAGCCGGTCGACGATCTTCTGGGTGCGGGTGTCCTGCCAGACGATGGCGTTGTAGACGGGCTGGCCGGTGTTCTTGTCCCAGACCACCGCGGTCTCGCGCTGGTTGGTGATGCCGACGGCCTCGATGTTCTTGCTGTTGAGGTTGGCCTTGGCCAGGGCGCCGCCGATGACCTTGCGGGTGTTCTCCCAGATCTCCAGCGCGTCGTGCTCGACCCAACCGGCGCGCGGGAAGATCTGCTCGTGCTCGACCTGGTCGACGGCGACGACGGAGCCGGACCGGTCGAAGAGCATCGCGCGGGTGCTGGTGGTGCCCTGGTCGATGGACAGGATGTAGCGCTTGTCAGCCATGGGTTCGGTGCAGCCTTCCGGTTCGGCGATACGGGACGGGGCGGGTGGTGCGACGAGGGTGTCAGGCGGCGGGGTAGCCGACGAGGGCGGCGACGAAGCCACCGAGCGCCCCGCCGACCAGCGGGCCGACGATCGGCACCCAGGAGTAGGCCCAGTTGCTCGATCCCTTGCCCGGGATGGGCAGCAGGGCGTGGGCGATGCGAGGGCCGAGGTCACGGGCGGGGTTGATGGCGTAGCCGGTCGGCCCGCCGAGGCTGGCGCCGATGCCGACGACCAGCAGGGCGACGGCCAGCGGGCCGAGACCGCTCGGCGTCGAGCCGAAGGCGACGATGACGTAGACGAGGACGAACGTGCCGATCACCTCGGTCACGACGTTCCACGGCGCCGCCGGGATGGCTGGGCCGGTCGAGAACACCCCGAGCTTGGCGCCCGGGTCGGCGTCGGGGTCGTCGAAGTGCTTCTTGTACGCCGCCCACGCGAGGCAGGCGCCGAGGAAGGCGCCGATCAGCTGCGCGGACAGGTAGGTGGCCACCTCCCCGACGGTGAACTCCTGCCCCGAGGCGAGCAGCCCGATGGTCACGGCCGGGTTGATGTGCGCGCCGGACTTGTAGGCGACGTAGACGCCGGCGAAGACGGCGAGGCCCCACCCGAAGTTGATCATCAGGTAGCCGCCGCCGTTGCCGCCGGTCTTCGGCAGCAGGGCGTTGGCCACGACGCCGCACCCGAGCAGGAGCAGGGTCGCGGTCCCGAGGACCTCGGGGATGAAGATGTCGGTCAGCACGGTTCGGACCTCCGTCTCGACGATCGACGATGTGACCCGGGCCACACCGGCTCGCATCTTCGCACACCGGGCCGCCCGGCCGCCTGCCCCGGATCGGGGAGTCGAGCGGGTTGGGAGGGGACGCGCGATGGGGTAACAAGGAGTGGCCATCGCGCGCACCCCCTCGAGAGGACTCCCTCATGCTCAAGCCCGCACGCCTCGGACCCGACGAGCGAGCCGAGGGCTGGCGCTCGCTGAGCGAGAGCGACTACGACGTGCTCGTCATCGGCGGCGGGGTGACGGGCGCCGGTGTGGCGCTCGACGCGGCCACCCGGGGGCTCAAGGTCGCCCTGGTCGAGCAGCGTGACCTCGCCTCCGGCACGTCGTCGCGCAGCTCCAAGCTCTTCCACGGCGGGCTGCGCTACCTCGAGCAGCTCAACTTCTCGCTGGTGCGCGAGGCGCTGCGCGAGCGCGAGCTGATGCTCACCCGCCTGGCGCCCCACCTGGTGCGCCCGGTGTCGTTCCTCTACCCGCTGACGCACCGCGTCTGGGAGCGCCCCTACGTCACCGCCGGCCTCACCCTCTACGACACCATGGGCGGCGCCCGCTCGGTGCCGGGCCACAAGCAGCTGAGCCGCACCAAGGCGCTCAAGCTCTTCCCCGGCATGCGCAAGGACGCCCTCGTCGGTGCGCTGCTCTACTACGACGCCCAGGCCGACGACGCGCGCCACACGATGGCGGTCGCCCGCACCGCGGCGACGTACGGCGCGACCGTGCTGGCCAGCGCCCGCGTCACCGGCCTGACCCGTGCCGGCGAGCGCATCGTCGGCGCCACCGTCACCGACGTCGAGACGGGGGAGGAGGCCGACGTGTCCGCCCGCGTCGTCGTCAACTGCACCGGCGTGTGGACCGACCAGATCCAGACCCTGGCCGGGGGCCGCGGCCAGTTCAACGTGCGTGCCTCGAAGGGCGTCCACATCGTGGTGCCGCGCGACCGGGTCAACGCCGAGACCGGGGTCATCCTGCGCACCGAGAAGTCGGTGCTCTTCGTGATCCCGTGGGGCACCCACTGGATCATCGGCACCACCGACACCGACTGGGAGCTCGACCTCGCCCACCCTGCCGCGAGCCGCGCCGACATCGACTACATCCTCGAGCACGTCAACCGGGTCCTGGTGACGCCGCTGACGCACGACGACATCGAGGGCGTCTACGCCGGGCTGCGGCCGCTGCTGGCCGGTGAGAGCGAGGCGACCTCCAACCTCTCGCGCGAGCACGCGGTCGCCCGCCCGCAGCCGGGACTGATCTCGATCGCCGGCGGCAAGTACACGACGTACCGCGTGATGGCCGAGGACGCCGTCGACGCCGCGCGCGTCGACCTGCCCAGCGGCGTGCCCGACTCGGTGACCGACCACATCCCGCTCGTCGGCGCCGAGGGCTACCAGGCGATGACGAACCAGGTCGACCGGCTCTCCCGCGAGCTCGACCTGCCGACGTGGCGCGTCACCCACCTGCTCGAGCGCTACGGCTCGCTCATCCGCGAGGTGCTCGACTGCGCGAGCGAGGACCGCTCGCTGCTCGAGCCGCTGCCGGGCGCCGAGGAGTACCTCAAGGTCGAGCTGCGCTACGCCGCCAGCCACGAGGGCGCGCTCCACCTCGACGACCTGCTCTCGCGCCGCACCCGGATCTCGATCGAGGCCGACGACCGCGGTGTCGCGTGCGCCGACGACGCCGCCGCGATCGTCGCGCCGGTGCTGGGCTGGGACGAGCAGCGCATCAACGACGAGGTCGAGGCCTACCGCACCCGTGTCGCCGCGGAGGTGGAGTCCCAGACCGAGTCCGACGACCTCGCCGCCAACGCCGAGCGCCTCGCCGCCCCCGACATCCGCGCCCGCGCTGTCGGCCGCGCCCTCAACTAGCCCCTGCTTGCCGGTCGAGCCCGTCGAGACCACGGCAGGCGTGTCACCGGATCTCGAGGCCCTCGCCCTGCCCGGGCTGGTCGAGGTGTGAGGGCCGCCAGGCCCGAGCCGCGAGACCCGGTGACCTACCCGCTCACCTCCGTCGTCGGTCGAGCCTGTCGAGACCACAGCAGCCGTGTCACCGGGTCTCGAGGCCCTCGCCCAGGGGCTCGGGCACCTCGACCACCTGGACACCCGGTCCCTGAGGTGCGAGCGGAGCGAGTCGGGCTCCGGTCCCTGAGGTGCGAGCGGAGCGAGCGGGCTCCGGTCCCTGAGGTGCGAGCGGAGCGAGCCACGAAGGGGCGGGGCCCACGACCACGGCTCACCCCTGGGAGGATGGCCCGCGTGAGCGAGCAGCGGGGAACCAACGAGGGCAGCCTGTGGGGCGGGCGGTTCGCGAGCGGGCCGAGTCCCGAGCTCGAGGCGCTGTCGAGGAGCACCCACTTCGACTGGCGGCTCGCCTCCTACGACCTCGCCGGGTCCCGCGCCCACGCCCGTGTGCTGCACGCCGCGGGCCTGCTGACCGAGGCCGACCTGCAGGGCCTGCTTGACGGGCTCGACGCGCTCGACGCCGAGGTCGCCGACGGCACGTTGCGGCCCCGGCCCGAGGACGAGGACGTCCACGGCGCCCTCGAGGCGGCGCTGCTCGAGAAGGTCGGGCCCGAGCTGGGCGGGCGGCTCCGCGCCGGCCGCAGCCGCAACGACCAGATCGCCACCCTGTTCAAGGTGTTCCTGCGCGACCACGCCCGCATCGTCGCCGCGATGGTGCTCGACCTGGTCGACGCGCTCGCCGGGCAGGCCGAGGCGCACCTCGGCGCGGTCATGCCGGGTCGCACCCACCTGCAGCACGCGCAGCCGGTGCTGCTCTCGCACCACCTGATGGCGCACGCGTGGCCGCTGCTGCGCGACGTCGACCGGCTGCGCGACTGGGACGACCGCGTCGCCGCCGAGTCGCCGTACGGCGCCGGCGCGCTCGCCGGGTCGAGCCTCGGCCTCGACCCCGAGGCGGTCGCCCGCGACCTCGGCTTCACCGGCTCGGTGGCCAACTCGATCGACGGCACCGCCTCTCGCGACTTCGTCGCCGAGCTCGCGTTCGTGCTGGCGATGGTCGGCGTCGACGTCAGCCGGCACGCCGAGGAGGTCATCGTCTGGGCGACCCACGAGTTCGGCTTCGTGCGGTTGCACGACTCGTTCTCGACGGGGTCGAGCATCATGCCGCAGAAGAAGAACCCCGACATCGCCGAGCTCGCCCGCGGCAAGGCGGGTCGCCTGATCGGCGACCTGACCGGCCTCCTCGCCACCCTCAAGGCGCTCCCGCTGGCCTACAACCGCGACCTGCAGGAGGACAAGGAGCCGGTCTTCGACGCGGTCGACACCCTCGAGGTGCTGTTGCCTGCGGTCACCGGCCAGGCCGCGACCCTGACCTTCGACACCGAGCGGCTCGCGGCGCTGGCCCCGCAGGGCTTCAGCCTGGCCACCGACGTCGCCGAGTGGCTGGTGCGCCAGAGCGTGCCGTTCCGGGTCGCCCACGAGCTCGCCGGGGCGTGCGTACGCCGCTGCGAGGAGCTCGGCTGCGGGCTCGACGAGCTCTCCGACGACGACCTGGCCGCGATCGACCCGGCGCTCACGCCCGCCGTGCGCGAGGTGCTCACCGTCGAGGGTTCCGTGGCCTCGCGCGACTCCCGCGGCGGCACCGCCCCCGCACGAGTCCGCGAGCAGCTGGCCGAGCTGCGCGAGGCGGCCGCGGCCCACCGGGCGTGGCTGGGCTGAGCACCACCCGGCAAGGCCTGCACCCGGGTGACCCGCACCCGGCCGAGGTCGCGCCCCGGCTGCTGGGCGCACTGCTGACCCACGCCGGCGTGACCGTGCGGCTGACCGAGGTCGAGGCGTACGGCGGCGCCGACGACCCCGGGTCGCACTCCTTCCGCGGTCCGACCCCGCGCAACGCGACGATGCACGGCCCGCCCGGGCGGCTCTACGTCTACTTCACCTACGGCATGCACTTCTGCGCCAACGTCGTCACCGGCCCGGAAGGGGTCCCGGGTGCGGTGCTGCTCCGCGCCGGAGAGGTCGTCGCCGGGTTCGACCTCGCCCGCGAGAGACGCCCGGGGGTGCGCGACCGCGACCTCGCCCGTGGTCCGGCGTGCCTGTGCCGTGCGCTGGCGCTGCAGCGCCCCCACGACGGGCTCGACCTCGCCGGCCTGCTGCAACCCGGGGCCGCCCCGAGCACGGTGGAGCAGGGCCCCCGCGTCGGACTCCGGTACGCCGCCGACCGGCCGTGGCGGTGGTGGGCCGGGGGCGACCCGACCGTCAGCCGCTACGTCCGCTCGCCGCGCGCGGCGGCCCCGGGCGAGAGCGACTGACTCAGCCCGCGGGCTTGACCCCGCGGCGCACCCAGGTGTCGAAGAAGCCGGTGAGGTCCTCGCCGGAGACGCGCGAGGCGAGCCGTACGAAGTCGGCGGTCGAGCCGGTACGTCCGGCGTACGTCGAGACCCAGGCGCGGGCGATCCGCCAGAAGGTGTCGTCGCCGACGCGCCGTCGCAGGGCGTGCAGCGTCGCGCCGCCGCGGAGGTAGACGGGCTCGGAGAACATCTCGTCGCGGCCCGGGTCGGCGACGACGGTCCTCCAGAAGTCGTCGTTGGCGGGGCGCGACATCACGGCCTCGTAGGACTCCTGCGGGGTGGTCTCGCCGACGTGCCCCGACCAGGTCCACTCGAGGTAGGTCGCCCAGCCCTCGTTGAGCCAGATGTCGGACCAGCGCGCCGGACCGACGTCGTTGCCCAGCCACTGGTGGGCGAGCTCGTGGGCGGCGGTGGACTCGTCGGCGCCGCCGGTGAACAGCGAGCGGGTCTGCGTCTCCAGGGCGTAGCCGAGCGGGTCGTCGTCGACGATGCCGCCGTAGGCCACGAACGGATAGGGACCCAGCAGGTCGGAGAACAGCGTCAGCATGTCGCCCGTGCGCTCGAGGCCGTCGTCGGCGCCGGCCGGGAGGTCGCGGTCGACGGCGTCGATGACCGGCACCCCGTCGGCGGTCGACCGACGCAGGTCGAAGTCGCCGATGGTGGCGGTGGCGAGGTAGGAGGCCATCGGGTCGGGCGCGTCCCAGACCCAGGTGGTGTGGGCACGCGTGCTGCGACGCGACTCGAGCAGGCCGTTGGCCACGGCGGTGGTGCCGCGCGGCACCCGCACCGAGAAGCGGTACGTCGCCTTGTCGGTCGGGTGGTCGTTGGCCGGGAACCAGGTCGAGGCCCCGTCGGGCTCGTTGGCCACGACGGCGCCGTCGGAGGTGGTCACCCAGCCGTAGAGCGAGCCGGTGCTGTCCTGGGGCCGACCCGTCCTGCCGGCGTAGCGGACGCGGACCACGACCCGCTTGCCGGCGGCGAGCGCGCGGGCGGGCGTCACGACCAGCTCGCCGGCCGACTGGCGGAAGCGCGCCGGCGTGCCGTCGACGCGCACGGACGACGCGCGGAGCCGGCGCAGGTCGAGGTGGAAGGAGCCGAGGGCCTTGGTCGCCCGCAGCGAGATCCTGGCGTCGCCCGAGAGCCGGCCCACGAGGCGCGCGCCCGGGGCGGGTGGGGCGTAGTCGAGGCGCAGGTCGTAGCGCCGCACGTCGATGCCACCGTTGCCGGCCCGCGGGAAGTAGGGGTCACCGACGCCCGCGGAGCCCGCCGGGGCCGCGCCCGCGGGGGCGGCCCACGGCAGCAGGGCGGCGGTGAGCAGCCCCACGAGCGCGGCGGCGGGGCCGCCGCGGCGGGGACGGGCGGTGCGGGGACGGGCGGTGCGGGTCATGGCGACTCCCGAGGTGGTGCGGACGGCCGACGGTAACCCCGCCCACCGACAGACCGCAGCGGTGCCTCACGAGGCGGTCAGCTGGTCCAGTCGGGTCACCCCGCGAGCGGGTTGACCAGCACACCCGCGAGCACGACCGCGCTGCCGGGGTCGGCGAGGTCGACCATCTGGCGGTTGTCGCGCAGCTGCAGCCGGTTGAGGCACATCAGCGGCACCTCGGGAGCGTGCAGGTCGAGCTCGTCGAGCCGGGGCGCGAGGTGCGGGTGCCCGGCCCGGTGCTCCTGCAGCACCTCGACCGCGACCGCCCAGAAGCGGGTCGCGGGGAGCACCCCGGCGTCGTCGAGCAGGCCGGCGAGGTGGCGCAGGAACCCGTCGACGACGTCGCCGTGGACCGCCAGCACCAGCTGCTCGTCGGGCACGTCGGCGCGCATCCGCTCGGCACCCGCAGGCACCGGCGTCGTGGGGGAGCAGATCGCGACCTCCTCGCCGATGTCCTTCATCAGCACGCGCACCGGCACGTGGTCGCGCAGCACCATCACGACGTTCTCGCCGTGCGGCATGAAGACCAGCCCGTGGGCGACCAGGGCGTGGACGACCGGCACGAGGTAGGCCCGCAGGTAGGTCCGCACCCACTCCTCGGGGTCCAGCCCCGAGGCACGCACCAGCTCGGCCGCGAGCGGCACGCCGTCGCGGTCGACGTGCAGCAGCGAGGTCATCGACGCCAGCCGCTCTCCGGGGCCGACCCGGTCGACCGGGCTCTCGCGCCAGAGCGCGGCCAGCATCTTGGTGTACGGCGACGGCCCCGCCGCCGTCTGCGAGGGCGGCCGGAACCCGACCGCCGCGACCTCGCGCAGCACCGCGAACCCGTGGGCACGCAGCGTCGGGTCGCCGGAGACGATGCCGTCGACGACCTCGTTGATCAGCGGCGTCGCCTCCATGTAGGCCGCGGACAGCCCGCGCATGAAGCCCATGTTGAGCACCGACAGCGCGGTCTTGACGTAGCGCCGCTCGGGGCGGCTGCGGTTGAAGTACGTCCGGATCGACTGCTGCGGCTGGTAGGTGTCGGGCCCCTCGCCGAGCGGCACGAGCAGGCCCGCCGCCACCTCGGGGGCGAAGGTCACCGCGACCTTGTGGCGCCACTGCCACGGGTGGCACGGGAGCAGCAGGTAGTCGGCGGGGTCGAGCCCCCGGTCGCGCAGCTGCCGGTCGAAGTCGGAGCGCACCTCGGCGTCGAGCTCGTCGGCGTACAGCGTCGCCTCGTCGTGGCCCGGCACGTGGGTCAGCCGCGTGTGGTCGCGGTGGGCGGCCAGCCACTGCAGCCGCAGCAGCGGCCCCGCCTCCGGGGCGTACGCCGCGACGTCGACGACGTCGAAGCCGACCCGGCCGTTGTTGGCGACGAAGCAGGGGTGCCCCTCGGTCATCGCCGCCTCGACCTCCTGGAAGGACGCGCGCACCAGTGCGGCCGAGGTCGGTGCCGCGGGGTCGTCCTTGCGGCACCGGCCGGCCAACGTGCTGGCGACCTCCTCGAGGTACGTCGGCAGCACGGCGTCGGTGAGCCCGAGGGCCTCGCGCAGGTCGAGCACGAGCTGCAGGGCGTCCGGTGCCTCGACCTCGCCGGCGACCACACGTCGCACCGACGCCGGCCGGACGATCCAGTGCTCGCCGGTCAGCACCCGGGCGCGGAAGCGGTAGCCGACCCGGGGGTGGTCGGCGTCGAGCTCCCAGTCGGCCCCCTCGGGCGACGCCGGGTCGCCCGCCGCGAGCCGCGGTCGCAGCAGCCGCTCGTGCGAGAGCTCGGCCAGCGTCTTGGCGCACTGCGTCCGGTGGGCCCGCTGCATGCGCTCGGCGGTGAGGTGGTCGAGGAGCCTGGGGGAGAGGTCGGGTGGGGCCGTGGTCATCGGTCGCTCCTGTCGAAGTCGGCGCGGGTGCAGGTCGACAGCTGCGCCCGCTTGCCGGGGAGGTCGACCGCCCGCAGCTCGGTGAAGCCGGCCGCGACGTTGAGGCGGCGTACGGCGGCGTTGCGCACGTCGGGCTCCACGACGACCCGCTCGACCCGGGGGTCGGCGAAGCAGGCGGCGAGCACGTGCCGCATGACGGCGCGGGTGAAGCCGGGGACGGGCCGGTCGGTCGGTGCGGTCAGCAGGTGCATCCCCAGGTCGCCGGGCCCCGTCGCGAGGTGCTCGCCGACGGGGTCGTGGGCGGGGTCGTAGCGCTCGAAGAGGAAGGCCGGCTCACCGTCGTGGGTGCCGAGGTCGGCGCGGTGGTGCGGTGCGGCGTCGATGTCGGCGTACGCCGCCCGCACGGCGGCCACGTCGGCGTCGGCCATCTCCCAGAACGCCCCCTTGGGGTGGGTCACCCAGGCGTGCAGCAGCGCGGCGTCGGCGTGGGGCACGACCGGTCGGTGGGCGAGCCGTCCCAGGACGGCGGCCGCGCTCACGACACCGCCCCCATCCGCGGCGCCACCCGGCGCGCGTCGCTCGGCACGCCGAACTCCTGGAAGGTGGTGCGTCGCTCGACCTCGTACGGCGCCCACCCGAGCACCCGCTCGAGGATGGCCGCGTTGCGCCAGGCGCCCATGCCGAGGTCGGGCGCGACGAAGCCGTGGCTGTGGGCCTCGGCGTTCTGCACGAAGACCTCGCCGCCCCGCTGGTCGACCGAGAAGTCGCCGCGGGCGTCGAGGCGCCCCCGGGCGTCGAGGCGCAGGTGGTCGCGGACGCCGTCGAGGAAGCCCGGGAACGGCTGGTCGTAGCCGGTCGCCAGCACCACCGCTCCGGTCGTGACCTCGAACTCCTCGCCCGTGCCGCCCTGGCGGAACCGGAGCACGTGCGCGCGCTCGGTGCTGTGCCCGTCGAGCAGCTCGCTGTCGGCGACGAGCTGCGGTCTCGGCACGTCGTCGAGCGCGCGGCGGTAGAGCAGGTCGTGCAGCTCGTCGACCAGCGGGGCGCTGATGCCCTTGTAGAGCCCGGCCTGCGAGCGCAGCAGCGCGTCGCGGTCGTCGCCGGGCAGCGAGCGGAAGTGCGCGCTGTACTCCGGTGAGGTCAGCTCGAGGGTGAGCTTGGTGTACTCCAGCGGGAAGAAGCGCGGCGAGCGGGTCAGCCACCGCACCCGCCGCCGCTCGTTGCCCGGAGCGAGCAGCAGGTCGCGCACGACCTCCGCCGCGCTCTGGCCGCTGCCGACCACGGTCACGTCGTCGACCGTCAGCAGTCGCTCGCGCACGTGCAGGTAGTCGCTGCTGTGCCACACCGAGCCGCGCAGGCGGGCCGCCGCCGCTGGCCGCCGTGGCGTGCTGCCGACCCCGAGCACGAGCCGGCGGGCGTGCCGCGTGACGGGGGTGCCGTCGCGGGTGTCGACGGCGTCCACCTCGTACGTCGCCCCGCCCTCGTCCTCGCGGCGTCGTACGGCGACGACCTCCTGGCCCAGGCGCACGCTCCCCACGCGCTCGGCCGCCCAGCGGCAGTAGGCGTCGTACTCGCGCCGCAGCGGGTAGAACGACTCGCGCACGTAGAACGGGTAGAGCCGCCCGGTCTCCTTGAGCCAGGCGAGGAACGAGTACGCCGACGTCGGGTCGGCCAGCGTGACGAGGTCGGCGAGGAACGGCACCTGCAGCACGGCGTCGTCGAGCATCATCCCGGCGTGCCAGCGGATCTCCTCGCGCCGTTCGAGGAAGACGGTGTCGAGCTCGAGCGGCGCGGCCAGGCAGGCCAGCCCGAGGTTGAAGGGGCCCACGCCGATGCCGACCAGGTCGTGGGTGCTCGTCGGGGCCGTCACCGGGCCACCTCCAGCACCCGGGCGCGCGCTTCCTCGTGCGCCAGCCCGGTGACCAGTCCGACGACGTCACGGACGTCGTCGAGGGTGGTGGCGGGGTCGAGCAGGGTGAGCTTGAGCCAGGTGCGGCCGTGGCGGCGGGTCCGGGCGACGCTCGCCGCGCCGTCTGCGACCAGCCGGGCACGGGCGGCGTCGTTGACCTCGTCGGCGACCTCGTCGGCGCAGGCGACGAAGCGGAACACCACCGTCGACAGGTCGGTGCCCGTCACCACCTCGAGCGCGGGGTCGGCCGCGAGCTCCTCCCGCGCGGCCGCGGCCAGGTCGCAGACCCGGTCGAGGAGCCGGCCCAGGTGGTCGGCCCCGAGCACGCGCAGCGTGAGCCAGGGCTTGAGCGCGTCGAAGCGACGGGTCGTCTGCAGGCTGTGGTCGACCAGGTCGGGTGCTGCGTCCTCGTCGTCGGCCCGGGAGCCGGGAGCCGGGTTGAGGTAGTCGGCGTGGTGGCGCACCAGCGTGGCGGCGTCGCGCACCAGGAGCATGCTGCACGCGACCGGCTGGAACCACGTCTTGTGCAGGTCGACGGTCACGGAGTCGGCACGCTCGATCCCGGCGAGCAGGTGGCGCCGGGCGGGGGAGAGCAGCAGCCCGCCGCCGTACGCCGCGTCGACGTGCAGCCACGTGTCGTGGCGGGCCGCGACGTCGGCGACGGCGTCGAGGGGGTCGACCGCGCCGAGGTCGGTGGTGCCGGCCGTGGCGACGACGGCGACGGGGACGAGCCCGCGCAGCCGTGCCCCCCGCAGCGCCCGGTCGAGCGCGCCGGGCTGGACCCGTCCCTGCTCGTCGCAGGCGACGGGCACGACGCCGTCGGTGGTGGCGCCGGCGGCCGTGGTCGGGCTGATGCCGAGCAGGTGGGCCGCGCGGCGCACGCTGAAGTGCGCGTGCTCGGGGACGACGACGCACCAGCGGCGGGGGTCCGTGCCCGCCGCCCGGGCCGCCTCGCGGGCGAGCAGCAGGCCGTGCAGGTTCGACTGCGTGCCGCCGCTGGTGAAGGTGCCGCCGGACCCCGGCCCGAAGCCGATCCGCTCGCCGACCCACCCGACCAACCGCTGCTCGACCAGGGTGGCGGCGCCGCTCTGGTCCCAGGTGTCCATCGAGGTGTTGACGACCGAGGCGACGACGTCGGCCACGACCGCGGGCAGCGCGACCGGGCAGTTGAGGTGGGCCTGGTAGCGGGGGTGGTGCACCCAGACGGTGTGGTCGAGGTACGTCGTCCGCAGCTCGTCCAGCGCCGCGGCCAGGTCACCGACGGGGGAGTCGAGGTCGACCCCGTCGACGATCCGTCGCGCCTGCTCGACGGTGGTGCCGGCGTACGGGCGGGTGACGCCTGCGAACGTGTCGACGAGGGTGTCGCGGACGAGGTCGAGCGCGGCCGGGAGGTCGGCCGCCCCGGCCTGGTCGAGCAGGCCGGTGCGCGGTGGACTGGTGGACGGCGACATGTCGGCACTCCCGAGATGAGTGGATTGGATTAGGTAAGGCTTGCCTAACCGACGGTAAAGGACCGGTGTGCGGCTGTGCACCGTGGCTTCGGCCACGCTCCGCGTTCACCCCCGGACGACCCGACCGCCACGTGGTCGGGCGGCGCGACGCCTGCGGCAGACTGGCAGCCGTGACCACGGACCGACCCGACCTGCTCGACGACCTGGAGTGGCGCGGCCTCATCGCCCACTCGACCGACCGCGACGCCCTGCGCGAGGCGCTCGCCGAGGGCGGCGTCCGCTTCTACGTCGGGTTCGACCCCACCGCCCCGAGCCTGCACATGGGCCACCTCGTCCAGGTGCTGACGGCCCGACGGCTGCAGGAGGCCGGACACGTGCCGTACGCCCTGGTCGGCGGTGCCACCGGCATGATCGGTGACCCCCGCGACTCCGGCGAGCGGAGCCTCAACAGCCTCGACACCGTCAAGGCGTGGGTCGAGCGCGTGCGCGGGCAGATCGAGCCGTTCCTCGACTTCGACGGCCCGACCGGCGCCACGATGGTCAACAACTACGACTGGACCGCGAGCCTGTCGACGATCGACTTCCTGCGTGAGGTCGGCAAGCACTTCCCGGTCAACCGGATGCTCGCCCGCGACGTCGTCAGCCGTCGCCTCGAGTCGGGCATCTCCTACACCGAGTTCAGCTACGTGCTGCTCCAGTCGTGGGACTTCCTCAACCTCTTCCGTGACCACGGCGTGACGCTGCAGTTCGGTGGCTCCGACCAGTGGGGCAACCTCACCGCCGGCGCAGAGCTGGTACGCCGCGCCGACGGCGGCCGCGTGCACGCGTTCGCGACGCCGCTGCTCACCAAGTCCGACGGCACCAAGTACGGCAAGACCGAGGGCGGGGCGCTGTGGCTCGACCCCGACATGCTCTCGCCGTACGGCTTCCACCAGTTCTGGCTCAACGTCGAGGACGAGAAGGTCGGCGAGCTGCTGCGCGTGTTCACCTTCCTGGGCCGGGAGGAGATCGAGGAGCTCGAGCGGCAGACCGCCGAAGAGCCTTGGAAGCGCGCCGGCCAGCGGCGCCTGGCCGACGAGGTCACCACCCTGGTGCACGGGGCCGAGGAGACCGACCACGCGAAGGCCGCCGCGCAGGCGCTGTTCGGCGGGGGTGACCTGCGCGAGCTGCCCGCCGCGACGCTGGCGGCGGCGCTGGGGGAGGCGGGCTCGATCGAGGCCGCCCCCGGCACGTCGTACGTCGACCTCCTCGTGGCGTCCGGCCTCGCCGGCAGCAAGGGCGAGGCGAGGCGCACGGTCGCCGAGGGCGGTGCCTACCTCAACAACGAGCGGGTGACCGACCCCGACCTGGTGCCCGGCGAGCACGAGCTGCTCGGCGGGTCGTGGCTCGTGCTGCGGCGCGGCAAGAAGCGGCTCGCGGGCGTGCGCACGACGGGGGCCAGCGCGCCCTGACCTGCGTTAGATCGCGCTGTGACCGGGGCCACGGACGGCCGATTTGGAGCGGCCCCGGAGCCCGATCTAGTGTTTCCTCTGTCGCCAGGGAGTGCGGCGGGACGCAAGGCCGAGAGGCCGGGCGGACGGCCCCCGGGAGCGACACCCGCACGATTATCCGACGCGGTCACCTCAGTGCCCTTCCGGGCCGGAGCTCCTGACCACCAGGTCGGGCCGGATCGGCGGGGTCGGAGCCCGACACCCGGGTTTGACTGGGTGGGGTCGGACCGGTAAGTTTTGTCAGGTTGTCCCTGGCGGGGTCGTGAGGCTCGTCTGCTGGGTGTGCGCTTGATCCTTGAGAACTCAACAGTGTGCCAAAAGTCG
>NZ_BAAHAA010000023.1:0-62169 GCF_054777915.1 Nocardioides marmoraquaticus | reverse complement strand
CAAGCTCACCCCGATCGAGTTTGAGACCATCTACACGGCCGCTGACGCGGCCTGAAACCACACACCCCAAGTGACAACCAGACCTTCAGCAGTCCCGCTCGCTCCGCTCGCACCTCAGGGAGCGGAGCCGGGTCGCTGCGCTCGCGCGTCGACCAGCCCCGGGCCGGGACGAACCGCGCGACCTGGTGACGGCAACGGGCCTGTCTCGGATGCGAGACGCCACGGCGCTCCGCGTGCTGGCCCTCGCGGCCGACCAGCGGTGGACTGGGGGCGTGTCGTCAGTCCTGCCAGCCGCCCCGGTGCACGACCTCGTCGAGCGGCGTGCGACGCCGTCGGCTCGGGGAGCCCGCGGCGCCGCCCGGCTCGGGGTGGCCGAGCGTGATGGCGCCGACCGGGTCGACGTCGGCGGGGATGCCGAGCTCGACGCGGAGGTCGTCGAGCCGGTCGGGCGGCACGCCGAAGAAGCACGCGCCGAGGCCCTCGTCGACCGCCGTCTGCAGCACGAGCAGGGCGGCCATCGCGGCGTCGCAGTGCCAGTAGGGCACCGGCCAGCGGGCCTCGTCGCGGTCGGTCCAGCCCTTGTCGGGCTCGGCGTAGCGGTCGAGGTACGCCGCCTTGCGCGAGCAGGGCAGCACCACGACGGGCGCGCGGCTCATGCCCTGGAGCCAGCGGTCGGGCGCGCCCGGACCGGTGGTGGCGGCCCAGAACCGGGCGACGTCGGTGGGGGTGTCGAGCACGACGAAGGCCCAGCCCTGCGTGAAGCCGGCGCTGGGCGCGCGCACCGCGTGGGCCAGCGCCCGGTCGACGACCGCCGGGTCGACGGGGTCGGTGGTGTATCGGCGCACCATGCGCCGCCGGCGCACGACCTCGCGGAACTCCACGCGCCGCATCGTCGCAGGTGCCCCCGCCCCCGGCGGTCCGCGGTGGCAGGGTGGTCGCGATGAGCGGCGACGGCTTCGAGGCGATGTGGCGTGACCTGGCACCGGTCGGTCGGGCGGCGTCCGGCGGATACCTGAGACAGCCCTACGCGACGGCCGAGCTGGAGCTGCGGGCGTGGTTCGTCGAGCAGGCCCACGCCCGCGGCCTGGCGGTCGAGCCCGACGGCAACGGCAACCTGCTGGCCTGGTGGGACCTGCCCGGCGGGGAGCGGTCAGACGCGGTGCTGACCGGCAGCCACCTCGACTCGGTGCTGCAGGGGGGTGCGTTCGACGGTCCGCTCGGCGTCGTGTCGTCCTTGGCTGCCGTCGACGGCCTGCGGGCGCGCGGGGTCGAGCCCCGCCGCCCGGTCGTGGTCGCGGCGTTCGCGGAGGAGGAGGGGTCGCGGTTCGGGCTGGCGTGCCTGGGGTCGCGGCTGGCCACGGGCGCCACGGCGGGCGAGGCGGCGTACGGGCTGCGCGACCGCGACGGGGTCGCCCTGGGGGACGCCATGGCGGCAGCGGGTGTCGAGCCGTCGCTGGGCCGGGCAGGCTGGCTCGACCAGGTCGGCTGCGCCGTCGAGCTGCACGTCGAGCAGGGCCGTGACCTGGTGCACCGCGACCGGGCGGTCGGGGTCGCCTCGGTCATGTGGCCCCACGGACGGTGGCGCTTCGACTTCCGCGGCGAGGCCAACCACGCCGGCGCCACGCGGATGGAGGACCGGCGCGACCCGATGCTGACCTACGCGATGACCGTGCTCGCCGCCAACAAGCAGGCCCGGCTCGCCGGGGCCCGGGCCACCTTCGGTCGGGTGTCGGTGGAGCCCAACGGCACCAACGCCGTGCCGTCGCTCGTCGCCGCCTGGCTCGACGCCCGCGCCGCGACCACCGACGCGCTCGAGGCCCTCGTCGCCACCGTCGAGCGGCAGGCCTCCGAGCGCGCCGACCGCGACGGCACCTCGTCGGCGGTGACCGCCGAGTCGGTGTCGCCGGAGGTCGCCTTCGACGCCACGTTGACCGCCCGGCTGTCGCGGCTGCTCGACGACGCCCCCGCCATCGCGTCGCTCGCCGGCCACGACGCCGGCGTGCTCGCGGCGAGCGGCGTACCGACGGCGATGGTGTTCGTCCGCAACCCCACCGGCGTCTCCCACTCGCCCGACGAGCACGCCGAGACCGCCGACTGTCTGGCCGGGGTCGAGGCGCTGACCGACGTGCTCGCGGAGCTGGTGTCGTGACGACGTACCTGCTCGAGCACGCCCTGCTCCCCGACGGCACGGTCGCCCCCGACGTCGCCGTCGAGGTCGCCGACGGCGTGATCACGTCCGTCACTCCCGCCCCACTGGACGGCCCTTTTCCTCACTCGTCGGCCGAGATCACGGCCGACGAGTGGCGAATTCCCCGGTCGACCGGGGAATTCGCCACCCCGGCCACCGCTGTCGAGGGCCTGACCCTCCCCGGCCTGGCGAACTGCCACAGCCACGCGTTCCACCGGGGGCTGAGGGGGTGGACGCAGCGGGAGCGGGGGTCGTTCTGGACGTGGCGGGAGCAGATGTACGCCCTGGCCGCCGAGCTGACGCCCGACGCGTACTTCGAGCTGGCGCGCGAGACGTACGCCGAGATGCGGGCGACGGGGATCACGGCGGTGGGGGAGTTCCACTACCTGCACCACCAGCCCGACGGGACGCCGTACGACGACCCCAACGCGATGGGGCGGGCGTTGCTGGCCGCGGCCGACGACGCGGGCGTGCGCATCCGGCTGCTCGACACCTGCTACCTCGCGGCGGGGTTCGGCCGAGCGCCCGAGGGGGTGCAGGTGCGCTTCAGCGACGGCGACGCCCACCGGTGGGCCGAGCGGGTCGCCGACCTCGCCGACGACCGGGTCGGGGTGGCGATCCACTCGGTGCGCGCGGTGCCGCCCGAGCAGCTGGCCGTCGTCGTCGAGGCCGCCCGGGGCCGGCCGCTGCACGTGCACCTCTCCGAGCAGGTCGCCGAGAACGACCAGTGCCTCGCCGCCACGGGCCTCACCCCGACCCAGCTGCTCGCCGAGGCCGGCGCGCTCGGACCGCTGACGACGGCCGTCCACGCCACCCACCTCACCGACGCCGACGTGCGGCTGCTCGGCGAGAGCCGCACCCGCGTCTGCTTCTGCCCCACCACCGAGCGCGACCTGGCCGACGGCATCGGCCCGTCGCGTCGGCTGCACGAGGCCGGCGCGGTGCTGACGCTCGGCTCCGACAGCCACGCGGTCATCGACCTGTTCGAGGAGATGCGGGCCGTGGAGATGCACGAGCGCCTCGCCACGCAGCAGCGCGGCCACTGGTCGGCCGCCGAGCTGCTCGCCGCAGCGGCGTACGACGGGCACGCCAGCCTGGGCTTCGACGACGCCGGCCGGCTGGAGGTCGGCGCCCGCGCCGACCTCGTGACCGTCGATCTGGCCAGCGTGCGCACCCGCGGCACCGGCGCCAGCGCCGAGACCCTGGTGCACGCCGCCTCGGGCGCCGACGTGGTGGGAGTCGTGTGCCCCACAGGGCGCCCGGGCGCCCTCTCAGACACACGACTCGATCAGGAGGCCCGATGAGCTCGCTGCTGCTGACCGGCATCGGCGAGCTGGTCACCAACGACCCCGTGCACGACGGCACGCCGCTCGGGCTGCTCGAGGACGCCGCGGTCGTGGTCGAGGGCGGCCGGGTCGTGTGGGTCGGGCCGCGACCGCACGCGCCCGCGGCCGACGTCGCGCGCGACCTCGGCGGACGTGCAGTGGTGCCGGGGTTCGTCGACTCCCACAGCCACCTCGTCTTCGCGGGCGACCGGGCGGCTGAGTTCGCGGCGCGGATGACCGGCACGCCGTACGACGGCGGTGGCATCCGCACCACCGTCGCCGCCACTCGCGCGGCCGCCGACGAGCAGCTGGAGGCCAACCTGGTGCGGCTCCTCGCGGAGATGCGGCGGCAGGGCACGACCACCGTCGAGGTCAAGAGCGGCTACGGCCTCACCGTCGCTGACGAGGCCCGGTCGCTGGCGATCGCCCGTCGCCACACCGACGAGACCACGTTCCTGGGGGCGCACGTGGTGCCCACCGGCACCGACCCCGCGGCGTACGTCGACCTGGTCACCGGCCCGATGCTCGACGCGTGCGCCACGCACGCCCGGTGGGTCGACGCCTTCTGCGAGCGGGGAGCCTTCGACGCCGACCAGGCACGCACCGTGCTGGAGGCCGGTACGGCGAAGGGCCTGCGCGGCCGGCTGCACGCCAACCAGCTGGGCCCCGGCCCCGGCGTGCGGCTGGCGTGCGAGCTCGGCCTGGTCGCGGTCGACCACTGCACCTACCTCGACGACGCCGACGTCGACGCGCTCGCCTCGTCCGGCACGGTCGCGACGCTGCTGCCGGGAGTGGAGTTCAACACCCGCCAGCCCTACCCCGACGCCCGCCGGCTCCTCGACGCCGGTGTCACCGTCGCGCTCGCCACCGACTGCAACCCCGGCTCGTGCTTCACCTCCTCGGTGCCCCTGTGCGTCGCGCTCGCGGTGCGCGAGATGGGCATGACTCCGGCCGAGGCGCTGTGGTCGGTGACGGCCGGCGGCGCGCAGGCCCTCGACCGCGCCGACGTGGGCGTCCTCGCCCCGGGACGGCGGGCCCACCTCGCCGTGCTCGACGCGCCGTCGTACCTGCACCTCGCGTACCGCCCCGGCGTGCCGCTGGTGGCCGAGGTGCTCGCCTGAGACCCGACCGATTCACCGGGGGGAGTTGGGGAACCGGGACGGCAGCGCCCAGGGCGGGCGCACCTGACCAGGAGGTAGGACATGGCACCCGACCAGGGCCTCGGCGACGACGAGATCGAGACCACCCCCACCGCCAGCAGCGGCACGAGCCCCGCCGACGACAGTCACGGGCCGCTCGACTCCGGTGACACCGACGGCCCCTCGGCCGACGGCGTCGACGACGACTCGAGCGAGCACGGTCCCCTGGACGCGGGTGACACCGACGGCCCCTCGGCCGACGGGGTCGACGGCGAGTCGTCCGACGCGGGTGAGCACGGCCCGCTCGACTCCGGCGACAGCGACTCCGCGCCCCACGACGGCGTCGACGGGGACTCCTCCGAGGCGTGAGCGCGCTCGACCTGCTCAGCGGTGACGCCCAGGCCTTCGTCGAGAAGGCCTGGGCGTCCCGCACGCACCTGCATCACACCGACCCTGACCGGCTGGTCGGGTTGCTGTCGTTCGACGACGTCGACCACCTGCTGACCAGCACCGCGATCCGCACCCCCGCGGTGCGGATGGCGCAGGACGGCCAGGTGCTGGCGTCGACGGCCTTCACCCGCACCGGTGCCGTGCTCGGCGGCGTGCCGCTGGCCGGCCTGGTCGACGGCCGCAAGGTGATCGACCTGTTCGAGGGGGGCGCGACCCTCGTGCTCCAGGGGCTGCAGCGCTACTGGACGCCGTTGGCCCGCCTCGTCGCCGAGCTCGAGCTCGACCTCGGTCATCCCTGCCAGGCCAACGCCTACCTGACGCCGCCCGGCTCCCAGGGCTTCGCCGTGCACAGCGACACCCACGACGTGTTCGTGTTCCAGACCCACGGCTCCAAGCTGTGGGAGGTGCACCCGGCGCCGGGCGAGGACGCCGACGCGGGTCCGCGCGAGGTGCTGCTCGAGCCGGGGGTGTCGATGTACCTCCCGACCGGCACCCCCCACGCCGCTCGCGCCCAGGGCACCGTCTCGCTGCACGTCACCATCGGCATCAACCAGCACACCTGGTCGACGCTGCTCGACCGGGCCGTACGCCGCGCCCGTCGCGCCGTCGACGACGGCGGCCACCTGCCGGCCGGTCACCTCGACCGGCCCGAGCTGCTCCGTGACGGCCTCGCCCAGCGGCTCGAGGAGCTCGCCGCCGCGCTGCGCTCCACCGACGCCGACGACGTGGTCGCCGCCCACCAGGCCGACTTCGTCACCGGACGGCAGGCCCCGCTGCGCGGCGCGCTGGTCGACCGCATGTCGCTCGACGAGATCACGGTCGCGACGTCGCTGCGCCGCCGTCCCGGCAAGCCCTGCGTCGTGCGCCGCGGCACCGGCGACGAGTCCGACCGGCTCCACCTCCACCTCGGTGACCGCCGCGTCTCGGTGCCCGCCCGCATCGAGCCCGCGGTCACGACGCTGCGGGCGCTGCTGGCCGAGGGCGACCTGACCCCGTCGCAGCTCGGTCTCGACGACGCCTCCGCCGTCGTGCTCGCCCGCCGGCTCGTGCGGGAGGGCCTGCTGGAGGTCGTGCGCTAGGCGGCTCGGGCCACGAGCGGCAACCGGGCCCGCGAGGTCACGAGCACGACCGCCGCGGTCAGCAGCGGCAGCACGACGACGAGCCCGCCGAGCAGCAGCCACGGCACGTCGAGGTAGGGACCGGTCGGCGCCGGGCCGTAGTCGGTCGAGGTCAGTGGCACCGCGATCGCGAAGCCCGGGATCGCGCCGACCACCGCACCGAGCACCGCCCCCACGAGCCCCACCACGAGCGCGTACGACGCCGCGATGCTGCGGCGGGTGCGGGGCGAGGCCCCGACCGCGGCCAGCGTCGCGAGGTCGGGCCGGGCGTCGGAGAGCGCGAGCGAGGTCGCGGTGAGGGTGCCGCCGAGGACCAGCACCGCACCGAGCGCGAAGAGCACGGCGAGCAGCACCACGACCTCGTCGTCGTCCTGGTAGCCACGCTCGACGAACACCCCGCCGTACTCCGAGGCGGCCGACATCGCCTCCGCCAGTGTCTCCTCCTGAGCCGGGCTGATGTCGGTGCCGGTCATCAGCACCCCGACCGTGCGCGCCGGCTGGCCGAGCTCGGCGGCGACCTCGGGGGTCAGCACGGCCTGGGCACCCGCGGGGCCGGCCGTGCCGAGGTAGGTGGCCGGGAAGGTCGCCTCCGCGACCGGTCGGGCCTCACCGGTCGCGTCGTCGATGCGGTCGAGGCGCAGGGTGGCCTCGTCGCCGCCGGGTGCGTCGCGGCGCGGCACCTCGTCGGCGAAGACGATCGAGCGTCCGGCGGCGAGGCTGCGCCGGATCTCGTCGCGCTGGGCGTCGTCGAGGCCAGGGACGGCGTCGATCGCGGCGGCCCCGACGAGGACGTCGCTGCCGAGCCCCGAGCCGTAGGAGGAGAGCAGCGGTGCGGTCCCGTCCGGGCCGGTCACCTCCGCGTAGCCGTTGGGGTCGGTGAAGCCGCGCACGTCGGTGAGGGTGGCCCCGGGGACGACGCGTCCCGCCAGGGCACGCACGGCGTCCCAGTCGGTGCGCTGCAGGTCGCGGACGTCGAACGCCCCGACGGTCAGCACGCCCGCGCCGGCCGCCAGCGAGGGCAGGTAGGTCGCCTCGTTCTCCCGGGCGTCGCTCGAGGCGCCGATGCCGAGGGCGACGACGGCGGCGACCGTCGCCGCGACCGCGGCCACGGCGGGAGCCGTGCGGGTGCGCTGGCGTGCTGCGTCGCGCACCGCGTAGCGCAGGACCAGCGGCAGCCGGCCCGCCAGGCGACCGAGCCACGAGAGCACCAGCGGCACGAGCAGCACCATGCCGACGACCGAGACGGCGCCGGCCACCGCGATGACCGCCTCGCGGCCGGGCTCGAGCGCGCCCACCAGGGCGGCGGCGACACCGAGACCGAGCAGGACGGCGCCGATGACCGGCGAACGACGCGAGGGTCTCGGCTCGCCGCGCCGGCCGGCGAGCACGGCGACGACGTCCTGGCGCGACGCGAGCACGGCCGGGGCCAGCGCCACGAGCAGCGCGGCCACGAGGCCGAGGGCGGCGACGCCGCCGAGCAGCAGCCACGGCACGTCGAACGGCCCGAACCAGGTGCCGCTGAAGCGCTGCAGCACCGGCAGCAGCGCGACCGCGGTCACGAGCCCGGCGACCGCGCCGGCTGCGGCGGCCACCCCGCCGAGCACCACGGCGGTCGCGAGCACGACACGACGAGCCTGGCGCGGGGTGCCGCCGGAGGCGACCAGCAGGGCCAGCGTGCGGGACTGCCGTCGGGCGCCGACGGCGAAGGCCGGCCCGGCCAGGAGGGTCACCTCGAGCACGACCATGGCGACGACGAGAGCCAGCACGGCCATGGTCGTCGGGTCGCTCTCGCCGGTGGACCGCGCCTCCGGCGGCAGCTCGGCCTGGGACGGCGGGTCGAGCAGGACGGCCCGCGAGGTCACCACGGCGCCGGCGTCGTTGAGGCGGCGTACGTCGGACCACGTGACGGGGTCGCCCCCGACCAACCAGGTGCGGCTCGGGCTCGGCTCGAGGCCGGTCGAGCCGAGGGGACCGGCGACGACCGGCGCGCTCCGCAGGGTGGTGGACTCCGCCACCCCCACGACGACGGGGGTGGGGCGGCCCTCGTCCGGGACCCGGAGCCGGTCGCCGACGGCGTACCCCTCGTCGAGGACGGCCTGGTTGACGACTATCTCGTCGGCGCTGGTCGGCCAGCGGCCGGAGACCAGGCGGAACAGGCCCTGCGTGAGGGGGTCCTCGAGATCGGTCTCGGTGGCCTCGGCCGAGGTGACGCCGTCGTCGGTGACCAGGCGCACGGCACCGGACTCGACGCGTGTCGTCGGACGGTCGCCGCCCAGCAGCCGCTCGACCTGCGACGCGCGCAGGGCGGGGCTCGACCCGTCGCCCTCGCTGCCCCAGCCCGCCTGGCTGGTGTCGGCGCCCTGCCAGACCTGGGTGACGCCGGGCTCAGAGACGACCTCGGCCTGGGCTGCACCGATGCGGCGGTCGACGTCCTCCGCGCCGCGCACGTCGGAGGTGCTGAGCACGACGGCGGCCGCGGTGACGGCCAGCACGGGCAGGCCGATCATGACGAGCACCAGCAGGCTGCGGCCCCGGGCCCGCAGTGCGTCGCGGCGCGCGAGGCGCAGGGGCAGCGACCAACCGACCAGCCGGCCGCGCATCACACGCCCTGCTCGAGCAGCTGCGCGGCCGCCATGGGCTGCGACTCGTCGACCACGACCCCGTCACGCAGGAACACGACGCGGTCGGCCCAGGCGGCGTGCCGGGCCTCGTGGGTCACCATCACGCCGGCGGCGCCGGCGTCGCAGCGGGCGCGCAGCATGCGCAGCACCTCCTCGCCGGTCTCGGTGTCGAGCGCGCCGGTCGGCTCGTCGGCCAGCACCAGCCGACGCTCGCCCACGACGGCGCGGGCGATGGCGACCCGCTGCTGCTGCCCACCCGACATCTGGTCGGGGTAGCGGTCGGCCAGCTGCTCGATGCCGACCTCGCCGAGCGCGCGCAGGGCCGCCCCCCGCGCCGCCCTGGCGCGCACGCCGTCGAGCTCGAGGGGCAGGGCGACGTTCTCCGCCGCCGTCAGGGCGGGCACGAGGTTGAAGTCCTGGAAGACGTAGCCCACCGACGTGCGGCGCAGCCGCGCCCGGCCGGCGGGGCCGATCTCGCCCAGGTCGTGGCCCTCCACGAGCACGCGTCCCGACGTCGGGGTGTCGAGGCCGCCGGCCAGGGTCAGCAGCGTCGACTTGCCGGACCCCGAGGGGCCCATGACGGCGACGAGCTCGCCCGGGAAGACGGCCAGCGAGACCCCGCTCAGGGCGTGCACCTCGGTCTCGTCGTGGCCGTGGACCCGCGAGACCTCGTCGATCGCGAGCACGGCGGTCGGGGCGGCGCCGAGCAGACCGCCGGGCAGCCCGCCGCTGGAGTCGGCGCTCATCGGGTGCCGCCCCTCGCGGCGCTCGCGGCCGGTCCGGGCTCGGCGACGGCGGCGGGGACGGCGACGGGGTCGGTCGCCGCGGTCCGCTGCGTCGCGGCGCGGCGCACCCGTGTCTCGCAGTGGTCGAGCCAGCGGATCTCGGCCTCGGCGTCGAAGACCAGCGCGTCGAGGACGAGCGTCCAGGCGAGGTCGACGGTGGGTGCGGCCGTGCCCGGGGCGTCGCGCTTGAGCCGGGTGTACTGCTGCAGCGCGGTCATGGTGGCCGTGCGCTGGCGCTGGATGATGGCGCCCACGTCGACGCCCGGCACCGTGACGGCGAGCGCCAGCTTGATGGCGAGCTCGTCGCGCGGCGGCTGCGTGCGGGCGACGGGGGTGGCGAACCAGCCGGCCAGCTCGTCGTGCCCTGCCGGGGTGAGCGCGTAGACGAGGTGGCCCTCGTCGTCCTCGCCCCGACCGGCGACGAGCCCGTCGCGCTCGAGTCGGGTGAGGGTGCTGTAGACCTGCCCGACGTTGAGCGGCCAGGTGCCGCCCGTGCGCCGCTCGAACTCGGTGCGGAGCTGGTAGCCGTACTTCGGCCCCTCCTCCAGCAGCGCCAGCAGCGAGTGCCTCACCGACATGGGGTCCTCCTCGGTCGGGTGGATACCGGGTATGCATATCACGTATGCATACCCGGTATCCACCCGACGTCCGCGGACCGGTGTGTTAACAGTCACTCACCGCCGGGTACCAGGGGACAGCCCACACGAGAGGTCCGGCCCATGGCACTCGCATTCCTCGACAAGAGCCGCAGCGTCGCGCCCGCCGGCTACAGCCGGTGGCTCATCCCGCCGGCCGCGCTGTGCGTGCACCTGTCGATCGGACAGGTCTACGCGTTCTCGGTCTTCAAGACTCCGCTGCAGGGTCGCTTCGACACCTCGGCCACCGCGATCGCGATCATCTTCTCGATCGCCATCGTCATGCTCGGACTCTCCGCGGCGGTGCTGGGCACCTGGGTCGAGCGCAGCGGCCCGCGCAAGGCCATGTTCGCCGCCGCGTTGTGCTGGGGCACCGGCTTCCTCGTCGGGGCCCTCGGCATCGCCGTCGGCAGCCTGTGGCTGCTCTACCTCGGCTACGGGGTCATCGGCGGCATCGGCCTCGGCATCGGCTACATCTCGCCGGTCTCGACCCTGATCAAGTGGTTCCCCGACCGCCCGGGCCTCGCCACCGGCATGGCCATCATGGGCTTCGGAGGTGGCGCGCTGATCGCCTCGCCCGCCTCCACCGCGCTGCTCGGGCTGTACGGCGGCTCGGCCGACACCACCGACGCGGCGCCGCTCGCCAGCACCTTCCTCACCCTCGGGCTGGTCTACCTCGTCTTCATGCTGGTCGGCTCCGCGCTGATCCGGGTGGCGCCCGGCCACGAGGACGACGAGACCGCCGAGCACCAGCCGGGACGCAACGGCGCCCTGGTCCGAGCCAGCGAGGCCATCAAGACCCGGCAGTTCTGGGCGCTGTGGGTGATCTTGTTCTGCAACGTCACCGCCGGCATCGGCATCCTCGAGCAGGCCGCGCCGATGATCCAGGACTTCTTCCGCGGCGAGGGCGGCGAGTCGTCCGTCAGCCCGGGCGCCGCCGCCGGCTTCGTCGGCATGCTGAGCCTGGCCAACATGGCGGGCCGGTTCGTGTGGTCGAGCACGTCCGACAAGATCGGCCGCAAGCCGACGTACATGATGTACCTCGGGGTCGGTGCCGTCCTCTACCTGCTGATGGCCACCCTGGGCCAGTCCTCGGTCGCGCTCTTCGTGCTGCTGGCCATGGTCATCCTCAGCTACTACGGCGGCGGCTTCGCGACCATCCCGGCCTACCTCAAGGACATGTTCGGCACCCTCGAGGTCGGCGCCATCCACGGCCGGCTGCTCACCGCGTGGGCGGCCGCCGGCGTTGCCGGGCCGCTCATCGTCAACGGCTTCCTCGACGCCGCCGGCGAGCCCGGCCAGCTCGTGGCCAGCGACTACTACCCGGCGCTGCTGACGATGGTCGGGCTGCTCGTCGTCGGCTTCGTCGCCAACCTGACCGTCACCCCCGTCGCCAGCGAGCACGTCGACCACGACGCCGCCCGACGCTCCGGCATCGAGGAGCCGACCCGCGACGCCGCGACCTCCGGAGGAGCCCGATGAGCGAGCACACCGACACCACGCCCGACACCCTGACCCACTCCACGACCAGCCCGCTCCTCATCGTGCTGGCGTGGGTGCTCGTGGGCGTGCCGCTCGCCTACGGCCTGTGGCAGACCCTCGTGAAGGCGGCACAGCTCTTCGGCTGAGCGCCGACGCGGACGCCGGAGGGGTCAGACGGGTTCGGGGGTGGCGGCGACGTCACCTGCGACGTCACCTGCGACGTCACCTGCGAGGGACCGGGCGAGCTCCGCCGGTCCGGGCCCGACAGCGACGGGGACCGGGACCTGCGACGGGGCGACCGTGGTGGTCGGCCGGGGGAGGGTGAAGGTGATCAGGGTGCCGCCCTCGGGACCGGCGTCGCGGGCCCCGATGACGCCGCCGTGGCGCTGCACGGCGCGGGCGCAGATCGCCAGGCCGAGCCCGGTGCCGGGGTAGCCGCCGGTGCGCGACGAGCGCACGAAGCCCTCGAAGACCTTCGCCTGCTCCTCGCGGGGGATGCCGATGCCGTTGTCGGCGACCTCGACCTGCAGCCGGTCACCGACCACGCGGCTGGAGATGCGCACCCGCGGCACCACGCCGGGGGCGACGTACTTCAGCGCGTTGCCGACGAGGTTGACCAGCAGCTGCCGCACGAGCACGACGTCGACCTCGACGGCGTCGTCGCCGTGGGCGTACCGGATCTCGCAGCCCTCCCCGGTGATGGTGGGCAGCTGGGCGCGGGCCTGGTCCCAGAGGTCGGCGAGCGTGGTGGGCTGCACGTCGAGGGCGCCGGTGCCGGCCTGGGCGTAGGCGAGCAGGTCGTCGACGAGGTCCTGCGCGCGCTCGGCCGAGCCCTGCATCCGCATCAGGGTCGCGCGGGCGGGGGCGACGTCGCCGCCGAGGTGGTCGAGCTGGTCGTCGAGGATCTCGGCCCAGCCCCGGATGCCGGCGACGGGGCCCTTGAGGTCGTGGGCCATGACCCCGGCGAAGCCCTTGAGCTCGCCGAGGCGGGCGCGCTCCTCGGTGACGTCGGAGAGCACCAGCACGGCGAGGCGCTCGCCGGACGCGGTGTCCATGGGGGCGGCGCTGACCGAGAGCACGGCGGTGGCGCCCGTCTCGTCGTCGACCCGGACGAGGTCGGTCTGCTCCACGGTCTCGCCCCGCAGCGCGCGGAGCGCCGGGCGGTCCTCGGGTGCGATGGGGGTGCCGTCGAGGCTGCGGCTACCGTCCTGCTCGGAGCTCGCGTCGAGCTGCAGCCGCTCCGCCTGCACGCCGAGCTGGCGGTGGGCGGCCGGGTTGGAGAGGACGGCTCGACCGGTGCCGTCGACGACGAGCAGGCCGTCGTGCATGGTGCGGGTCACGGTGGCGAGGAGGTCGGCACGCTCCTGGGCGGCGGCCTCGGAGGCCATGGCCCGGGCCAGCAGGGCCCGCCGGTCCGAGGCGGACGTCGCCAGCAGCATCGCCAGCACGCAGCACAGCAGCAGGAAGACCTGCACGGTCGTCGCGCGCACCGCGAGGTCGGCCTCGAACGAGAACGGGCCGCGGCCGTCGAGGGTGAGCCCGACCACGACGAACCCCTGGACCGCCGCCGCACCCAGGGCGGTCGTGGGGGCGAAGCGCAGCCCCAGCCACACCACGCACGGCATCACCACGAAAGCGACCGGGACGTGTGCCTGAGGGGCGAAGACGGCGAGCGTGACGCCGAGGGTGACCGTCAGGGCCGCCGCGAGCTCGAGACGGCCGCCGGGCGCCCGGTCGTCAGCGGAGGCGGGTGACCTGCGCGTCGAGGCCATGCTGGCCAGCAGGGCCACGACGAGGAAGACGCCCGTGCCGTTGCGGATGGTCCAGCTAAGCGGGATCCACCACGACCAGGGGCTGCCGGCGTCGAGGACGCCGAGCGAGCCCACCGCGGCTCCGAGCACCCCCGCGACGACCGCGGCCACGCTCAGGCCCACGAGGTCGCGCGGGGCCCGAGGGGCGTAGCGGGCGATGCCCTCGACCTCGCGGTGCCGCGTCGTACGACGCAGGAGCTCGGCCGCCACGGTGGTCTGGCCGAGCTGCGCCGCGCTCCACCACGCGGCCTCGGGCAGGCCGATCTCCACCACGATGAGGAAGTAGAGGCTCGCCGCGACCAGGACACCTGCTGCGACACGTTCGCGCAGGGTGGGACTGAGGGCCATCCAGAGCGCGCCGACCCCGGCTGCGGGCCACACCAGCGCCAGCCCGGTCTCCGGCAGCACGAGCTGTCGACCCGCCCAGGCGGTGACGACGTACGCCGCCCACCAGAGACCCATCCGCAGCCACCGCCACTCGCTCATGCGGCGAGTCTGGCAGTCAGTGTCCGATTTGTTGGGTCAATGCCCGTTCACTGTGGACCAGTGTGGCCCAGTCGGTTCCGCATCCGCCCGTGCCTACCCTGGGCGGGTGAAGCTCGAGCGCAAGCACGCCGTGGCCCTCCTCGCCGTCGCCGTCTGGAACGTCGTGACCTACGCCCAGTTCACGCGCGCGCTGGTCACCACCGAGGAGGACCGTCCGACCGGCTACTACGTCGCCCACTCGGTGCTCATCGTGGTCAACCTCGTCATCGCCGGCGTGCTCGGCCGGTGGGGCTGGAAGGCGCTGCAGGCCTCGCGTCGCCGCTGAGGCCCCACCGGGCCGACTGGTCGGCCTCGTTCTGACTGGATCGGCCTTGATCAAGGCCGATCCAGTCAGAAGTCCCCGGTTGACCGGGGACTTCGGATGCCCGGTTCGTCCCCGCCGGCCGGGCCGCGACCCCCGCCGACCGCGCCCCGTCACGGGCCAGTCACGGGCCGGTCACGATTGGGCAACGCGGCTGATCGGTTGCTTGACCACGACCACCTGGGCGGCGCACCGTGCCTTGACCACGCGGCGAGATGTGGTCGAGCCCACATCGATCACCGACGCCGGAGGCCGCCCTGAGCACGATGGAGGACCCGACCGGGTCGATGTCGGCAGACCCCGAGGCGGTCGTCGCGGGGGAGCGGCACATCGAGGGCCGCTCGCTGTCGCAGATCGCCTGGGCCAGGCTGCGGCGCGACAAGGTCGCCCTCGCCGGCGCCGTCTTCATCGTCCTGCTCGTGGTGGTCGCGATCGCCGCCCCGCTCGTCACCCGCATCACCGGCGGCCCGCCCGACGAGTACCACCAGGACCTGCTCAACCCCGCCCTCGGCGGCATCCCCTACGGCTTCTTCGGCGGCATGAGCCTGGAGCACCCGATGGGGCTCGAGACCGTCAACGGCCGCGACATCTTCAGCCGCGTCGTCTACGGCGCCCGCATCTCGCTGCTCATCGCGATCCTCGCGACGTTCCTGTCCGTGGTCATCGGCACCACGGTCGGCATCGTCGCGGGGTTCTTCGGCGGCTGGGTCGACGCCGTGCTGTCACGGGTGATGGACGTCTTCCTCGCCTTCCCGCTGCTGGTCTTCGCCATCGCGCTCTCCGGCGTCTTCCCCGACAGTGCGTTCGGGCTCTCCGGCCTGCCGCTGCGCCTGACCCTGCTGATCTTCGTGATCGGCTTCTTCAACTGGCCCTACATCGGGCGCATCGTCCGCGGCCAGACGATCTCCCTGCGGGAGCGGGAGTACGTCGAGGCGGCGCGCAGTCTCGGGGCGCGCCGCCCCTACATCCTGTTCACCGAGCTGCTGCCCAACCTGATCGCGCCGATCCTCGTCTACGCGACGCTGATCATCCCGACCAACATCCTCTTCGAGGCGGCGCTGTCGTTCCTGGGCGTCGGCGTCCCGCCGCCGACGCCGAGCTGGGGCGGCATGCTCGCCGACGCGGTGAACTTCTACACCGTCCCGCACTTCATGTTCTGGCCCGGTCTGGCGATCTTCCTGACCGTGCTGGCGTTCAACCTGCTCGGCGACGGCCTGCGCGACGCCTTCGACCCCAAGAGCAGCCGGTGAGCCACGTGCGCTCCCACCCCACCCCCAGTCCCGGCTCCGGCTCAGGGCCGTCGCCGACCGGCTCGCTGGAGCCGGACCAGAGAAAGAGGTCAAGGATGCGCATCACGCGTAAGCGGGCAGTGGTCGCGGCGGTCGCCGTGGCTGCGCTCGGGCTCAGTGCCTGTGGCTCCGGCGGCGGCGCCGGCGGCGGCGAGGAGGGCGAGCCGCAGCTCGACAACGGCGCGCTCGGCGGGATCGTCGACGAGTCCGACGAGAAGGGCGGCACGCTGAAGTTCGGCCTCGCCGGCGAGTGGGGCGACACCGTCGACCCGGGCGAGACCTACTACGGCTACTCCTGGGACATGCTGCGCAACTACGCGCGCACCCTGGTGATGTTCAAGACCGAGCCCGGCGAGGCCGGCGTCGAGCTGACCCCCGACCTCGCCGAGGACCTCGGCGAGCCGAGCAACGGCGGCAAGACCTGGACGTACACCCTCAAGGAGGGCCTGAAGTTCGAGGACGGCTCGCCGATCACCTCCGAGGACGTCAAGTACGCCGTCCTGCGCTCGACCGACAAGAAGACCTTCCCCAACGGTCCGGCCTACTTCGAGGGGCTGCTCGACCTGCCGGAGAACTACGACGGCCCGTACCGGACGCCCGACGTCGACACCGACCAGGCCATCGAGACGCCCGACGAGCGCACCATCGTCTTCAACCTCAAGCAGCCGTTCGCCGGCTTCGACTACCTCGCGCAGCTGCCGCAGACGGCTCCGGTGCCCGAGGACAAGGACACCGGCACCCGCTACAAGGACCACGTCATCTCCTCGGGTCCCTACATGTTCGACGGCAACTTCGACCCGACCAACGGGTTCACGCTCAAGCGCAACCCCAACTGGGACGCCGCCAGCGACCCGAACCGCAAGGCGCTGCCCGACGAGATGACCGTCCAGCTCAACATGGACGCCGACGACGTCGACAACCAGATCATCGCGGGCACGCTCGACGTCGACATCGCGGGCACCGGCGTGCAGCCGGCCGCACTGCCGAAGGTGCTGCAGCAGGCCGACCTGCGTGAGCGGGCCGACAACCCCACGCTGGCGCGGCTCTGGTACTCCTCGATCAACCCGACCGTCGCGCCGCTCGACAACATCGACTGCCGCAAGGCCGTCATGTACGCGATGAGCCCCACGGCGTACCAGAACGCCTACGGCGGTGAGTACGCCGGCGGCGACATCGCCACCACGCTGCTGCCCCCGATGATCCCGGGCTACCAGGACTTCGACCTCTACGGCTTCAAGGACAACCCGAACGGCCAGGAGGACAAGGCGAAGGAGGCCCTCGAGGCCTGCGGCCAGCCCGACGGCTTCGAGTTCAACGTCGCCTACCGGGCCGAGCGTCCCAAGGAGAAGGCCACCGCCGAGGCGTTCCAGCAGTCGCTGGCCAAGGTCGGCATCACCGCCACGCCGCGTCCGCTCGCCGAGGGTGACTACTTCTCCGCGACCTGCGGCCTGCCGAAGTACGTCGTCGACAACAACCTCGGCATCTGCGTCAACGGCTGGGGTGCCGACTGGCCCGACGGCTACGGCTTCCTCTCGCAGATCACCGACAGCCGCGTCATCCGTGACACCGGCGGCTCGTCGAACACCTCGGTCCGCATCCCCGAGGTCGACGACATGATCGACGAGGCCCTCACCGAGCAGGACGACGACGCCCGCAACCAGCTCTGGGGCGAGATCGACAAGCGCGTGATGGAGGAGGCGGTCATCTTCCCGGGCGTCTACGCCAAGGCGGTGCTGCTGCGCTCGCAGAACGCGACGAACGTCTTCGTCAACGAGTCGTTCGGCTACTACGACTACACCGCGATGGGCGTGAACCCCCAGTGACGGTGTCGTCCTCGCACGACTAGCACCACCCGCTCCGACCCAGCCCACCACCTAGGAAGCAGGTGACGGCGCAGGTGGGCGCCCCGGCCCCCGGTCCTCGTGACCGGGCGGTCGGGGTGCCCGCCGAGCCAGGCTCGTGATCCTCTACGTCCTCCGCCGGCTGTTCGCCACCGTCGGCCTCGTCGTGGTCATCTCGATGATCACGTTCGCGATCTTCTACCTGATGCCGCGCCTGGCCGGCGCGACGCCCGAGACGCTGGCCACCCGGTACGTCGGCCGGTCCGCGACCGGCTCGACCGTCGAGGAGACGGCCGAGCGACTCGGCTTCTACGACCCCGTGCCGGTGCAGTACTGGAACTGGCTCAAGGGCGTGCTCTTCGGCACCGACGTCAGCACCGGTGCCGAGACCGTGCGGTGCCCCGCGCCGTGCCTCGGCTACTCCTTCCGCACCCAGGACCCGGTGCTGCCCGAGATCCTCGACCGGCTCCCGGTCTCGTTCTCGCTGGCGATCGGCGCCGCGGTGCTGTGGGTCATCGTCGGCGTGAGCATCGGCGTGGTCTCCGCGCTCAAGCGCGGCAGCCTGATCGACCGGGCCGCCATGGGCCTGGCGCTGGCCGGCGTCTCGATGCCGATCTTCTGGACCGGGCTGCTGGCGCTGTCGATCTTCAGCTACCAGCTCGGCATCACGCCGCCGGGGGCGACGTACACGCCGTTCGCGGAGAACCCCGCGCAGTGGGCCTTCGGCCTGCTGCTGCCGTGGATCACCCTGGCGCTGCTCTTCTCCGCGCAGTACGCGCGGCTCACCCGCGCCGGCATGCTCGAGACGATGGGCGAGGACTACATCCGCACCGCCCGCGCCAAGGGGCTGCCCGAGCGCCGGGTCGTGGTCAAGCACGGCCTGCGCGGCGCGCTGACCCCCATCGTCACGATCTTCGGCCTCGACTTCGGCCTGCTCATCGGCAGCGCCGTGCTCACCGAGACCGTCTTCGGCCTCCCCGGGCTCGGCCAGCTGGCCATCAACTCCACCCGGGTCAACGACCTGCCCATGGTGCTCGGCGTGGTGCTCCTCGTCGCGATCTTCGTGGCCGTGGCCAACCTCGTCGTCGACCTGCTCTACGCCGTCATCGACCCCAGGGTGCGTGCGAAGTGACCTCTCTGACCGAGTCCCTCCAGCCCGCCGACCCGCCCGCCGGTCGTGGGGCGCCGTACCTCCAGGTCGACGACCTGCGGGTGCACTTCTCCACCGACGACGGCGTCGTGAAGTCGGTCGACGGCGTGAGCTTCGCCGTCGAGAAGGGCAAGACCCTCGGCATCGTTGGCGAGTCCGGCTCCGGCAAGTCGGTCACCTCGATGGCCGTGATGGGCCTGCACACCTCCAAGAACGCCGTGATCTCCGGGTCGATCACGGTCGACGGCCAGGAGCTGGTCGGCGCCCCGCGCGACGAGGTGCGCAAGCTCCGCGGGCAGAAGATGGCGATGATCTTCCAGGACCCGCTGTCGGCGATGCACCCGTACTACACGGTCGGCAACCAGATCGTCGAGGCCTACCGGATCCACCACGACGTCTCCAAGAAGGCGGCGCGGGCCCACGCCGTCGACATGCTCGACCGCGTCGGCATCCCGTCGCCCAAGGAGCGGGTCGACGCCTACCCGCACCAGTTCTCCGGCGGCATGCGCCAGCGCGCCATGATCGCGATGGCGCTCTCGTGCGACCCCAGCCTGCTCATCGCCGACGAGCCCACCACCGCGCTCGACGTGACGGTGCAGGCGCAGATCCTCGACCTGATCCGCGACCTGCAGCGCGAGTTCCACTCCGCGGTCGTGATCATCACCCACGACCTCGGTGTCGTCGCCGAGCTCGCCGACGACATCGTCGTGATGTACGCCGGCCGGGTCGCCGAGGCGGGTACGGCGGAGGAGCTCTTCCGCGCCCCCGAGCACCCCTACACCTGGGGCCTGCTCGGCTCCATGCCCCGCTTCGACCGGCCCCCGACCGAGCGGCTGCTGCCGATCAAGGGCACCCCGCCGTCGCTGATCTCGGTGCCGCCCGGCTGCCCCTTCCACCCGCGCTGCGACTTCTCCTCGCGGGTGCCCGGCTCGGCGTGCACCACCGAGCGGCCCGAGCCGCTGGGGACCGCCGGTGCCCCGGGCCACCGGGTCGCCTGCCACCTGACCCCCGACCAGCGTCGCTCCGTCTGGTCCGACGAGATCGCCCCGAGGCTCGCATGACGTCCGCCGCCCCCCAGTCCACCGCCGCCGGTGCCGACACCGCCCCGCTGCTCGAGGTCACCGACCTCGTCAAGCACTTCCCCGTCAAGGGCAAGGGGCTGCTGCGGCGTGCGACCCAGGCCGTGCAGGCCGTCGACGGCGTCAGCTTCGCCGTACGCCGCGGCGAGACGTTCTCGCTGGTCGGTGAGTCGGGCTGCGGCAAGTCGACCACCGCGCGGCTGGTCACTCGCCTGCTGACCCCGACCTCGGGCTCGATCGTGCTCGACGGCCAGGACGTCAGCTCGCTGTCGGAGTCGAAGCTGCGCCCGCTGCGCCGCGACGTGCAGATGATCTTCCAGGACCCCTACTCGTCGCTGAACCCTCGCCACACCGTCGGCAAGATCGTCGGCGCCCCGTTCAGGCTGCAGGGCGTGGAGCCCGAGGGCGGGGTCAAGAAGGCGGTGCAGGAGCTGCTGCAGCTCGTCGGGCTCAACCCCGAGCACTACAACCGCTACCCGCACGAGTTCTCCGGCGGCCAGCGCCAGCGCATCGGCATCGCCCGCACCCTCGCGCTCAAGCCGCGACTGATCGTCGCCGACGAGCCCGTCTCCGCCCTCGACGTCTCCATCCAGGCCCAGGTCGTCAACCTGCTCGAGGACCTCCAGGAGGAGCTCGGCCTCACCTACGTGATGATCGCCCACGACCTCTCGGTCGTGCGCCACGTCTCCGACCGCGTCGCCGTGATGTACCTCGGCAAGATCGTCGAGGTCGCCGACCGCGACGACCTCTACGACCACCCCCGCCACCCCTACACGGCCGCGATGCTGAGCGCCGTACCCGTCCCCGACACCCGCCGCCGTACCGAGCGCGAGCGGATCCGGCTGCGCGGCGACGTCCCGAGCCCCATCGACCCCCCTCCCGGCTGCCGCTTCCACACCCGCTGCTTCAAGGCCCAGGACAAGTGCCGCACCGAGGAGCCCCCCCTGCTCCAGATCGGCCCCACCCCCTCCCACCTCGCCGCCTGCCACTTTCCGGTGGAGTGAGGTGCGAACTCCCCGGTCAGCCGGGGAATTCATCAGTTGTGCACCGAGATCGCGGTGCACAACTGATGAAAGTGGACGACCAGTCGGTTCAAGCAGCGATGCCCAAGACCTCGCGGCGGAGGCGCCGTACGAGCCGCTCGGGGTTCTCGAGGTCGGCCCAGGTCACGCGGACACACCGCCAACCGGTGGCCTTCGCGATGGCCTGCTCCCGGTCCCGTTCCGCCCGCTTGGCCCGGAGGATGGCGGAGTCACGACTCTCTCCGGGTCGGCGGTCCATCAGATACTTCTCCTTGCCGTCGAACTCCAGCCACACCCCGAGCTGGGGCCAGGCGAAATCCAGCCGGGCCCAGGCCCGCCCGTGCTCGTCGACCAGCTCCAGCTGAGGGACGTGGGGCGGCAGGCTGGCCTTCCAGCAGGCGTACGCCGTCCGACTCTCGCCCACCGACTCGCGGCGAGCGTCGCACAACCCGATGATCAGGTCAGTCCTCAAGGAACCGGGCACTTGCTTGCTGACCGCGGCGCGTTCGTACAGTGCGTTCTCGGTGACGAGCCCGCGCCGCAACAGGTCGTCGATCGCCACGACGACCGACTCGATGTCGATGCCTCGGGTCCATGTCAGCTCCACGCAGGCACGGGCCGCGCTCACCCAGTGCTCCTGCCCGACGGCGAGGACGTCGCCGGGCTCGACCCTGCCACGGTGCTGCACGACCCCGGCTTCTCTTCGTCCAGCGCGGGCGTCGGTGCGCAGCAAGTGCACGTCGTCGAGCGGCAGGTTCCACGCCGGGCTGTCCATGGCGACGAGGACGGTGACGGAGGTCAGGGCGACGTCGGCACCTGCCGTGCGTAGAACGGCCCGCGCTCGCCACAGGTGCTGTTGTCGTGAGCTGGCCGCATGCCACTCGTCGTACATCGCGTAGGTGCCCTGCCGCACACGGTGGAGCACTTTCTCGCGCAGGCCGCGGTACAGGTCTCGGTCCTTGAGCCCGAGTGCCACGAACTCTGCTCGCTGGAAGGTATGGCGCTCGGACGCCAGGGTGGTGAACACGTCTCGCATGCCGCGCAGCCCATCGCGCGATCGCCGCTCGCGGTGCGAGGTCTACTGCATCTGTGGACAGCCGGGTGACAAAGCGGACCTGTGGACGACGAACGCCTAAGCCGGTTGCGGACTGGTGCACCTGACTCGGCAGTTGTGCCCCGAGATCTCGCCCGACAAGTGACGAATTCCCCGGCTGACCGGGGAGTTCGCGCCGGCCCCCACCCCCACCGCTAACCTCGACGACATGAGCGAGGACCGGGACGACCAGGTGCGGGGGGCGCTGGTCAAGGGGCTGGTGGCGCTGGTGGCGATCGCGGTGGCGATCGGGCTGGGAACGCTCGTGACGGTCCGGGCGCTGGGGCTCGACGACGGGGGCGGGACGGCGGTGGGGGCGCCGAGCTCCTCCGACCCGCTGCCGACGAGGGCGCTCCCAGGCGCGAGCGACGAGCCGTCGCCGACGTCGGGGCCGGCCAGCGAGTCGCCGAGCGAGTCAGCGTCCGACACGGCCCTGTCGCTCGACGTCAGCCCGGCTCGGGTCGGCGTGAGCCAGCGGATCAACCTCACCGGCTCCTACCGCGGCGGCGACAACGTCACGCTGCAGATCCAGCGGCTCGAGGCCGGCACGTGGATCGATTTCCCGGTGACGGTCGACGTCACCGCCGGCACGTTCCAGACCTGGATCCAGACCAGCCGTACGGGCCAGCAGACGTTCCGGGTGCTCGACCCGCAGGGCGACGTCGCCAGCAACGAGGTCGACGTCACCGTCGGCTGAGGCCGACCAGAGCCCCCACGCAGCAGTACGCCGCCCCGCCGCGTGGTGGGCGGCGGGGCGGCGTTACGGGGGCGACTCAGTCGGGGATCATGTCGAACTCGTCGGGGTTGGGGCCGGTGCGGCCGTCCTCGCCCTGGTCGAGCTCGTTGATGCGGCCCATCTGGTCGTCGGTGAGCTCGAAGTCGAAGATGGCGAAGTTCTCGGCCATCCGCTCCGGCGACGACGACTTGGGGAAGATGATGTCGCCGCGCTGCACGTGCCAGCGGAGGGTCACCTGGGCGGTGGTGCGCTCGACGTCAGAGGCGATCGCGGAGATGACCTCGTCCTTCAGCACGCCGCCCTGGGCGATGGGCGACCAGGCCTCGACGAGGGTGTCCTGGCCGAGCGAGGCGGACCGGGCGTCCTCGTTGGCGAAGTAGGGGTGCACCTCGATCTGGTTGACGGCCGGGGTCACGCTGGTCTCCTGCCCGATCCTCGCGAGGTGCGCGGGCTGGAAGTTGGAGACGCCGATCGACTTCGTCAGGCCCTCGGCCTGCAGGTCGATGAGCGCCTGCCAGGTCGAGACGTAGTCGCCGTCGTAGCGGGTCGGCAGCGGCCAGTGGATGAGGAAGAGGTCGACGAAGTCGAGGCCGAGCTTCTCGAGGCTCTCGTGCAGCGACTTCTTGGCGACGTCGGGCTCGTGGAAGCCGTTGTTGAGCTTGGTGGTGATCCACAGGTCGTCGCGGCCGAGGCCGGAGGCGGCGACGGCGTCGCCGACGCCCTTCTCGTTGCCGTACATCTGGGCGGTGTCGATGTGCCGGTAGCCGGCCTCGAACGCCTGGCCGGTGAGCTTCGCGGTCTCGTCCGGCGGGATCTGGAAGACGCCGAAGCCGAGCTGCGGGATCGAGCGACCATCGTTCAGGGTGAGGTTCGGGACTGTTGCCATGCCTAGTGGATGCCCCGGAGGGGCCGGCGTATTCCGTCAGACCCCGTGCGAGTTCGGGTCGCGCCAGGTGCGCTCGAAGGGCAGCCGCCACGCGTTGGGCGCGATCAGCTGGTGGATCCGGTTGGGACCCCACGACCCCTGGGCGTAGGGCTTCACGACCGGCGGGTGGTCGAGCAGCGGCTGCGAGACCTCCCACAGCCGCTCGATGCCCTCGGCGGTGGTGAACAGGGTGCGGTCGCCACGGGCCGCGTCGTAGATGAGCCGCTCGTAGGCCTCGAGGATCGCGCCCGCCCACGCGGTGTCGTGCATCGCGAACTGCATGGACAGCTTGTCGAGCTTGAACCCCGGCCCGGGCCGCTTGCCGTAGAACGACAGCGACATCTTCGACTGGTCGGCGAGGTCGAAGGTGAGGTGGTCGGGACCGTTGTCGCCGACGCCGGAGCCGGTGGGGAACATCGACCGCGGCGGCTCGCGGAAGGCGATGGAGATGATGCGCGCGCCCTCGGCCAGCCGCTTGCCGGTGCGGAGGTAGAACGGCACGCCGGCCCAGCGCCAGTTGTCGATGTAGCACTTGAGCGCGATGAACGTCTCGGTCTCCGAGTCGTGCGCCACGCCGGGCACGTCGCGGTAGCCGACGTACTGGCCGCGGACGACGTCGGCGGGGTCGATCGGCAGCATCGAGCGGAAGACCTTGTTCTTCTCCTCGCCGATGGCGTGCGGCTCGAGCGAGGTCGGCGGCTCCATCGCCATGAAGGCCATCACCTGGAACAGGTGCGTGACGACCATGTCGCGGTAGGCGCCGGTGTTCTCGTAGAAGTCGCCGCGCTGCGCGAGGCCGAGCTCCTCGGGCACGTCGATCTGCACGTGGTCGATGTGGTTGCGGTGCCAGATCGGCTCGAACAGGCCGTTGGCGAAGCGGAAGGCGAGGATGTTCTGCGCCGCCTCCTTGCCCAGGAAGTGGTCGATGCGGAAGATCTGGTCCTCGTCGAAGACCTCGTGCAGCTCGGCGTTGAGGGCCTTCGCCGAGGCGAGGTCGGTGCCGAACGGCTTCTCCATGACGATCCGACTGCGCTCGACCAGCCCGGCGGTCTCGAGCTCGTGCACCACGGTGAGCGCGGCCTTCGGCGGCACGCTCAGGTAGTGCAGGCGGCGTACGTCCTCGCCGGGCGGGAACAGCGCCTCGGCCTGCTCGACGGTCTCGCGCAGCGCCTGCGGCCCGCCCTTGCCGGGCGCCCAGTGCAGCCGCTTGGCGAACTCGTCCCACCCGGGCGGCTCGGGGCCCTCGCCGCCGTGGTCGACGACCGCCTGGTGCGCCAGCCGCACGAAGGAGTCGCGGTCGTGCTCGTCGAGCGAGGTGCCGACGACCTGCACCTCGCTGAGCAGCCCGGTCTCGAACAGGTGCAGCAGGCCCGGCAGCAGCTTGCGCTGCGACAGGTCGCCGGTCGCTCCGAAGAGCACGACGGTGGTGGGGGTCGGCATGGCTCCCAGACTGCCACCACCGGCAGGTACGGCGCTGCCCCTCGCGCCCGGCGCAGTGGTGACAGGACTCTCGGGCACGGGGAACAAACGCCCGGGGCGGGCCGTTGTCCCCACGTCAGCACTTGAGTCCCGTCGACTCAACTTGTTTGACATCCGGTTGGCACCACCTGGCACCATGGAGGCAGTGCCGCCGGCTCCCATGGGAGCCGGTCCGGACCCCATGACATCCCCAGCACCGCACGCACGACGAAAGGAAGCGCGACATGGCCAAGGCCGTCGGCATCGACCTCGGTACCACCAACTCGGTGGTCGCCGTCCTCGAGGGTGGAGAGCCCACCGTCATCGCCAACGCGGAGGGCGCCCGCACGACGCCGTCCGTCGTGGCGTTCTCCAAGTCCGGCGAGGTCCTCGTCGGTGAGGTCGCCAAGCGGCAGGCCGTCACCAACGTCGACCGCACCATCCGCTCCGTCAAGCGCCACATGGGCACCGACTGGAAGCAGAAGCTGGACGACAAGGACTTCACCCCGCAGCAGATCAGCGCGTTCGTGCTGCAGAAGCTCAAGCGCGACGCCGAGGCCTACCTCGGCGAGTCCGTGACCGACGCGGTCATCACCGTGCCGGCCTACTTCTCCGACGCCCAGCGCCAGGCCACCAAGGAGGCCGGCGAGATCGCGGGCCTCAACGTCAGCCGCATCGTCAACGAGCCGACCGCGGCGGCGCTCGCCTACGGCCTCGACAAGGGCGAGTCCGACCAGACGATCCTCGTCTTCGACCTCGGTGGCGGCACCTTCGACGTGTCCCTGCTCGAGATCGGCGAGGGCGTCGTCGAGGTGAAGGCCACCAGCGGTGACAACCTGCTCGGTGGCGACGACTGGGACGCCAAGGTCGTCGACTGGATGGTCGCCAAGTTCAAGAACGCCCACGGCACCGACCTGTCGAAGGACAAGATCGCGCTGCAGCGGCTCCAGGAGGCCGCCGAGAAGGCGAAGATCGAGCTGTCGTCGTCCAGCACCACCAGCATCCACCTGCCCTACATCACCCACGGCGAGGCGGGCCCGCTGCACTTCGAGGAGACGCTGTCGCGCTCGGAGTTCCAGAAGATCACCGCCGACCTGCTCGAGCGCACCAAGGCGCCGTTCCGCCAGGTCATCAAGGACGCCGGCATGGACGTCTCCGCGATCGACCACGTGGTCATGGTCGGCGGCTCGACCCGCATGCCGGCCGTGACCGAGGTCGTCAAGGAGCTCACCGGCGGCAAGGAGCCCAACAAGGGCGTCAACCCCGACGAGGTCGTCGCGATCGGTGCGGCGCTGCAGGCGGGCGTGCTCAAGGGCGAGGTCAAGGACGTCCTGCTCCTCGACGTCACCCCGCTGTCGCTCGGCATCGAGACCAAGGGCGGCGTCATGACCACCCTGATCGAGCGCAACACCACCATCCCGACCAAGCGCTCCGAGGTCTTCACCACCGCCGACGACAACCAGCCGTCGGTCGAGATCAAGGTCGCGCAGGGCGAGCGCCAGATGTGGGCGCAGAACCAGCCGCTCGGCAACTTCGAGCTCACCGGCCTGCCCCCGGCCCCGCGCGGGCTGCCCAAGATCGAGGTCACCTTCGACATCGACGCCAACGGCATCGTGCACGTCTCGGCCAAGGACCAGGGCACCGGCAAGGAGCAGTCGATGACGATCTCCGGCGGCAGCGCGCTGTCGAAGGACGACATCGAGAAGATGGTCCGTGACGCCGAGCAGTACGCCGAGGAGGACGCCCGCCGCCGCGAGACTGTCGAGGCGCGCAACCAGGCCGACTCCCTCGTCTACTCGACCGAGAAGTTCCTCTCCGAGAACGACGAGAAGCTGCCCGACGACGTCAAGACCGAGGTCCGCACCGACGTCGACGCGCTCAAGGCGCTGCTCGAGGACGACGCGACCGACAAGGACGCCTTCACCGCCGCCATCTCCAAGCTGGGCGAGTCCAGCCAGAAGATGGGCGCCGCGATGTACGCCGCCGCGGGTGACGAGACCGTCGCCGGCGACGAGCAGGCGCAGCCGGGCGACGCCACCGGCTCGGGCGACGACGACGTCGTCGACGCCGAGATCGTCGACGAGCCCGCCGCCGACGGCGACCCGAAGGACGACACCAAGTGACCGCCGGCCACGAGCCAGGTCAGCAGGGTGGGGAGCCGCTGGCTCCCCACCCGGGTGACACGCCCGGGCCCGGTCTCGACGACGGTCCCGCCGCCGGCACCGACTCCCTCACCGACGACGCCGCGGCCGACGAGGTCGACCACCACCCGGCCGACCAGCCCGCCGGTGACGAGCCGGTGCCGGGCGCCACCGCCGACTCGGGCCTGCCGCCCGAGGAGCGCGAGCGCCAGGAGGAGCCGGCCGACGCCACCCAGGTCGCGCTGGCCGAGCGCACGGCCGACCTGCAGCGGGCGCAGGCCGAGTTCGTCAACTACAAGCGGCGCGTCGAGCGCGACCGCGAGCTGGTGAGGCAGAACGCCACCTTCACCGTGCTGACGAGCCTGCTCCCGGTGCTCGACGACATCGACCGTGCCCGCGAGCACGGCGAGGTCGAGGGCGGTTTCAAGGCGGTCGCCGACAGCCTCGACCGTGCGGTCGCCGGCCTCGGGCTGGTGAAGTTCGGCGCGCCCGAGGAGGAGTTCGACCCCAACCTGCACGAGGCCCTGATGCACGGGCAGAGCGCCGAGGTCACCACCACGGTGGTCGACAAGGTCGTGCAGGCCGGCTACCGCATCGGCGACCGCGTCGTGCGCGCCGCGCGCGTCACCGTGGTCGGGCCGGAGGCCTGACACCCTGGGTCCCGACAGGCTCGACCGACGAGCGTCTCGCTGGTCGGGCCCGTCGGGACCACACCATCACTGACGACACCTCGGGAGGAGGAGCACCGTGGCCGGCAACGCCGACTGGGTCAACAAGGACTACTACGCCACGCTCGGCGTGGCCAAGGACGCCGACCAGGCCGCCATCAAGAAGGCCTACCGCACGCTCGCCCGGGAGAACCACCCCGACTCGAAGCCGGGTGACAAGGCCGCCGAGGACCGCTTCAAGTCGGTCGCCGAGGCCTACGACGTCGTCGGTGACCCCGGCAAGCGCAAGGAGTACGACGAGCTGCGCTCGGTCGCGGCCAGCGGCGGCTTCCCCGGGGGCTTCCCGGGCGGGTTCGGCGGTGGGGGCGGTGGGTTCCCCGGTTCCGGCGGGCCCGGTGGCTTCGACATCGGCGACCTCTTCGGCGACCTGTTCAACCGCGGCGGGGGCACCACGACCCGCACCCGTACGACGCGGCCCCAGCGCGGCGCCGACGTCGAGACCGAGACGTCGATCGACTTCACCGACGCCGTCGACGGCACGACGCTGCGGCTGCGGCTCTCCTCCGACGCGCCCTGCCCGACCTGCTCGGGCACCGGGGGCAAGCCCGGTACCCGCCCCCACGTGTGCGGCACCTGCGAGGGCGCCGGCTTCGTGACCGGCACCGCCGGCGGCGGCTTCTCGCTCAACGAGACCTGCCCGGAGTGCCACGGTCGCCAGCTCGTCTACGACGAGGCGTGCGCGACCTGCCAGGGCTCCGGGCGCGGCGTCTCCAACCGCACCGTCTCAGCCCGGATCCCTGCCGGGGTCAAGGACGGCCAGCGCATCCGGCTCAAGGGCAAGGGCGCGACGGGCGGCCAGGGCGGTCAGCCCGGCGACCTGCTCGTCACCGTGCACGTGCGTCCGCACCCGTTGTTCGGCCGCAGCGGCGACAACCTCACCCTCGACCTGCCCGTCGCCTTCGACGAGGCGGTGCTCGGGGCGGAGGTCAAGGTGCCCACGCTCGGTGGCGCCCCGGTCACCGTCAAGGTCGCCCCCGGCACCCAGAACGGCCGCAAGCTGCGCGTGCGCGGCCGCGGCGTCGCCAAGCGCGACGGCTCCAAGGGCGACCTGCTCGTCACCGTCGTCGTCGACGTGCCGACCGCGCCCACCGAGGCGGTGCGCGAGGCCGTGGCGGCGTACCGCGAGGCCCGCGGCGGCGACGACCCCCGCGCCGAGCTCTTCCGCGGCGGTGCGTGATGGCGACGCGTCGACCCGGTCGTGACCGCGTCCCGGGCCCCACGGTCCCGGTCTACGTCATCAGCGTGGCCGCCGAGCTGACGGGCCTGCACCCGCAGACGCTGCGGCAGTACGACCGCGCGGGCCTGGTCTCGCCCGGCCGCACCGGCGGCGGCGGTCGCCGCTACTCGCTGCGCGACATCGAGCTGCTGCGCGAGGTCGCCGACCTCACCGCGGCCGGCATCGGCCTCGAGGGCGTACGTCGCATCCTCGAGCTCGAGAACCAGGTCGGCGCCCTGCGCGCCCGCAACGCCGAGCTGCGCCAGCAGGTCGCCGACCTCTCCGCCACGCTCGAGCTCACGCTCGGCACGCTGCGCGAGAAGCGCCCCAACCTCCCGGCGCTCCGCCCCCGCGGCACCCTCACCCCCTTCGACCCCCGCTGACCCCACTGACCGGGGACCTCTGCTGTCCCCCTCCCTGAGGTGCGAGCGAAGCTGGGCCTCCGCTCCCTGAGGTGCGAGCAGCGCTGCTTCTCCGCTCCCTGAGGTGCGAGCGGGGTTGCTTCTCCCCTCCGTGAGGTGCGAGCGCAGCTGCTCCTCCGCTCCCTGAGGTGCGAGCGGAGCGAGCCACGAAGGGGCGCCCCTCGTGACACCCAGCTCGGCGCTCCTCGGGGAGCGGGTGCGGGCCGGTCGGGGCTGTGTCCGCCATCTCGGTGACCGGGAGGGCTACTGGTCGTTAACCTCAGCGCAACGCACGCCGTGCGAGGGGAGGGGAGGGCCGGGATGCTGCCGCTGGAGGTCGACTGGCTCTTCCAGCGCGCCGACTGGCTCCACGTGCTGACGGTCCCGGTGTTCACCGGCGTCGTGGGCTTCCTCATCAACTGGTCGGGCCTGTGGATGCTCTTCAGCCCGGTGCGCTTCCACGGGGTGCGTCTCCCGGGCATGCTCCAGCTCGCGCGGGTGCTGCCGCGCAAGGTGCAGGAGGTGCCGGGCATCCTGCAGGGGGGCCTGGGCTGGCAGGGGATCGTGCCGGCGCGGGCGGCCAAGATGGGCTCGATCGCCGTCGACAAGGCGATCGCCAAGCTGGGCACGCCCAAGGAGTTCTACCAGCAGCTCGAGCCCGAGAAGATCGCCGAGCACATCGTGACCGTCTTCGAGCCCGAGCTGCCGACGATGATCAACCAGGTCATGCGGCGCGAGCACCCCGCGCTGTGGCGCGACCTGCCCCCGCGGGCGCGGCAGGCCGTCGTACGCCGCGTGCAGTCGCAGCTGCCCGGCATCGTGCGCAACGTGACCGACGAGATCGGCGAGCACATCGACCAGCTGCTCGACCCCAAGATCATGGTCATCAACCACTTCCAGCAGAACCCCGGGCTGGTGGTGCGCATCTTCCGCGACTTCGGGCAGCGCGAGCTCAACCTGATGGTGGCGTTCGGCTTCGTGTTCGGCTTCGCCCTCGGCGTCCCGCTGGCGGTGGCCGACCACTGGATCGCGCAGTGGTGGGTGCTGCCGGTCTTCGGCGTGGTCGTCGGGTGGATCACCAACGCCCTCGGCATGTGGTTGATCTTCGAGCCGCCGGAGCCGCGCCGCATCCTCGGGATCAAGGTGCAGGGGTTGTTCCTGCGTCGGCAGAGCCAGGCCGCCGAGGTCTACGCGCGGATCATCGCCGACGACGTCATCACCCTCGAGAACATCGGCGACTTCCTGCTCGACGGTCCCCGCGGCGACCGCACTCGGCAGATGCTGGCCGACGCGATGCGCCCCGCGATCGACAACGCCGCCGGGCCCGTGCGGGGCGCCGTGCGGGTCGCGGTCGGGCCGCGCCAGTTCGACAACATCCGCGAGGCCGTGGCCACCGAGGCGGTGCAGCGCACCGGCGGCGCCTTCAAGGACCCTGAGTTCAGCAAGCAGCAGGCCGAGAAGATCAACGCCCTCGTGGCCCGGCGCACCAAGGAGCTCCCGCCGCGGGACTTCGTGGAGATGATGCGCTCGGCCATCAAGGAGGACGAGTGGATGCTGTACGCCCACGGCGCGATCATGGGCTTCGGCGGCGGCCTCCTGCACCTGGCGCTGCTGGGTACGGGAGGACCGTCATGAGCGTCGAGGGTCCCGGCCCCCGCGAGGTCACGAGCCGCGACGGTCACCGCCGCGACGCCCAGCCGGCACTGCGCGAGACCGCCGAGGCCCTGCCCGGCGTGGCGCGCATCGCCGCCACCGCTGCCGCCCGCTCCGCCGCCTGGTCGATCGGCTCGGGGGTGCGCTCGGGCCGGTTGCTGGCGCGTGCCCTCACCGACCGCGACGCCGCGGGCGAGCTGGTGCAGGGCGTCGCCCACGACGTGGCCGAGGCGTCGCGCACCGTCAGCGAGGTGGCCCGCGCGGTCGCCGCCGGCGTGCCCGTGCCGAGGGCGCTGCTCGAGGCCACCGAGCAGCTCAGCAACGTCGTCATCTCCGCCGCCGACCCGACGCCGGTCGAGCGCGAGCGCGACCGCACGCTGCGCGAGCGCGGCGAGGACCTCCTGCAGCGCTCGCGCGACGTGTGGAGCGACCCGGAGGTGCACCCGGCGTACGGCCGCATCCTCGACGACCTCGCCCCCGACGAGGCCCGCATCCTGCTGCTCCTGCTGCGCGGCGGTCCACAGCCGTCGGTCGACGTGCGCACCGGTGGCCCGGTCGGGCTGGTGAGCTCGGCGCTGGTCGCGCCGGGCATGTCGATGATCGGCGGTCGGGCAGGCCTGCGCTACCCCGACGAGGTGCCGGCGTACCTCAACAACCTGTTCCGCCTCGGGCTGATCTGGTTCTCCCGCGAGCAGCTCGACGACCCGATGCAGTACCAGGTGGTCGAGGCGCAGCCCGACGTGCTCGACGCGATGCACCGGGTGCGCTTTCCCAAGGTGGTGCGGCGCAGCATCCACCTCACGCCGTTCGGCACCGGCTTCTGCCGGGCCTGCCTCGTCGACGAGGCCGAGGTCGCCGGCCTGCCGGCGCACCAGGTGCCCGAGGACTGACGGGGCCGTCGCCCCTCAGGGCTCCGTCGACGGCGCCACGACGAGCACGAGCGCGTCGGGCGTGCGGGTCAGCGTGATGCCCAGCGGCCGACCGTCGCGGCGCACCTGCTGGGTGCCCTCGACGAGCGCCAGCTCGGGCAGGGGCTCGTGCAGCCCGCTGCCGACCGGTACGGCGCCCAGCAGGCGCTCGGCGGCGGGGTTGGCGTGACGCACGGTCAGGGTGTCGGCGTCGACCTCGACGACCCCGAAGGGCACCGCGGCGAGCCAGGCGGGGGAGACACCGACCGCCTCGGTGCGGGCGCTCGGCACCACGCTGAGGTCGGGCGCGGCACCGCAGGAGGGGGTGGCGTCGTCGGGCACCGCGCCGTCGACCACGCTGAGGTGAGGGGCCGCGGGCTGCGCCTGGGCGACCGCTTCGCGCACCTGGGCGATGGTGGCGCGCAGCGACGAGCCCTTCTCGAGGTAGCCGTGCGCCCCGAGGGCACACGCCCGGGCGCCGGTCGCAGCGGCGTCGAAGCCGGAGAGCACCAGCACCACGGCGTCGGGACAGGCGCCGAGCACCAGCGGCAGCGCCTCGAAGCCGTCCATCACCGGCATGGCCAGGTCGAGCAGGACGAGGTCGGGCTGCGTCTCGCGGACCACCTCGAGGCCGGTGCGGCCGTCGCCGGCCTCGCCGACCACGCGGAACTCGTGCTGCTCGAGGGCGAAGCGCAGCAGCTCGCGCAGGTCGGTGGTGTCGTCGACGAGGACGACGCGCACGACCTCCGGCTGGGGCACAGCGCTCACGGACACGACCTCCTCTGCTCGACGGGACGCGTCCGAGGCTAGGCGGACCACCGCCATCGCGTGGGCAAACCGATCAAGAGGTCAACCAGGACCGACGCTCACACCAGGCGAAACGCGGCAAGCCGGGCTTCGCGCCACGCTGGGCCCGAGGTCGTCGCAGTGCCGGACGTGTGTCAAAGTTGAGGGGAACAGACTCAACTCTGTGGGAGTTGCACACGTCGTGGGGCCCGGCGGTCGAGCCCCGCCTGAGCCCGGAGGGGAAGAGAGTGGACGCGAGCAAGCTGACCTCGCGCAGCGTCGAGGTCGTCAACGCCGCCAGCACGCTGGCGGTCAACACCGGCAACCCGCAGGTCGAGCCGGCACACCTGGCCGACGCGCTGCTGCAGCAGGAGGGCGGCATCACGCGCTCGCTGCTGTCGAAGGCCGACGTCGACACCGCGGCCGTCGAGCTGGCCGTCGCACGCGCCGTCGCCGGACTGCCCCAGGTCAGCGGCAGCAGCGTGCAGGCGCCGGGGGCGAGCGGTGGCCTGACCCGGGTGCTGGCGAAGTCGCTCGAGCTCGCCGACGGGCTCGGCGACGACTACGTCGCGACCGAGGTGCTGCTGCTCGCGCTCACCGTCGTCGAGAGCCCGGTCCGGTCGCTGCTCGCGCAGCACGGCGTCACCGAGGGCGCGGTCCGCGCCGCGATCACCGCGGTGCGGGGCAGCCGCACCGTCACCAGCCAGGACGCCGAGGCGTCGTACGAGTCGCTGGAGAAGTACGCCGTCGACCTCACCGCCCGTGCCGAGGAGGGTCGGCTCGACCCGGTCATCGGACGCGACTCAGAGATCCGCCGGGTGGTGCAGGTGCTCTCGCGCCGCACGAAGAACAACCCGGTGCTCATCGGCGAGCCCGGCGTCGGCAAGACCGCCGTCGTCGAGGGGCTCGCCCAGCGCATCGTCGACGGTGACGTGCCCGACTCGCTCAAGGGTCGTCGGCTGCTGTCGCTGGACCTCGCGGCGATGGTCGCGGGGGCGAAGTACCGCGGCGAGTTCGAGGAGCGGCTCAAGGCCGTGCTCGAGGAGATCACCGCGGCCCAGGGGCAGGTCATCACCTTCATCGACGAGATCCACACCGTCGTCGGTGCGGGCGCGGGCGGCGACTCCGCGATGGACGCCGGCAACATGCTCAAGCCGATGCTGGCGCGCGGCGAGCTGCGGCTGGTCGGCGCGACGACGCTCGACGAGTACCGCGAGCGCATCGAGAAGGACCCCGCCCTCGAGCGGCGCTTCCAGCAGGTCTTCGTCGGCGAGCCGAGCGTCGAGGACACCGTGGCGATCCTGCGCGGGCTGCAGGAGCGCTACCAGGCGCACCACAAGGTCGAGATCACCGACGCCGCGCTGGTGGCCGCCGCGATGCTCTCCGACCGCTACATCTCCGGGCGGCAGCTGCCCGACAAGGCCATCGACCTCGTCGACGAGGCGGCGTCGCGACTGCGCATGGAGATCGAGAGCAGCCCGGTCGAGATCGACCAGCTGCGTCGCGCCGTCGACCGGATGCGGATGGAGGAGCTCGCGCTCGACCGCGAGACCGACGCCGCGTCCGCCGACCGGCTGCAGCGGCTCCGCGCCGACCTCGCCGACCGCGAGGAGGAGCTGCGCGGGCTCGAGGCCCGCTGGGAGCGCGAGAAGGCCGCCCTCGAGGGTTCTGGCGAGCTGCGCGCCCAGATCGACGACCTGCGCGTCGAGGCCGACCGGCTGCAGCGGCAGGGCGACCTCGCCGCCGCCTCCGAGATCCTCTACGGCCGCATCCCCACCCTCGAGCAGCAGATCGAGACCGCCGAGAGCGTCGGGACCGTCGAGGACCCGATGGTCAACGAGAAGGTCGGCCCGGCCGAGATCGCCGAGGTGGTCGAGGCCTGGACCGGCATCCCCACCGGTCGGCTGCTGGAGGGCGAGACCTCCAAGCTGCTGCGGATGGAGGACATCATCGGCGAGCGGCTGATCGGCCAGCGCCGCGCGGTCGCGGCGGTCAGCGACGCCGTACGCCGCTCGCGCGCGGGCATCAGCGACCCCGACCGGCCCACCGGGTCCTTCCTCTTCCTCGGCCCCACGGGCGTCGGCAAGACCGAGCTGGCCAAGTCGCTGGCCGACTTCCTCTTCGACGACGAGCGGGCGATCGTGCGCATCGACATGAGCGAGTACGCCGAGAAGCACTCGGTGGCCCGCCTCGTCGGCGCCCCGCCCGGCTACGTCGGCTACGACGAGGGCGGCCAGCTGACCGAGGCGGTGCGCCGTCGGCCCTACTCGGTGGTGCTGCTCGACGAGGTCGAGAAGGCCCACCCCGAGGTCTTCGACGTGCTGCTCCAGGTGCTCGACGACGGCCGGCTGACCGACGGCCAGGGCCGCACCGTCGACTTCCGCAACACGCTGCTGATCCTCACCAGCAACCTGGGGTCGGCCTACCTCGTCGACGCCGCCCTCGGCGACCCGCTGCTCGACACCGAGAAGCGGCACGACGCGGTGATGGCGGTGGTGCGCGGCTCCTTCAAGCCGGAGTTCCTCAACCGGCTCGACGAGATCGTCATGTTCGACGCCCTCGGCCGCGACGAGCTCGCCCACATCGTCGACCTGCAGCTGGCCGCCTTCGACGCCCGGCTCGCCCCGCGCCGCATCACCGTGCAGGTGACCGACGCCGCCCGGGCCTGGCTCACCGAGGAGGGCTACGACCCGGCGTACGGCGCCCGCCCGCTGCGCCGCCTCGTCCAGACCGCCATCGGCGACCCCCTCGCCCGCCTGCTCATCAGCGGCGAGGTCACCGACGGCCATACCGTCACCGTCGACCGCCCCGAGGGGGCGGACGACCTGGTGCTGGCGGTGGGGTGACGCGGACCGCAGTCGCCTGGCGAAGTCCGCGAAGTCCCCGGTGAACCGGGGACTTCTGACTGGATCGGCCTTGATCAGGGCCGATCCAGTCAGAACGAGGTGCTCCAGTGGTGCGCCTGTGACTCCTGGTACGACGCCTCAGCGCGCCCGCCGCGCGGCAGCCGGCGAGCCGGGGGTGGGGGCGAACCGCCAGACCGCGGCCGACCAGCCGAGGGTCCAGGTCTGGTGGGCCACCCACAGCACGAGCAGGGCGACGGGCACGACGGCGCCGGCGAGCAGCAGGCCGGCGGCGGAGGCCAGCGGCAGCAGCTGCTGGGTGCTGGTCATCGCCTCGGCCAGCGCGGGCCGGGCGCCGTCGGGCACGGCGAGCGGCAGCGTGTTCTGCGCGACGAAGACCCGCTGGGTGACGTACGACAGCAGGGCGGCCGTGGCGGCCAGCGCCGCCACCACCGCCAAGCGCGTCGGTCCGCCGCCGAGGTAGCCCGACGACGCGAGCGGTACGCCGGCCAGGGTCGCCGCCCCGAACGAGGCCACCAGTGCAGCGTCCAGCAGCCCGGTCGGGAGGCCGGCGGCGGCGTGCGAGACCAGCTGGAACAGCCCGACCCACACCGGCAGCTGGGCCAGCGCGGGCAGGCAGCCGAGCCGCGAGACGCCGTGCTCACGGGCGACCCGGCGGCGCTCGGCCAGGTGCTCGCGCAGCGCGTCGGGGTCACGGCGGCCGCGGTAGCGCCGGGCCAGCGCCTCCTGGTCGGGCCGGGCCCGCGCCGCGGCGTGGGCGGAGCGCACCGCGAGCACGACGAGCGGCAGCACGCACAGCCGAGCCACCACGACGACGGCGGCGAGCGCGAGGCCCCAGGTCAGGCCGGAGGCGGGATCGAGACCGGCGGAGGAGAGTGCGGAGTGGGCGGTCGCGAGGACCGCGGCGAGGGCGTGCGTGACGGGATCGAGGACGGACACGGTGGTGCTCCTGGGGGGTGGGGGTCGGCTGGCGCGGAGGCGTCAGCGGACCCCGGGAGCACGCGGTCGGCGCGGGTGGTGCTCGACGTCGAGCACCAGGGCGCGGCGCGTGGGCCAGGCGGCGTACGCCGTCGGCGGCAGCGCCCCGCCGACCCGCAGCGCCACCAGCGGCAGGCGCAGCGCGAGCGACGCCGCGACAGCCAGGGCGAGCACGCCGAGGACGACGGGAACGGCCGTCGGCTGCGGCGACAGCGGCGCGAGGAGGAGCGCGAGGCCCGCCACGAGGCCGCCGGCCACGACGAGCGCGTAGGGGAGCGGCAGCCGGGGCGGGCGCGCGTCCATGCCGCTGATGGTACGGCGCCGCGCCGCGCCACCCGGCGGTTGAGAGGATGAGCGGCATGAGCGAGAAGACGTCGGCCCGTCCCCGCCAGGTCACCTGGGGCGCCGCGTTCGCGGTGAGCGGCTCGCTCTTCCTCGTCGTCATGGTCTTCGAGGGGCTCGGCAGCCTGTCCTCGGTGCAGCTGCGCGAGCAGCTCGAGGAGGCGATGAGCAGCTCCGGCTTCCGGGTCGACGTCGACCTGCTGCTGCAGGTGATGCGCTGGAGCCTGTACGTCACCGCGGTCGCCGCGGCCGTCGCCTTCGTCAGCGGCATCTTCGCCTGGCAGCGCCACCGCGGCGCCCGGGTCGCGCTGTCGGTCGCGGCGGTGCCGATCCTGCTGACGACGCCGATCACGGGCGTGTTCCTCGGCCTGCTCGTCGCCATGGGCACGACGTCGCTGTGGTCGGGCCCGGCGCGCGACTGGTTCGCCGGCCGGCCGGTCCGCGAGGTCGCGCCGCGCGGACGCACCGCGCCGCCGCCGACCGACCGGGCCCCCGAGACCCCGCCCGCGCCGCCCGCCGGCGTCTCCTCGGGCACCTCCTCCGTCCCGCCCCCGCACCAGGGGTACGGCGACGCCCGTCCCGCGCCGCTGCCGGTGGCACCACACCATCCGCCGGCCCCCTACGGCCAGCACCCGGCGCCGTACCCCGACCCCACCCAGCCGGGCGGTCCCTGGTCGAGCACCCCGGGCGACCGCGCCCCCGCCCAGGTGCGGGTCGCCGTCGCCCTGACCTGGGTCGGCGGCGCCGTCGTCGCGCTCGCCATGGCGGCCACGCTGGCCGTGTGGCTGCTCGCCCCCGACACGCTGCGCGGCGAGCTCGAGCGCACCGCCCAGGCCGACGGGATCCAGGTGCCGGTCGGGATGCTCGACGCCGTCGTGTGGACGATGGTGCTGATGTTCGGCGGCTGGGCCGTCGCCGCCTGCGTGCTCGCCGAGCTGGCCCGCCGCCGCCACGACTGGGCCCGCTGGCTGCTCGTCGTCTCGGCCGTCGTGGCCGGGGTGCTGGCGCTGGTGAGCATGCCGTTCGGCATCCCCGTCGTGATCCTCTGCGCCGCCACCGTCGGCCTGCTGTTCCACCCCCGCTCGCGGGCGTGGTTCGCCGCCCGCGACCACGGGCTGTCGCCCCCGCCCCCGCAGCGCTAGGAGGCGCGAATTCCCCGGTCAGCCGGGGAATTCGTCAGTTGAGGCCCGAGATCCCGGGGCACAACTGACGAAACAGGTGCACTAGTCGCCCGCGCGGCGTGCCGGTCGGACGAGCGCGGGCCTAGCGGGCGAGGTGGCCGGCGGCGAGGCGGGCGAGGCCGTCGTCGATGACGGAGCGCTCCTTGCAGAAGGCCCAGCGCACGAGGTGGCGGCCCTCCTCGGACCCCTCGTCGTAGAACACCTGCGAGGGGATCGCGACGACCCCCGCGCGCTCGGGCAGGGCGAGGCAGAAGGCCATGCTGTCGTCCCAGCCGAGCGAGGAGACGTCGGTGGTGGCGAAGTAGGTGCCCTGCGGCACGAACACCTCGAGGCCCAGCCCGGCCAGGCCGTCGCAGAGCACGTCGCGCTTGACCGCGAGGTCGGCGCGCAGCGCGGCGTGGAACTCCTCCTCGTGGGTCAGCGCGTGCGCGATGGCCGGCTGGAACGGGGCGCCGGAGGAGTAGGAGAGCCAGTTCTTCGCGCCCTCGACCGCGGCGACGAGGTCGTCGGGACCGGTCGCCCAGCCGATCTTCCAGCCCGTGAGCGAGAAGGTCTTGCCCGAGCTCGAGATCGTCAGCGTGCGCTCGGCCATGCCGGGCAGCGTGCAGATCGGCACGTGCTCGTGGTCGTCGAAGACGAGGTGCTCGTAGACCTCGTCGGTCACCACCACCAGGTCGTGGCGGCGCGCGACGTCGGCGACCGCCTCGAGCTCGGCGCGCGTCATCACGTGGCCGGTCGGGTTGTGGGGGGTGTTGAGCAGCACCACGCGGGTGCGGTCGGTGACCGCCGCCTCGAGCTCGGCCGCGTCGAGGCGGAAGTCGGGCGCCCGCAGCGTGACGGGGCGTCGTACGGCGCCGGCGAGCTGCAGCATGGCGCGGTAGCTGTCGTAGTAGGGCTCGCACACCACCACCTCGTCGCCCGGGTCGGTCAGGCCCAGCACGGCGGCGGCGACCGCCTCGGTCGCACCGGTGGTGACGACGACCTGCTCACGACCGAGGCTGATGCCGTAGTGGCGCTCCTGGTGGGCGACGACCGCGTCGAGCAGCTCGGGGGTGCCGTGGCCGGGCGGGTACTGGTTGCGGCCCGCGCGCATCGCGTCGTACGCCGCCTCGAGCACGCGGTCGGGGCCCGAGACGTCGGGGAAGCCCTGGCCGAGGTTGACCGATCCGGTGCGCACGGCGAGCGCCGACATCTCGGCGAAGATGGTCGAGCCGACCCCGTCGAGGCGGCGGGCGGCGCGACTCGGTCGGGACGGGGTGGCGGTCATGGCCCGAACCTACCCACGGCCTCCGACAGCGCGACGCCCCCGCCGGACCCGGCGTGGGTCGACGAGCACGGGCGAAGCCCCGTCGCGGCGACCGGCCTTCGGTCACAATGGCTCCCATGTCGACCGCCGTCACCCCCGGGACCCCCCGGCGCCGCGGTCGGCCCAGCCCCGCACGCCGGGCCGTGACCTGGCTCGGGGTGACGATGATGCTCGCCGGCGTCGTGATGATCGGCTACGTGGGCTGGCAGTTCTACGGCACCAACTGGACCTCCCAGCGCGCGCACACCCAGGTCACCGACGAGCTGCAGCAGCAGTGGGAGCGTGGCGGGCAGCGCCTCGAGCCGGCGTACGTCCCGCAGGGCCAGGCCTCGGCGCTGATCCGGATCCCGGCCTTCGGCGACGACTACGTCGTGCCCGTCCTCGAGGGCACCAGCGACGAGGTGCTCTCCCGGGGCTACGGCCACTTCGAGGGCACCGCCAACCCGGGCGAGAAGGGCAACTACGCCCTCGCCGCCCACCGCGTCACCCACGGCGAGCCGCTGCGGCGCATGCCCGAGCTGCGGCCCGGCGACGAGGTGGTCGTCGAGACCGCCGAGGCGACGTACACCTACGAGCTGACGACCGACCCCAACCGGCTCGTCATCCCGTTCACCGGCATCTGGGTGACCGACCCGCTGCCCAAGAACCCCGACGGCGGCGTGCAGCCCGAGCAGGAGCCGGGGCAGCGCCTGATCACGCTGACGACGTGCTCCGAGCTGTTCCACACCGACAACCGCATGATCTCCTTCGGCATCCTCGTCGACACCGAGCCGAAGACGCAGGCCTGAGCGCCGTACGCCGCTCAGGCAGCGCCCAGGAACGCTCGCTAGCGTGACGCTCATGCCTGACGAGACCCCGGACACCGCCGCGGACCGTGGCCTGGCGGCCGACGTCGACGCCGCCTGCCGCCTGACCGGGGAGTTCACGCTCCGCTCGGGGCAGGTGGCCTCGGAGTACTTCGACAAGTACCTCTTCGAGTCCGACCCGGCGCTGCTCGCCCGTGTCGTCGACGCCATGGCTCCGCTGGTGCCCGAGAACACCGAGCTGCTCGGCGGTCTCGAGCTCGGCGGGGTGCCGATCGCGACCGTGCTGGCCACCCGCACCGGCCTCCCGGCCCTGTTCGTGCGCAAGCAGGCCAAGACCTACGGCACCTGCAAGCTGGCCGAGGGCCCCGACGTGGCCGGTCGCCGGGTGACCCTCGTCGAGGACGTCATCACCACGGGCGGCGCCGTGCGCGACGCGACCCGGGCGCTCCGCGAGGCGGGCGCCGTCGTCGAGACCGTCGTGTGCGCGATCGACCGCAGCCCGGAGGGTGAGGAGCCGCTGGCCGACGTCGGTCTCGAGGTGCGCCCGGTGCTGACCAAGGCGCAGCTCGACGCCGCGCGCGAGGCCCGCACGTGATCGCGGTCCCGCTCTCGGCCGCCGACGGCCAGGACCTCACCGGCATCTCCGGCTGGGCCGTCGACGTGATGGAGAAGCTGGGCGGGCCCGGCGCGGGGCTCATCGTCGCCGTCGAGAACGTCTTCCCGCCGATCCCCAGCGAGATCATCCTGCCCCTCGCCGGGTTCACCGCCAGCCGCGGCGACTTCACGCTGTGGGCGGCGATCTTCTGGACCACGCTCGGCTCGATGGTCGGGGCCGTGGCGATGTACTACATCGGCTTGGCGTTCGGCCGCGACCGGATGTACTGGGTCTGGGAGCGGATCCCGCTGGTCAAGACCGAGGACCTCGAGCGCACCGAGGCGTGGTTCGCCAAGCACGGCACCAAGGCGGTGTTCTTCGGCCGGATGGTGCCGATCTTCCGCAGCCTGATCTCCGTGCCGGCGGGTCTGGAGCGGATGTCGATGCCGCTCTTCCTCGTGCTGACGCTGGCCGGCAGCCTGATCTGGAACACCCTGTTCGTGCTGCTGGGCTTCTTCCTCGGCGAGCAGTGGCCCCGCATCGAGCCCTACACCGGCGCCTTCCAGAAGGTCGTCGTCGGCCTCGTGGTCCTCGGCGTCGCGTGGTTCCTCGTCAACCGGGTGCGCTCGGTCAACCGCGAGCGGCGCGCCCGACCCCGATGACCGAGCCCTTCGTGACGCCCGCTCGTCCCTCGCGGGCTCCTCAGGGACCGGGGGTCGCCGAGGTGCGGGCGGAGGGTGGCGCCGCCGAGCCCTTCGTGACGCCCGCTCGTCCCTCGCGGGCTCCTCAGGGACCGGGGGTCGCCGACGTGCGGGCGAAGGGCGGCGCCGCCGGGCCCTTCGTGACGCCCGCTCGTCCCTCGCGGGCTCCTCAGGGACCGGGGGTCGCCGAGGTGCGGGCGGAGGGTGGCGCGGGCGAGCGGGCGCCGTACGACCCGATGCCGCACGGGCCGGCCGAGGTGGGGGTGGGGCCGTGGCAGGGGGAGTGGCCGACCGGCGAGCAGTGGGACCCCGAGCTGCTGCGTGACGGCGACCGGCGCAACGTCGTCGACCGCTACCGCTACTGGCGGCTCGAGGCGATCGTGGCCGACCTCGACACCCGCCGCCACGACTTCCACGTCGCGATCGAGAACTGGCAGCACGACTTCAACATCGGCACCGTCGTGCGCACCGCCAACGCCTTCCTCGCCGCCGAGGTGCACATCGTCGGCAACCGGCGCTGGAACCGCCGCGGCGCCATGGTCACCGACCGATACCAGCACCTGCGTCACCACGCCGACCCGGCCGCGCTGCGCGAGCACCTCGACGCGCAGGGCGTCGCGCTGTACGGCGTCGACAACCTCCCCGGCTCGCACCACCTCGAGACGTGGGAGGTGCCGCGGCGGGTGTGCTTCCTGCTCGGCCAGGAGGGCCCGGGCCTGTCGCAGGCGGCGCGCGAGGCGTGCGCGGGCACGTTCTCCATCGCGCAGTTCGGCTCGACCCGCTCCATCAACGCCTCCGCAGCCGCGGCGATCGCGATGCACTCCTGGGTGGTGCGTCATGCCGAGCTCGACGCCACCGAGACCTGGCGGGGCTGACGGTGCCCGCGCCCTGGACCTGGCTGCCGCGACGGCTCGCCGAGCTCGACCCCGTCGAGGACGCAGACGGGGTGATGCGGCTGCTCGCCGAGCACCAGCTCAACGACACCATCATCGCGATGACCCTGCTGGTCACCACGGCCCAGACCGCGCTGCCGCCCGCCGCCTCGGCGACCTTCCTCGGCACCGGCAAGCTGCTGCACCGCGGCGAGCAGCGCCACACCGACGGGCGCGACTACCTGGTCACGTGGTTCCGTCATGGCGCCCGCTCGCCCGAGACGGCCGCGTCGGTGCAGCGGCTCAACCGCTACCACCTGGCGCTGGCGAAGCGCTTCCCCGGCGCCTTCGACTCAGAGGACGACTTCGTCTACACCCTGTGCGCCATCGGCTGCTTCGTGCCGCGGATGCGCGAGGTGCTCGGCCTGCCGCCGCAGCCGGCCCACCTCGACCTCGCCTGGCACCGCTTCCTCGCCGACCTCGCTGGGCTCTTCGTCGGCGAGCACGGGCCGGTCACGGGCTTCCCGGCCGACATGGCCGGCATGCGGGCCTTCGCCGAGGAGTACGAGGCCCGGCCCTGGCCGGCGACCGACGACGGCCACGTGCTGGTCGAGGCGATGGTGCAGCAGTACTGCGACCGCTACTTCCCGCCGCCGATGCACTGGTTCGGACGCGCCCAGGTGCTGCTGCTGATGCCGGCGCGGGTGCGCGAGGTGCACCGGCTCGGCTCGCCCTCACCGGCGGCCGCGGCCGCCGTGCGGGGGCTGATGCGGGCGGTGGTCCGGGCACAGGAGAGCTGGTGGCCGACGCGTCGTACGCCGCTCTCGGCGACGCTCGGGTCGCCCCGCACCCGTCGCGCCCACGCCCGGCGGGCGCAGCGGATGGAGAAGGTGCACGCGCGCAGGCTGGCGCGCGGCGAGCTGCCGCCGCCACCCGTCGCACCGCACGGCTAGAAGCCCGACCCCGACGGCCAGCGGCTCAGCATCGCGCCGACGAGAGCCGCCGCCGACATCACGACCAGCACCAACGACAGCCACGACGCGGTGACGGCGACGTGGTGCCACGCGTCGCGCACGCCCTCGCGGGCGGCGCCGCGGGCCGTGAGGAGCAGCCAGACGGCCAGGGCGAGCAGCGGCAGCGCCAGCAGCACCGCGAAGAACGGCGGGGGGAGCAGCTCCTCGAGCAGCGGTGACAGCGCGCTCGCCACGACGAAGACGAGGTTGTAGAGCCCGCCCGCGATCAGCACGGCGGACAGCACGAGCGGGAGCAGGGCCCGTGCCTCCCGGGTCAGCGTCGGCATGGTCGGACGGTAGTCGGCCCACTAGGGTCTGGGGTGGACCCGCCACCCGTGTCGAGGAGTGACCAGATGCCCATCGTCAGCCCCGAGAAGTACGCCGAGATGCTCGACGCCGCGAAGTCGCGCGCCTACGCCTTCCCGGCCATCAACGTCTCGTCCTCGCAGACCCTCAACGCCGCGCTCGCGGGCTTCGCCGAGGCCGGCAGCGACGGCATCATCCAGGTCTCGACCGGTGGCGCCGACTACCTCTCCGGGCCGACCGTCAAGGACATGGTCGCCGGCTCCGCGGCGTTCGCGGCGTACGCCCGCGAGGTGGCGAAGAACTACCCCGTCAACATCGCGCTGCACACCGACCACTGCCCCAAGGACAAGCTCGACGGGTTCGTCCGGCCGCTGCTCGAGATCAGCAAGGAGCGCGTCGCCCGCGGCGAGGACCCGCTGTTCCAGAGCCACATGTGGGACGGCTCGGCGGTGCCGCTCGAGGAGAACCTCCAGATCGCCGAGGAGCTCCACCAGGCCTGCCAGGACGCCCGCATCATCCTCGAGATCGAGGTCGGCGTGGTCGGCGGCGAGGAGGACGGCGTCGAGGCCGAGATCAACGACAAGCTCTACTCCACCCCCGAGGACGCCATCGCCACCGCCAAGGCGCTCGGCCACGGCGACCGCGGCTACTACATGACCGCGCTGACCTTCGGCAACGTGCACGGCGTCTACAAGCCCGGCAACGTCAAGCTGCGCCCCTCGGTGCTGCGCGACGCCCAGGCCGCCGTCGTCTCCGAGTTCGGGCTCGAGGAGGGCGCCAAGCCCTTCCACCTCGTCTTCCACGGCGGCTCCGGCTCCACGCCCGAGGAGATCGCCGAGGCGCTCGACTACGGCGTGGTGAAGATGAACGTCGACACCGACACCCAGTACGCCTTCACCCGCCCCGTGGCCGCCCACATGTTCAGCAACTACGACGGCGTGCTCAAGATCGACGGCGAGGTCGGCAACAAGAAGACCTACGACCCCCGCGCCTGGGGCAAGGCCGCCGAGGCCGGCATGTCCGCCCGCGTCGTCGAGGCCTGCGAGAACCTCCGCTCCGCCGGCCAGTCGATCGGCTGAGCCTCGGCCGGCTCGCGCCGGTCACGCGCGTTCAGCGCCCCTTCAGCGACCGGCTGGGAGCATGTCGGGCATGCGGGTGCTGGTGGTGGACGACGAGGTGCGGCTGGCGCGGTCGCTCAGGGTCGGGCTGGAGGCGGAGGGGTTCGCGGTCGACGTGGCCCACGACGGCACCGACGGGCTGTGGCTGGCGCGCGAGCACACCTACGACGCGATCCTGCTCGACCTGATGCTGCCCGGCATCAACGGCTACAAGGTCTGCGAGACGCTGCGCGCCGAGGAGGACTGGACCCCCGTGCTGATGCTCACCGCCAAGGACGGCGAGTGGGACCAGGTCGAGGGGCTCGACACCGGGGCCGACGACTACCTGACCAAGCCGTTCTCCTTCCCCGTGCTGGTCGCGCGGCTGCGGGCCGTCGTACGACGCGGCGCGCGCGAGCGGCCGACCGTGCTCGAGGCGGGCGACCTGCGGCTCGACCCGGCCGCCCGGGAGGTACGCCGCGGCGACGAGCGGCTGGAGCTGACGGCGCGGGAGTTCTCGCTGCTGGCGTTCCTGATGCGGCACCCGGGCGACGTGGTCTCGAAGCGCCAGATCCTCGAGGCCGTCTGGGACGTCGACTTCGAGGGCGACCCCAACATCGTCGAGGTCTACGTGCGCCACCTGCGCAACAAGGTCGACCGGCCGTTCGGGCGGCAGGCCATCGAGACGCTGCGCGGGGCGGGCTACCGGCTGCGGAGCGACGGTGGCTAGGGCGACGTCGGTCCGGCTGCGCACCACCCTCGCCGCCGTCGGCGTGGTCGCGATCGCCCTGCTCGTCGGCGCGGTCGCGCTCGTGCTGCTGAGCCGCGGCGCCCTGGTCGGCGGGCTCGAGCAGGCCGCTGAGCAGCGGGCGTCGGCCCTCGTCGCGCAGGCCGAGACGGGCACGCTGCCGACCGCGCAGGAGCAGGACGACGAGCCCGAGGACGAGGTGTGGCAGGTCCGCGACGACACCGGCGCGGTGGTCGCCGCGTCGCAGCCGTTGGGTCGTGACCTGCCCACCGACGACGCCGACGCGTTCGCGCTGCCGGGCGGCGAGGCGTCCTACGTCGTGGCGGTCGAGGAGGGCGAGGGGTACGCCGCCTCGGTCGGCGTCTCGCGCGAGGAGGTCGGCGACTCGACGGCGGCGCTGGTGCCGCTGCTGGGTGTCGGGGCGCCGCTGCTGCTGCTCGTGGTCGGCCTGACCACCTGGGCCGTCGTCGGCCGCGCGCTGCGGCCGGTCGAGCGGATCCGCGCCGAGGTCGAGCAGATCACGGGCGACCGGCTCGAGCGCCGCGTGCCCGAGCCCGCGACCCGCGACGAGGTGGGCCGGCTGGCCCGCACCATGAACGGCATGCTCGGTCGGCTGCAGACCGCGCGCGACCAGCAGCGGCAGTTCGTCGGCGACGCCTCGCACGAGCTGCGCTCGCCGTTGGCGAGCCTGCGGCAGACCGCCGAGGTCGCGCGCGCCCACCCCGGCGCGCTGCCCGAGGGTGAGCTGGTCGACGCCGTGCTCGAGGAGTCGGCGCGGATGCAGCGGCTCGTCGAGCAGCTGCTGCTGCTGACCCGGGCCGACGAGGGGGGGCTGCGGGTCGACGCCGACGTCGACCTCGACGACCTCGTGCTCGCCGAGGCGGCGCGGCTGCGGAGCAAGGGCCTCGACGTCGACGCCTCCCGGGTCGCGCCCGGGCGGGTGCGCGGCGACGGGCTCGCGCTCGCCCAGGTGCTGCGCAACCTCGCCGACAACGCCGCCCGGCACGCCACCGGCGCCGTCCGGCTGTCGTGCCGCGCCGACGGGTCCGTCGTCGAGGTGCGCGTGGAGGACGACGGCTCCGGGGTGCCCGAGGCCGACCGCGAGCGCGTCTTCGACCGGTTCGTGCGGCTCGACGAGGCCCGGGCGCGCGACGCCGGCGGCAGCGGCCTCGGCCTGGCGATCGTGCGCGACGCCGTGCGGGCGCACGACGGCACCGTGGTCGTCGATCGCTCCGACCTCGGCGGCGCCGCGTTCGTCGTGCGCCTGCCTTCCTGAACCGGCCTTCCTGAACGGGCCTTCAGGCGGCTTCAGGAAGGGTTCAGCGACCCTGGCGCACGGTGGTCCCACCACGTCATCGAGACCAGGAGGAACCACCGTCATGAACCGCTCGACCCTCACCCGCAAGCGCGTCCTCGTCCCCGCCGTCGCCGTCCTCGCGCTCGGCGTCGGCGGCACCGCCTGGGCCACCACCGCCGCGGCCGACCAGGTCGGCGGCACCGAGCGCGACCGGGTCGCGCAGGCCGCCACCGAGCTCGCCGGCGGCGGCGACGTGACCAGCGTCGAGACCAGCGACGACCGCGGCGAGGCCTACGAGGTCGAGGTCCGCCAGGCCGACGGCACCGAGGTCGACCTCGCCCTCGACTCCGACCTCGGCCTGGTCGAGCGTGACACCGACCGGCCCGACGGTGCCGAGGAGGAGCGGGACGACCGGGACGCCGACGACCGCGTCCTCTCCGCCGACGAGCGCGACCGGGCCGAGCGGGCCGCGCTCGGCGCCGTCGAGGGCGGTCGGGTGCTCGACGTCGAGGCCAGCGACGACCGGGGGGTGGCGTACGACGTCGAGGTGCTCGGCGCCGACGGCACCACCGAGTGGGACGTCGACCTCGCCGACGACTTCACCGTCGTCGACAGCCGCCAGGACCGCTGAGCGGCGTACCCCCACGACCGAGGCCCCCGGGAGACGCCCCGGGGGCCTCGTCGCCTTCGGGTGTGCGGACGACGGCCGGGCTCGCGGGGTCGGCGGCCCTGCTCGTGGGCCGCCTGGCACGATCAGCCCCATGAGCGACCTCGCCGGACGTGACCTGCTGGGCGGTCCGCCGCCCACCCTGCTGCCCGTCGACCCCGCCGCGGCGCTGCTCGACGAGGGCCACGACGTGCGCGCGGTCGTGCGTCGGCACCCCGACTCCCCGCTCGCCTGGGCCGAGCTGGCCGAGCAGGCGCTCGACGGTGCGGAGGACGACGTGACCGCCTACGCCTACGCCCGCGTCGGCTACCACCGCAGCCTCGACCTGCTGCGGCGCAACGGCTGGAAGGGCTTCGGCCCGGTGCCGTGGGAGCACGAGCCCAACCGCGGCTTCCTGCGCGCCCTGGCCGCGCTGACCAAGGCCGCCGGCCTCATCGGCGAGGCGCCCGAGCAGGAGCGGTGCGCGGCGTTCCTGCGCGACTCGAGCCCCGAGGCCGCCGAGGCCCTAGGAGTCTGACGACGGGGGCACGACCATGCGGTAGGCCGCCGGCTCGAGCCGCCAGGTGCGGCGGCGCTCCGGGCCGTCGACCTCGCCGTCGGCGGAGAGGTAGAACTCCTCGCCGCTGACCGTGACGGTGCGTCCGCTGCGGGCGACGACGTCGTCGCGCTGCTCGTGCTTGCCGACGACCATCGAGGCGACGTAGGCGAACTTCTCCACCGGCCCCGTGGCCCGCGACACCATCACGTCGAGCCTCCGGTCGGAGGGGTCGGCCCCGGGGGTGACCGGCGTGCCGCCGCCCACCGTCGCGCCGTTGCCGATGGCGACCATCAGCACGGGCTCGTCGACGTCGGCGACGACCTCGCCGTCGACCTCCACGCGCAGCCGTACGTACGGCGGCTTCACGGCGGCCAGCGCGGCCCCGATGGGGTAGCCCAGGATGCCGAGACCGACCTTGCCGAGGCGCTTCTTCCAGCGGGTGGCGCGGCGGCTGGCCTGGGCGCTGGCGCCGAGGTGCACGTTGTTGACGACCACCTGGCCGACCTCGTCGACGACGAGGTCCATCGGCTGCTCGTGACCGTGGAGCACGGCGCGGGCCGCCGGCTCGGGCTCGAGCGGGATGCCGAGGGTGCGGGCGAAGTCGTTGCCGGTGCCGAAGGGCAGCAGGGCGAGCGTGCGCTCGCCGAGCTCCTGGCGGCGGTGCAGCGCGGCCACCACGGCGTGCAGGCTGCCGTCGCCGCCCGCGACGACGATGGTGCGCGACCCCGCGCGGTGCAGCACGCCGTCGAGCTCACCCGGGTTGCTCGTGCGGGCGACCTCCACGTCGGCGTGCTCGCGCAGCACCGTGAGGGCCACCTCGAGGTCGTCGCGCTCCTCCCCACCGGCCTCGGCGTTCGCGATCACCAGGAGGGGGTCCACGCCCGTCACGGTAGCCAACCGCGGCAGGTCTCGGCGCAGAACCCCGCGGCCCGCTCCCAGCACGCGGTCGGACACCCTGAGCAGGGCCGACGGCTGGTAGCGTGGCCCGCCGTCGAGCCCGGTCGGGGGAGCCGGGCTCGTGGCCTGGCCGGGCGACGACGCCCGTGGGCCCCGATCACCGGACACCCGCCATGGAGGGGTGCACATGCCCGCGATCGTCGTGCTCGGAGCCCAGTGGGGTGACGAGGGCAAGGGCAAGGCCACCGACCTGCTCACCACCCAGCAGTCCATCGACTACTGCGTGCGCACCTCGGGCGGTCACAACGCCGGCCACACCATCGTCGTCGACGGACAGAAGTTCGCGACGCACCTGCTGCCCAGCGGCATCCTGACGCCCGGCTGCACCAACGTCATCGCCAACGGCGTCGTGGTCAGCCCCGAGGCGCTGTTCCGCGAGTACGACGCCCTGCTCGCGCGCGACGTCGAGCTCGGCCAGCTGGTCGTCAGCAGCAACGCGCACGTCATCGCGTCGTACCACTCGACCATCGACAAGGTCACCGAGCGCTTCCTCGGCAAGAACAAGATCGGCACCACCGGCCGTGGCATCGGCCCGGCGTACGCCGACAAGATCAACCGCGTCGGCATCCGGGTCGCCGACCTGTTCGACGAGAAGATCCTCGTCGAGAAGGTCGAGGCGGCGCTCGAGGTGCGCAACCACCTGCTCACCAAGGTCTACAACCGCCGCGCCATCAGCGTCGACGAGGTCGTCGAGGACCTGCGCTCGTACGCCGAGCGGCTGCAGCCGATGGTGCGCGACACCTCGCTGCTGCTCAACACCGCGCTCGACCGCGGCGAGACGGTGCTCTTCGAGGGCGCGCAGGCGACGATGCTCGACGTCGACCACGGCACCTACCCGTTCGTCACGAGCAGCAGCCCCGTCGCCGGCGGCGTCTCGACCGGCGCGGGCGTCGGGCCCACCCGCATCGACCGCGTCATCGGCGTCATCAAGGCCTACACCACCCGCGTCGGCTCCGGTCCGTTCCCGACCGAGCTCTTCGACGAGGACGGCGAGAAGCTCTGGGACCGCGGCGGCGAGGTCGGCGTCTCCACCGGGCGCAACCGTCGCTGCGGCTGGTACGACGCCGTGGTCGCCCGCTACGCCTCGCGCGTCAACGGCCTCACCGAGCTGTTCATGACCAAGCTCGACGTGCTGTCGAGCTGGGAGACCGTGCCGGTCTGCGTCGCCTACGACGTCGACGGCGTGCGTCACGACGAGATGCCGATGACCCAGACCGACTTCCACCACGCGAAGCCCGTCTACGAGCACCTCGACGGCTGGTCCGAGGACATCTCCGGCTGCCGGCAGTTCTCCGACCTGCCCAAGAACGCCCAGCGCTACGTCAAGGCGCTCGAGGAGATGTCGGGCGCCCCGTTCTGGGCCGTCGGCGTCGGCCCGGGCCGCGACCAGACCATCGTCGTCGACTGAGGCCTCCGGCCGGTGCTTTTCGTTCGAAAAGCCCCCGACACGCCGGGGCGCAGGGAGCGGATCGGTCGGAAACCGGAGCCGGAGGAGCTTCTCGTTCGAAAAGTTGAGTCGCGGCCAGCCGACCGCTCGCCACGGCTCCGGGCCGGTGAGCGGCAGGAGCAGGTCGGCGACGGGGCCCGGGTTCCCCCCGGAGAGCACGAGTCGCCGACGGGCACCACCTGGCGACGCCCGAGGGGGCGCACGACCTCCTGCGCGTGCACCAGCACGCTGGAGCGTCGGTCCCACGTCGAGCGCGACCCCGCCGACCGGCGGGGACGCGTCGTACGCCTGACCGGCCGTGGCTGGGAGGTCTGCCGCCCAGGTGGAGCCCGACGCGACCTGGGAGGCGCACCTCGGGGCACGTCGTACCCGCGCTGCGCGAGTCGGGCGACCCGTGGGCGTGAGGCGCCGGGTCGTGCGTCGGTAGGGTCACCGCCCGTGAAGGTCCTCGTCATCGGCCCCGGCGGGCGTGAGCACGCGCTGGCGCTGGCGCTGTCCCGTGACCCCTCGGTGAGCGAGGTGCACGCGGCGCCCGGCAACCCCGGCATCGCGGCGCTCGCCACCCTGCACGACGTCGACGCCCTCGACGGCGACGCCGTCGCGACGCTCGCCGACGACCTCGGGGTCGGGCTGGTCGTGGTCGGGCCCGAGGCGCCGCTGGTCGCCGGGGTCGCCGACGCGGTGCGCGAGCGCGGCATCTCGTGCTTCGGGCCGTCGGCCGAGGCCGCCCGGCTCGAGGGCTCCAAGGCCTTCGCCAAGGAGGTCATGGCCACGGCCGACGTGCCGACCGCTATGGCCCACGTGTGCACCACGCCGGAGCAGGTGGCCGACGCGCTCGACGCCTTCGGCCCGCCGTACGTCGTCAAGGACGACGGGCTCGCGGCGGGCAAGGGGGTCGTCGTGACCGACGACCGCGACGAGGCGGTCGCCCACGCGGCCGGCTGCCAGCAGGTCGTGGTCGAGGAGTTCCTCGACGGGCCCGAGGTGTCGCTGTTCGCCGTCACCGACGGGGCGACCGTCTACCCCTTGCAGCCGGCGCAGGACTTCAAGCGGATCGGCGACGGCGACTCCGGCCCGAACACCGGCGGCATGGGCGCCTACACCCCGCTGCCCTGGGCGCCCGCCGACCTCGTCGCCGAGGTCCACGACCGCGTGCTGCAGCCGACCGTCGACGAGATGGCACGGCGCGGCACCCCCTTCGCGGGGCTGCTGTACGCCGGGCTCGCCCTCACCTCCCGGGGCGTGCGGGTGGTGGAGTTCAACGCCCGCTTCGGCGACCCCGAGACCCAGGCCCTGATGGCGCTGCTCGACTCGCCGCTCGCGACGCTGCTCAAGGCGGCCGCCGACGGCACGCTGCACGAGGTCGACCCGCCCCGCTGGCGCCCGGGCGCCGCCGTCGCCGTCGTGATGGCGAGCGCGGGCTACCCCGAGTCGTCGTCGACGGGCGACCCCATCACGGTCGACCGGTTGCCCGACGGGGTCGACGTCGTGCACGCCGGCACCGCCGTCGTCGACGGCACGCTCGTGACCGCCGGTGGTCGCGTGCTCGCCGTGACGGCCACCGGCACCGACGTGGCCGCCGCGCGCGAGGCGGCGTACGCCGGCGTGGCCGCGGTCTCCTTCCCCGGCGCGCAGTCCCGCACCGACATCGCCGCCGGGGTCTGAGCCGACGCCTGGGCCGACGCCTGAGCCGACGCCTGAGCCGACGCCGGCCGCACCCGGGCCGGGTGGGAGACTGAGGCACGTGAGCGTGAGCGTCCCCAACGTCCTGGCCACCCGCTACGCCGGGAGCGACCTGGCGCAGGTGTGGAGCCCCGAGCACAAGATCGTGCTCGAGCGCCGGCTCTGGATCGCGGTGCTGCGAGCGCAGCGCGACCTCGGCGTCGACGTGCCCGACGGCGTGGTCGAGGACTACGAGGCGGTCGTCGAGCAGGTCGACCTGGCCAGCATCGCCGCCCGCGAGCGGGTGACCCGCCACGACGTGAAGGCGCGCATCGAGGAGTTCTGCGCGCTCGCGGGTCACGAGCACGTGCACAAGGGCATGACCAGCCGCGACCTGACCGAGAACGTCGAGCAGCTCCAGGTGCGGCAGAGCCTGCAGCTGCTGCGCACCCGCGCCCTCGCCACGCTCGCCCGGCTCGCGCGTCTCGCGGCCGAGCACGACGCGCTCGTCATGGCCGGCCGCTCGCACAACGTCGCGGCGCAGGCGACGACCCTGGGCAAGCGCTTCGCGACCGTCGCCGAGGAGCTGCTGGTCGCCGTCGAGCGCCTCGACGACCTGCTCGCCCGCTACCCGCTGCGCGGCGTCAAGGGGCCGATGGGCACCTCGCAGGACATGCTCGACCTGCTCGGCGGCGACACCGACAAGCTCGCCGACCTCGAGCGTCGCGTCGCGACCCACCTCGGCTTCGAGCGCGTTCTCAGCAGCGTCGGCCAGGTCTACCCCCGCTCCCTCGACTTCGACGTCGTCTCGTCGCTGGTGCAGCTCGCGGCCGGGCCGTCCAACCTCGCCACCACGATCCGGCTCATGGCGGGCCACGAGCTCGTGACCGAGGGCTTCAAGGAGGGCCAGGTCGGCTCCTCGGCGATGCCGCACAAGATGAACACCCGCTCCTGCGAGCGCGTCAACGGCCTGGCCGTCGTGCTCCGCGGTCACCTGAGCATGCTCGGCGAGCTCGCCGGCGACCAGTGGAACGAGGGCGACGTCAGCTGCAGCGTCGTACGCCGCGTGGCGCTGCCCGACGCGTTCTTCGCCGCCGACGGCCTGTTCCAGACGTTCCTGACCGTGCTCGACGAGTTCGGGGTGTTCCCGGCGGTGGTCGAGCGCGAGCTGATGCGCTACCTGCCGTTCCTCACCACCACGAAGGTGCTGATGGCCGCGGTGCGCGGCGGGGCGGGTCGCGAGCAGGCCCACGAGGCGATCAAGGAGCACGCCGTCGCGGTGGCCCTCGGCATGCGCCAGGGCCAGGCCGACAACGACCTCGCCGACCGCCTCGCGGCCGACGCCCGGCTCGGGCTCGACCGCGCCGCGCTCGACGCGGCGGTCGCCGACCCGCTGACCTTCACCGGCGCGGCCCGCTCGCAGGTCGCCGAGGTGGTCGCCCACGTCGAGCGGGTGCTGGCGACCGAGCCCGCCGCGGCGTCGTACACTCCGGGCGCCATCCTCTAGGCCGCGTTGCACACACCTGCGACTGCAGGATCTTGCAACGTGTCGGGCGTTGCCGGGCCCGGGTCACGGACCTAGGTTCACGTGATCCGTCCCACACCGCCGACCGCGGTGCCCAGCCCGGGGCCGGGACGGGTCTCGTCTCGAGGAGAAGCATGCGCCTGTCCAGAAGCTCCCGCGTCGTCGCAGCGCTCAGCGCGCTCGCCTGCGCGTCGGCCGTGACCGTCGGCACCACCGCCGCCGACGCCGCCCCCAAGAAGAAGCAGGACCCCGACGTCGCAGCGTCGTACCCCTTCCGCAAGACCGTCGCGGTCAAGGGCATCCAGGACCACCTGCGCGCCTTCCAGCGCATCGCCGACGCCAACGACGACAACCGCGCCTCCGGCCTGCCCGGCTACAAGGCCTCTCGTGACTACGTCGTGCGCCAGCTCCGCAACGCCGGCTACCGCCCGCAGGTGCAGACCTTCGACTTCACCTTCTTCCAGGAGACGACGCCCACCGAGCTCGAGCGGCTCACCCCCACGCCCAAGGCCTACGTCGACGGCGAGGACTTCCGGGTGATGACCTACTCCGGCAGCGGTGAGGTCGAGGCCCCGGTGGTGCCGGTCGACACCGACCTCCAGCCCGACACCGCGAGCACCAGCGGCTGCGAGCCGGAGGACTTCACCGGTTTCCCGGAGGGGGCGATCGCGCTCGTCCAGCGGGGCAGCTGCGACTTCGCCGTCAAGGTGCAGAACGCCGCCGACGCCGGTGCCGGCGCGGCGATCGTCTTCAACCGCGGGGTCGACCTCCCCGACAACCCGGGCACCGACGTGCTCAACGGCACGCTCGGCGCCCCGGCCGACATCCCGGCGCTCGGCACCGACTTCGAGACGGGCGCAGAGCTCGGCGCCGACGGCACCACCGCGCGCGTCAAGGCCGACGTCATCACCGAGGACCGGCCGACGTGGAACGTGACGGCCGAGACCCCGCGTGGCAACCCCTCCAACGTGATCATGGTCGGGGCCCACCTCGACAGCGTCCCCGAGGGCCCTGGCATCAACGACAACGGCTCCGGCTCGGCCGCGATCCTCGAGGTCGCCGAGCAGCTGGCCAAGAAGCAGTCGTCGGTGCGCAACAAGGTGCGCTTCGCCTGGTGGGGCGCCGAGGAGCTCGGCCTGCTCGGCGCGGAGAACTACGTCGCCGACCTCGCGGAGAACAACCCCGACGCGCTCGAGGACATCCGGGCCTACCTGAACTTCGACATGGTTGGCTCGCCGAACTTCGCGCGCTTCGTCTACGACGGCGACAACTCGCTCGGGACCGGGATCGACGGGCCTGACGGGTCCGCCCAGCTCGAGGACCTCTTCACCAACTACTTCGGGGTCAAGAAGCTCGCCAACGAGCCGACCGCCTTCGACGGTCGCAGCGACTACGGTCCGTTCCTCGACGCCGGCGTCGCCTCGGGCGGCCTGTTCACCGGTGCCGAGGAGATCAAGAGCCAGACGCAGGTCGGGCTGTATGGCGGCACCGCGGGCGAGGCCTTCGACCCGTGCTACCACCAGGCGTGCGACGACATCGACAACATCGACGTCACCGCCCTCGACCAGATGAGCGACGCGATCGCGCACTCGGTGTGGACGCTCGCGCGCAGCACCCGCTCGCTCGACGGCCTGCAGCGCCAGGCCCCGGGCGCCCGTGCCGCGGGTGCCGACGAGGACCACCTGGTCGGGCACGACGCCCGACGCTGACGCGGTCTCCCGTCGCGGCCGGTGCTCCCTCGTGGGGGGCACCGGCCGTGACTTTCTCGGGATTCTCCCGTTACCGGCCCAAAACGGATAAATAGACTATCGTGGTGCCTGTCCGCGAGCCACTGGGGCTCGCGAAGTCCGGGGAGGGAACCCAGATGAACACGAAGAGCCGCACCGTCCGAGGTCTGCTGCTGGCCGCCACCGTCGCCATCGCCGTGAGCGCCGTCCCCGCCACGAGCGCGTCGGCCGACTCCGAGGCCAAGCCCAGCAAGGCGATCCTCAAGGCGATCCTCTGACGCTCCGCGTCACCAGCTCCAGCGGGGGCGTGCCGGTCACGGCACGCCCCCGTCGGCGCGTCCGGTGCCGGCGCTCGGTCCGGGCGCGCGTCCGCCGCCCAGGCACGACGCCTAGGCTGACGAGGTGATCGACCTCCCCGCGGCACCGGCGGTCCCCGGAGCGACCCACCTGCACTCCGGCAAGGTGCGCGACCTCTACCGCCTCGACGACGGCCCCCACCAGGGTCGGCTGCTGATGGTGGCCAGCGACCGGATCTCGGCCTACGACCACGTCCTCGCCACCCCGATCCCCGACAAGGGCGAGATCCTCACCCGGATGTCGCTGTGGTGGTTCGACCGCCTCGGCGACCTCGTCCCCCACCACGTGGTGTCCACCGACGTGCCCGAGGCGGTCCGCGGCCGGGCCGTCGTGTGCGAGGAGCTCGCGATGTTCCCCGTGGAGTGCGTCGCGCGCGGCTACCTCACCGGGTCGGGCCTCAGCGACTACCAGGCCAGCGGCGAGGTGTGCGGCGTACCGCTGCCGCCCGGGCTGGTCGAGGCGAGCCGGCTCGACACCCCCGTCTTCACCCCCGCCACCAAGGCGGCCCTGGGCGACCACGACGAGAACGTCAGCTTCGAGCGGGTCGTCGCCGACGTCGGTCGCGAGAGCGCCGAGGAGCTGCGCTCGCTCACGCTTGCGGTCTACGCCCGCGCCGAGGCGATCGCCCGTGAGGCCGGTGTGCTGCTGGCCGACACCAAGCTCGAGCTCGGCACCCGCACCGACGAGACGCGCGGCCAGCGCGGCGAGGTCGTGCTGGGTGACGAGGTCCTGACGCCCGACTCGAGCCGCTTCTGGCCGGCCGAGGACTGGCAGCCCGGGCGGGTGCAGGCGTCGTTCGACAAGCAGGTGCTGCGCAACTGGCTGACCTCGCCCGAGAGCGGCTGGGACCGCCACGGCACCACCCCGCCGCCCGCGCTCCCCGAGGCCGTGGTCGAGCGCACCCGGGCACGCTACGTCGAGGCCTTCGAGCGGCTCACGGGGGAGCACTTCTGATGCGGGCTCGCGGCACCCTGACGTACGACGTGGCTCCCGACGTCGCCTGCGCCTACCTCAGCGACCCGGTCCACCGACCGGAGTGGCAGTCGTCGCTGCGACGCGTCGAGCTGCGCGACACCGGCGAGCCGCACGTCGGTCAGCGGTGGGAGGACCACACCGCGGTCGGCCTGGTGGCGCAGATGACCACCACCGACCTCGAGCCCGGCGTGCGGTGGTCCGAGAGCGGCACCTGGCGCAACGTCACCGCCGACCTCACCCTGACCTTCTCGCCCCACGGCACCGGGTGCCGGGTCGACGTCGAGCTCGGCATCCGGGTCTCGGGCGTGCTCGCCGTCGTCGGGCCGGTCGCGACCCTGGGCGGCCTCCCGGCCGTCAAGGCCGACCTCGCCAAGGCCGGCCGCATCCTCTCCGAGCGCGAGCACCGCTGATGGGTCGCGTCGTCGCCCTCGCCGCCGCCGCGCTGCTCGTCGTGGTCGGCGGGCTCTGGACCTTCCAGGGCCTCGGCTACGTCGGCGGCTCCGCCATGACCGGCGAGAGCTTCTGGGCCGTCGTCGGTCCGGTGGTCGCCGGCTTCGGCGTCGCCCTCGGCTTCGTCGCCCTCCGCGGCCCACGCTCCTAGCCGGCCGGCTGGGTCCTCCCGCGGGGAGACCCTGCAGCAGCGACCCACCCCTAGAGGCTCGGCTCCTTCCACGCCAGGTGGACGACCTCGGTGCCGCGGTCGCGGGTGACGAGCTGGCCGCGGCCGGGGCCGGCCTTGCGGGGCTTGGTGTTGCCGAGCAGGGCTCCCTCCTGCGGGTCGCCGGAGAGCAGGATGCCGGGCATCGCGAGCTCGCGCAGCGACTGCAGGACCGACTCGTAGCCCGCCCGCCCGGCACCACCGGCACGGCGGGCCACGACGAGGTGGAGGCCGACGTCGCGGGCCTGGCCGAGCAGGGGCACGAGCGGGGCGACGGGCGAGCTGCTGCCGGTGGCGACGAGGTCGTAGTCGTCGACCACGACGAAGACGTCGGCGCCGGTCCACCACGAGCGGTCGCGCAGCTGCTGCGGCGTGACGTCGTTGCCGGGCATCCGCTTCTGCAGCCACTGGGCCAGGCCGGACATCTCCTCCTGCACCTGGGCGGCGGAGGTGAGGTAGCTGATCTGGTAGTCGTCGGGCACCTCGCCCAGCAGCGAGCGGCGGTAGTCGATCGTCAGCACCTGCGCCTGCTTCGGCGTGCGGGTGCGCATCACCTCGTGCAGGTAGGTGCGCAGCAGGCCGCTCTTGCCCGAGCGGGAGTCGCCGAAGACGACCAGGTGCGGCTCGGCGTCGACGTCGAGCCCGACCGGGGCGAGGTCGCGCTCGTCGATGGCGACGTACAGCTTCTGGTCGGCGAGCCCGAAGATCCGCTCGGCCTGGGTGAGCACGTCGCCGAGGTCGATCCGCGAGGGCAGCAGGCGCAGCTTCGGGCCCTGGGGGCCCTGCCAGGCCTTGCGGGAGCGCTCGACGAGGTCCTCGACGCCGCGGCCCACGGTGCGCGGGTCGGCGTTGCCGTCGACGCGGGGCAGCGCCCCGAGGAAGTGCAGCTTCGAGCCCCACCGGGCGACGAGGCCGCGCCCGGAGCGCCCCTCGGGCACCAGCTGGGCGATCTTGCGGTCGATCTCGGAGTCCATCGGGTCACCGAGGCGCAGCTCGAAGCGGTTGCCGAACAGGTCGCGGATCGCGGGGCGGAAGTCGGCCCAGCGGCCAGCGGCGGTGACGACGTGCAGGCCGAAGGTGAGGCCGCGCTGGGCGAGGGTCTGGATGCCGAGCTCGAGGTCGTCGAAGTCGCTGCGCAGCGTGCTCCAGCCGTCGACGACGAGGAAGACGTCGCCGTAGCCGTCGTCGGCCGTGCCCTCGGCCCGGCGCTGGCGGTAGGTCTCGATCGAGTCGATGCCCTGCGAGCGGAAGTAGCGCTCGCGCTTGTCGACGATACCGACGATCTCGGCATAGGTACGGCGCACGGTGTCGGGCTCGGAGCGGGTGGCGACGCCGGCCACGTGGGGCAGCTCGGCCATCGAGGCGAAGGTGCCGCCGCCGAAGTCGAGGACGTAGAACTGCGACTCGGTCGGGGTGCTGCCGAGCGCCACCCCCGCCACGAGGGTGCGCAGCAGGGTGCTCTTGCCGCTGCGCGGACCGCCGACGACGGCCACGTGACCGCCGGCGCCCTGCAGGTCGGCCTCGAGGACGTCGCGACGCTGCTCGCGCGGACGGTCGACCGTGCCGAGCGGCACCCGGAGGCCGCCGTGGGCGCGACGCGCGGGCGAGTGCAGGCCGAGCTCGGGCGTCTCGACGAGGTCGGGGAGCAGCTCGTCGAGCGTGTCGGGCACGTCGAGCGGCGGCAGCCAGACCTGGTGCGCCTCGGGGCCGCGGCCCTCGAAGGTCGCGACCGCGATGTCGATGATGGAGCGGGCGTCGGTGGTCTCGGGGACGGCCTCGACGACGTCGGGCTCGGGGTCGTCGGCGAGCGACTGCGGCGGCAGCACGTGCGCGGCGGTGAAGGGCAGGATCGTGGTCTGCCCGCTGGCCGAGCGCTTGCCCTTGCGGCCGCGCTTGGGCGGCGGGCCGGAGACGTAGCTGGCCTTGAAGCGCAGCAGCGTCGACTGGTCGGGCTTGAGGTAGCCCAGGCCCGGGACCGGCGGGAGCTCGTAGGCATCGGGCACGCCGATCACGGCGCGCGACTCGGCGCCGGAGAAGGTGCGCAGGCCGACGCGGTACGACAGGTGGCTCTCGAGGCCGCGCAGGCGGCCCTCCTCCAAGCGTTGGCTCGCCAGCAGCAGGTGGATGCCGAGCGAGCGGCCCAGACGACCGATCGCGACGAAGAGCTCGATGAAGTCGGGCTTGGCCGAGAGCATCTCGGAGAACTCGTCGACGCAGATGAACAGGCTGGGCAGCGGCTGGAGGTCGGCGCCGTCGGCCCGCGCCTTCTCGTAGTCGCGCAGCGACGCGTAGTTGCCGGACGCGCGCAGCAGCTCCTGGCGGCGCACCATCTCGCCGGACAGGGCGTCCTGCATGCGGTCGACGAGCGTGAGCTCGCCCTCGAGGTTGGTGATGACCGCCGAGACGTGCGGCGCCCCGGAGAGCCCGGCGAAGGTGGCGCCACCCTTGAAGTCGACCAGCACCATGTTGAGCGTCTCGCTCGAGTGCGTGGCGAGCAGCCCGAGCACGAGCGTGCGCAGGAACTCCGACTTGCCGGAGCCGGTCGCTCCGATGACCAGGCCGTGTGGCCCCATGCCCTGCTGGGCGGACTCCTTGATGTCGAGGTGGACGGGGCTGCCGGTGTCGCCGACGCCGATCGGCACGCGCAGTCGGTCGCGCTCGGGCCGCGGCCGCCAGGCCCGCTCGAGGTCGAGGTCGTGCACGTCGCCGAGCCCGAGCAGGTCGAGCAGCTCGGGTGCGGCCTTCGTGGTGTCCTCGCGCACCGGCCCGTCGTCGGTCTCGAGCGGCGCGAGCCGCCGGGCGAACGCCTCGGCGGAGGCGAGCGACATCTGGTCGCCCGCGGCGCGGGCGGGCTGCTCGCGGAGCCGGACGGCCGTGAGCGGGACGCGGCCACCGGGGAGCAGCGCGGGCTCGAGGTGCAGGCGCAGCCGGGTGGCGTCGTCCAGCTCGCCCCAGCGGGCGGGCAGCTCCAGGACGGTGACGCCCTCGAGACCCTCCTCGGGGAGCAGCGCACCGCCGGGAGGCACCTGGGTGCCGTCGACGACGAGCAGGAGGTGGGGGGTGGTGTCGGTGCTGGCTCCGGTGAAGCGCGGTCGGTCGCGCACGTCGGCGGGGAGCAGCTCGAAGAGCTCGTCCAGCGAGTCGCCGAGCATCCGGCTGCGGCCCAGCGCGTCGTTGCGCTCCGGGCTGTGGGCGTGGGGGAGCCACTTGACCCAGTCCCACTCCTGCAGCGCCGCGGACGACCCGAGCACGGCCACCACGAGGTCGTCGGGGGTGTGCGCGGCGGCGGCCGAGCAGACCAGGGCGCGGGCGAGGGCGCGCGCGTGGGCGACGTCGCCGGTGACCTCGATGCGGCTGAAGGCACCCAGGCGCAGCGCCGCCGGCAGGTCGGGCTGCACGCGGTGCACGGCGATGAGGCGGTGCAGCGCGGACGCGGCGACGGGGTCGAGCTGGTCGATGGGGGCGGTCTGGGGCGCCACCAGCTGCAGCGCCAGCTCCTGGGGCGCGACGCCGTAGCGGACCTGCAGGAACTCCTCGTCGTCGCGCTGCCGCTCCCACAGCCGGGTGCGGTCCTCCGCGAGCGCCGGGAGCGCGTCGGGCTCGGGGAAGCGCCAGGTGAGGCTGCGGCGCTGCTGGTCGGCCGCCGCCCGGACGGTGGTGCGCACGGTGGTGAGGTAGCGGAGGTACTCGCGCCGCCCACCGCCGACCTTGTCGGCCCGCTGCTTGCGCTGGCGGTCGAGCTGCACGAAGACGAAGCCGAGCATCGCGACGAGGAACATGCCCGAGGCGATGTAGCGCGCGGGCCCGGCGCTCCCGGCCCCGCCGGCAGCGACGAAGACGATGGCACCGACGCTGCCGAGCATGGGCAGCGCCATCATGAGCACGCCGGCGGCGCCCTCGTGCGGCTCGAGCTCCGGCGGCGGCTCGAGCTCGATGGAGCCCTGCGGCAGCTGCGGCACCTCGAGGGAGCCGCGCGACGTTCCCAGCATGGCGGTCACGGCCAGCTCCTCATTCGCTCGGGATCAGCTCGGGTCGGCCGCGGTGGACCCCACCGGACCGCGAGGTCGAGCGATCTCCGGCGTACGCCGACCCCCTGCGGCATGATGATAAGCGTCCAGTCGGACGTCGTGGGGCAGAACGACCAGCCCTCGACCTGCGCCGGGACCACACGGCGCGAGCGACACAGCACGAGCGACACAGCACGAGGGGGCGTGGCAGTGACAGCCGACACCGGGGCCGCACCGCCGCTCCTGCGACCGACCCACGGCACCGACGCGGCGCTGCGCATCAGCGTCACCGGCCCCGACGGCTCGGCCGACCTGGTGGTCCCGTTCGGCAGCGAGGTCGCGCAGGTCGCCGAGGCGTACGCCGCCGCCGTGGGCGCCGCGCACGTGCCGGCCCTGGCCCTGCCCGGCCGCCTGCCGCTGGCCGCCGACACCGACGCCGACGACGTGCTCGACCAGGGCGACCTGCTGGTCGTGGTGCTCGACGGTCCGGGGGCGGGGGCTTCCCGGACGGCGCACGACGACGCGGGCCGCGGGCCGGCGACCGCGGTGTCGGGCCGCTCCGGTCCGGCGGTCCTGGTCCTCTCGGCCGTGGTGGCGCTGGTCGCGGCCGTGGCCGTCGGTCTCGCGCCCGTCGCCGCGTCCACGTCGGCCTGGGCCCGCCCCGTCTCGGCGGGGGTCCTCGCGCTCGGTGCGGCGCTGGTGGCGCCGCCCCGGCG
>NZ_BAAHAA010000022.1:0-63089 GCF_054777915.1 Nocardioides marmoraquaticus | reverse complement strand
TCGACCGATTGACCCCGGTCGAATACGAGCTGATCATGCTCCCAACCGCCACCCAGGCGGCCTAACCGAACCTGTCACCGGATGGTGCAGCAGACCCTCTTGGCGTTGTGGTGGCGTCTGCAGAGTGGGGCGAGATTGGCCGGGTGGGTCTGGCCGGGTGGTCCGCCGTCGTCGGGTGACTGGTAGGCCCCGATGTGGTCGAGGTCGCAGCGTCGTGAGTCGCGGTGGCAGCCGGGGAAGACGCAGTGGGCGTCGCGGAGCACGACCTGTTCGTGCATGAGCGGTGTCGGGTCGTGGGTGTCGACGGCCGGGTCGCCGCCGAGGTCGATGGGCCGGAGGGTGATGACCGGTGCGTCGATGCCATGCCGTGCGAGCCAGGCTCGGACGTCGTCCCCGGTGGTCGGTCCGGTGGTCGAGGAGGTTGCGCAGCAACCGTCTCGAGACCCCCCGGCCGTCACCGCTCGGACCCGCACGCGGCCGCCGTGGCTGGTGCGGCGGCGGACCCATGCGGCGAGCTGCTGTGTGGAGACGGCGCCGCGGGTCTCCTCGAGGAAGGTGCCGTGCTCGGCTGTGAGGTCGGTGGGAGTGAGGTGGACGACGAGGGCGACGTCGCCAGGTGCGCCAGTGGTGGTGCCGGGGTCAGGGTGGGTGGTGCGGCCCGACATGAGGTCGAGAGCGTGCTGCGGGTCGGCCAGGATCCCGACCGCGGTCGCCCGCCGGATGTCGCGGTCGCTGGTGTCGCCGAGGTCCCTGAGGTCGGCTGCGATGCGGGAGACGGTGGCGTCGAGGAGGTCGGCGTCGTCGGCGTCGAGGGTCATGTTGACGTCGACCACCCCGGGGGCGCGGTGGTCGCGGCGCAGCCACACCCCGCGCCGGGTGGCGGCTGCTTCCTCGTCCGCGACGGCGCGGTCGGGGTCAGCGGTGAGCCGGGCCTCGTGCACGAGACGGGCGGCGTCGACGCGGTGGATCTTGTCGGGCACAGCGGTGACCAGCCGGTCGGCGTGCAGCGCGGCGTCGTAGTTCAGGTCGTGGGTCTCCCGGCTGATCTGACGTGCGAGCCACACCGGCACCCGCCCTTCCTGGGTGAGCGCCCACAGCCGTGGCAGTCGGTAGGCGAGCTCGAGGGCGTCGCCTAGCAGGTGGCGGGCGTGGTCGTGGGACCGGTCCAGCGCCGCACCGAGCTCGAGCGGGGCGAGGGGGTGAACCAGCGGCGCACCCGGGCCGGCGATCGGGATGAGCACCCGCGACTCGTCGGTGGCCAGCAGGCCAGGCTCGCCCCAGCCCGCGTAGTCAGCCACCACGCCGTCGGCGTCGACCTCGGCCGGATGCGCCAGCGCCCACTGCAGCGCCATCCACACCTGCCGCACCTCAGCCGCGTGGGCGTCGGCGCGGGCAGTGAGAAGCTCGTCGATGATCGCTGCCCGCACGTCGACGTGTGGCGCGGCAGCAACCTCGTCGATGCTGCGCAGGGGTGCGATCTCCATGACCGGAGTCTACCGGCACGGACTGACAATCGAACAGGTGAGCGACAGCATTCGGACGGGCAGGTGCCCAGGGTGCTAGGCACCTTGCTGGGTCTCGCGGCTCGTCGCTTGCGCTCCTCGCACCTCGACCAGCCGGCAGCGGCAGTGGCGGTCGAGGGCCGGAGCCCTCAGGCGAGGGCCAGCACCCGAGGTCGGCGCGTCTGTCACGGCCGGGCCCTTCGAGACGGTTGCTGCGCAACCTCCTCAGGGAGCAGGTGGGTGGGGCGGCAGTGGTGGTCGAGGCGCCCGAGCCCCTGGGCGAGGGCCTCGAGACCTCCGCACCCAGGGTCGGCGGGCGGGTCACGGCCGGGCCCTTCGAGACGGTTGCTGCGCAGCCTCCTCAGGGAGCAGTTGGTAGGGCGGCAGTGGTGGTCGAGGTGCCCGAGCCCCTGGGCGAGGGCCTCGAGACCCCCGCACCCGAGGTCGGCGCGTCTGTCACGGCCGGGCCCTTCGAGACGGTTGCTGCGCAACCTCCTCAGGGAGCAGAAAGCCGTGCTGCGCAACCTCCTCAGGGAGCAGAGAGCCGTGCTGCGCAACCTCCTGAGGGAGCAGGAAGCCGTGCTGCGCCACGTCTCAGGGAGCGGGCAGCTCGAGACCGCGGCACCCGGGGGTCAGAGGCGGGCGGTGGTGTGGGGGTCGGGGGTGGCGTCGAAGAAGCGGTCGAGGACGGCGGGGAAGAGCGGGTCGTCGGGGTCGGCGCGGGCGAAGAGGGTGACGCAGGAGCGGAGCTTCATAGCGTCGACCGGGCCGAGGACGGACTCGGCGTCCGCACCGTCGAGGTCGAGCAGCGCCTGGCAGCACTCGCGCAGCCGAGAGCCGAGCACCGGGTGGTCGAGGTACGCACGCGCCTCGTCGAGGTCGACGATCCCGAAGTGCTGCGCGGTCGGGCTGCGGCCGAGTCCCCGCAGCTGCGGGAGCACGAACCACATCCAGTGCCCGGTCTTGCGACCGCGCCGCAGCTCGCCGAGCGCGTCGTCGTACGCCTGCTCCTGCGCCAGCACGAACCGTTCGAGACCGTCCACGATTGACCGTTACCCCGCTGGGCATCGGGGTCACCGTGCCCCCGTCACACCCCGTGCTGCACCACGACGTCCTCGTGCTCGGCGGCGGCAACGCCGGGGTGTCGCTGGCGGCGCACCTGCGCAGGCGCGGGGTCGACGACGTGGCCGTGGTCGAGCCGCGGCGCGAGCACCGCTACCGCCCGCTGCTCAGCTACGTCGCGGGCGGTCTCGCGTCGAGCCGCTCGCTGGTGAGGCCGCAGCGCCGGGTCGTGCCGCGCGGCGTGACCTGGCTGCCCGAGGAGGTCGCCGACATCCACCCCCGCGCGGGGGTGGTCCGGCTGGACAGCGGCCTGCGGGTGACGTACGGCGACCTCGTCGTCGCGGTCGGCACCGAGCCCGACTGGGACGCCTGGCCGGGGTCGCGGGCGGCGTACGACGCGGGGCTCGCGGCGTCGAGCTACCTCGAGGCGAGCGCCGAGCGGGCCTGGGAGCGGATGGCCGGTCTCGAGGAGGGCACCGTGGTCTTCACGCTGCCGCCGCCCCCGACGTCCTGCGGTCCGACGGCGCTGAAGCCGCTGCTGATGGCGTGCGACCACTGGCGTCGACGCGGCGTGCTGGGTGCGGTGCGGCCGGTGCTGCTGACCGCCGAGCGACCGACCGGGGTGGGTGAGCTGGACCCCTACGTGCAGGCGGCGCTCGACGACTACGGGGTCGAGGTCGTCGAGGGCGTGCGGCACGTCGAGGTCGACGTGGCGCGGCGCCGCGTCTGCACGGGTGACCGGGCCTTCGACGTCGCCTTCGTGCACCTGGTGCCGCCGTACCGCGCGCCCGACGTCGTGCGCCGCAGCGGCCTCGCCGGCGACGGGCCGGGCGGCCTGGTCGACAACGACCCGCGCACCTTCCGCCACCGCGCCTTCCGTGACGTCTGGGCCCTCGGTGACTGCGCGACGACGCTCAACCTGCACTCGGGCGCGGCGCTGCGCGAGCAGGCGCCCGTCCTGGCCGACAACCTCCGCGACGCCCGCCACGACTGCGACGCGGCGCTGCACGAGGACACCGGCTACTCCGCCGCCCCGGTCACCGTCGCCCGTGGCCGGCTCTGCTTCGCCGAGTTCGGGGCCGACGGGTCACGGCAGGGCTCGGTGCCGTACGTCGACCTGTTCCGGCCGCGGCGCTCCACCTGGCTGTTCGACCGCTACGTGCTGCCGCGGGTCTACTGGCGCGGGATCCTGCGCGGCCGGCTCTAGCGCCCCGTCACCCGTCGTACGACGCCGAGCGCGCCGGAGGCGGCCCGGGAGAGCAGCTCGCGTGCCACGGGGACCGGACGGGTGTTGACGGCGTCGAGGAGCAGGTCGACGCCGCGCCAGCCGAGGCGGCCGCCGGAGAGCACGGCGGCGGCCCGCAGTGGCAGCTCGTCGAAGCCGCGCTTGAGGAAGGCGCTGGTGGCCGGGTCGGACTCGGCCCGCTCGATCCCGCTCGCACGCCACAGCGCCCGCGCCGCGACGGCCCCGACCGGGTGGGTGGCGAGCTCCTCGAAGGTGGAGTCGCGGGTGAACGGGCGCACCGGGGCGGGCGTCGGCACCGGGTGGCCGAGGCGGGCCGCGAAGTCGGCCTCGGAGGTGGCGACCGCCGGCGTCGACGGGGGCTCCGCGCTCGTGGTGACGCCGCCGGTGACCTCGACGTCGACCGCCTCGACGACGTCGGCGCTCGAGCGGGCGACCTCGAGGCCGAAGCGGCCCGAGGGCGTGCGCCAGCCGTGCTCGCGGACGTCCCAGAACGCCAGCGCCCGCCCCGGGACGCGCACCTCGACCCGCGTGCTCTCGCCGGGACCGAGGTGCACCTTGGCGAAGCCGCCGAGCTCGCGGCGCGGTCGCAGCACGACCTCGGTGCGGTCGTGCACGTAGACCTGCACGACGTCGGAGCCTTCCCGGGTGCCGGTGTTGGTCACCGTCACCGAGACCACGAGGTCGTCGCCGGGCTGCACCGAGTCGCGGTCGACCGCGACGTCGTGCCAGGTGAAGGAGGTGTAGCCGAGGCCGTGTCCGAAGGGGTACGCCGGCTCCACGCCGGCGCTGACGTGGTGGCGGTAGCCGACGAAGAGGCCCTCGCGGTGCTCGACCTGGCGGGGACGGCCCGGGAAGAAGGGGTCGGAGGCGACGTCGTCGAGCGAGCGCGGCCAGGTCTCCGCCAGCCGCCCGCCGGGCTCGGCCTCGCCGTACAGCACGTCGACGAGCGCCGCCCCACCCGCCTGGCCGCCGAGGTGGCTGGCCAGCACGGCGGCCACGTCGTCGGCCCAGGGCAGCTGCACGGCGCCGCCGCTGGAGACGGCCACGACGGTGCGCGGGTTGGCCGCGGCCACGGCGGCGACGAGCCGGTCGTGCTGCTCGGGCAGGGCGAGGGTGGCGCGGTCGAAGCCCTCGCTCTCCATCACGGGCGGCAGCCCGACGAGCACGACGGCGACGTCGGCCTCGCGCGCGGCGTCGACGGCGACCCGCACCAGCTCGTCGTCGAGGGCGAGGTCGTCGACGCGGTAGCCGGGGGAGTAGGTGACCTGCGTCCCGCGACGGCGCAGCTCGGCCATCGCGGTGCTGACGCGCAGGGAGTTGACCAGCGAGCTGCCGCTGCCCTGGTAGCGCGGCTGGTCGGCGAAGGCACCGACCAGGGCGACCGTCGCGTCGGGGCGCAGCGGCAGCGTGCCGTCGTTGCGCAGCAGCACGGTGCCGGCGGCCGCCGCACGCCGGGCGACCGCGTCGTGCTCGTCCTCCGGGAGCTCGCGTCGCTCGGCCCGCGGCGCGCGGGCCACCAGGTCGAGCACCCGCTGCGCCGACGCCTCGACCGCGGCTGCGTCGAGGCGTCCCTCGCGCACCGCGGCGACGACCGCCTCGTCGTGCAGCGACGCCCCGCCCGGCATCTCGAGGTCCATCCCGGCCGCGACGCCCGCCGCCCGGTCGACCACGGCGCCCCAGTCGCTCATCACCAGGCCGTCGAAGCCCCACTCGCCGCGGAGCACCTCGGCGATGAGCCGGCTGTGCTCGGAGGCGGGCACGCCCCCGACGCGGTTGTACGACGACATCACCGTCCACGGCCGGGCGTGCGTGACGACGTGCTCGAAGCCCGAGAGGTAGAGCTCGCGCAGGGTGCGCTCGTCGAGCACCGCGTCGACGACGAAGCGGTGCGCCTCCTGGTTGTTGACGGCGAAGTGCTTGACGCAGGCGCCGACGCCGTTGTCCTGGATGCCGTCGACGAGGGCCGCCGCCAGGCGCCCGGCGAGCAGCGGGTCCTCGGAGAAGTACTCGAAGTTGCGGCCGCACAGCGGGTGCCTCTTGAGGTTCAGGCCCGGCCCCAGCACCACGTCGACCCCCAGGGCGCGCGCCTCCGCGCCCACCGCGGTGCCGACCTCGCGCACGACGGCCTCGTCCCAGGTGCTCGCGAGGGTGACGGCCGTGGGGAAGCAGGTGGCCGGCTCGCTGCCGCCGAGCCCGAGGTGGTCCTCCTCGGCGAGCTGGGCGCGCAGCCCGTGCGGGCCGTCGCTGACCATGGCCGCGGGTACGCCGCGCTCCGGCAGCGGCTCGGTGTGCCAGTGGTCGCTGCCCGACAGCAACCGCACCTGCTCCTCCAGCGTCAGGGCGCTCGCGGCGGGCAGGGACGGGGTCGTGCGCTCGGGCATCGGGCACCTCCGGTGGGGGAGCAGCCCAGCCTGCCACGGCGCCCCGACGGACCGCCCGTCAGCGGCCGGCGTAGTAGAGCTCGACGACCTGGGTGGGGCTCAGGGCGGTGGTCCAGACGGCGCCGTGGGCGATGCTCCCGGCGACGTAGCGGCTCGTGGGCTGGTTCGGCCAGGTGTCGAGGTTGTCGCCGCCGAAGCGCCAGAAGCCGTTGTAGACCTGCGCGCCCGGCGCCGTGGCGTCGCTCGCCACGAGCACGCCGTCCACGTAGAGGCGGAGCCCGCCGGTGGCCGTCCCGACGGTGTCGAGGGTGGCGACCACGTGGTGCCAGGCGCCGTCGTTGTAGGACGCCGTCGAGGTGGCGGTCCGCAGGGCGTTGGGGTAGACGCCGGCCACGAGCCGGCCGTTGTTGGTGAGGTAGACGTGTCGGTCGTACGACGTCGAGGCGGCCGCGGTGGTGGTGCCGTTGCCGAAGCCGACGAGCTTGCCGCCGGCTGTCGTCGTCGTGCGGAACCACACCTGCACCGAGAACACCTGAGGCCCGGTCGTCGGGCCGACGAGGGCGCCGGCCGGGCCGATCGCCGAGCCGGTGCTGCCGTTGAGGGTGATGGCGCGCGACGCGTCGCGCGGGCACGGCCCGGCCGCCGCGTAGGTGATCCCGGCCGTGCTGTAGGTCCCGCTGCGGCCGTTGCCGGAGACGTCGGTCACCGTCCCGAGCACCCCGCGGGACGTCTCGGCGAACGGGTAGGCGAGCCAGGCGCTGGTGCGGGTTGCTGCCGCGGTGCAGGAGAGCGGGTAGAGCCCCGTGGCCGCGGTGCTCGTCGTGTTGGTGATCCTGCCCGTGAGCACGCCGCTCGTGGTGGGGACTCCGACGATGCCGACCATCCCGAGCAGGAGCGCGAGGATCCCTGCGGCGAGCCTGGCCCGGGTCATCTGGTGTCCCCGTCGCGGTCCGGTCCGACGAGCAGCGAGAGGGCCATCGGCACCAGGCAGACGGCGACGAGCGCGGCCCAGCCCCACCACGCGAGGTCGAGGGCGGCGGTGACGGCGTACGCCCCGTCCGCCCGGTCGGCGAGGTGCATGGTGGCGAGCTCGCCGTCGCGCAGCCGGGCGGTCGCGCCCCCGTCGACCTGCTCGGCGCGCACCGGCAGCAGGCCGAGGGAGATGACGTCGACGAGCACACCGGGGCCACCGTCGTCCGGCGTGCGCTGGGCGACCTTCTCGAGGCCGACCCAGGGGGCGAGCAGCCAGTTGACGACGGCCAGGGTCACGCTCGCGCCGATCATCCGGGTGCCGCGACGGTGACGGCGGGCGAGCAGCAGGCTGACCAACCAGGTCGCCGCGCCGCCCACCACGAGCAGTGGCACGGCCTTCACCAGCCACCCGAGGCCTGGGGCGGACCAGGCCACGCGACCCACGAGGTCCGCGTCGCCGATGCTGCCGGAGTCGGAGGAGTCGTTGACGTCGCCCTTGGTCACCAACCGCGCGTCGTCGCCCTGCGACGCGACCCGCTCGACGACCCGGTGGGTGTAGACGGTGCCCGAGTCGGGAGCCCGGAAGGTCACGACGTCGCCCGCACCGACGTCGTCGGCCGTGGTGGGGGAGGTCAGGACGAGGGTGCCGACCGGCATCGCCGTGCCCATCGACGGCGTCTCGACGACGAACCAACGGCCCCCCTCCGAGCGCCACCAGAGCGCCGCCGCCAGGACGGCGACCACGCTCACGGCGATCGCCAGCGCGACGCCGATGCGTATCGCCGGGACCGGCGTCGCCGACGAGGGGTCGGGCAGCGCTGCCCGACCCCTCGTCAGCACCGACGTGTCGTCCACGGAAGTCGTCCGTCCGGCGCGTTACTGGCTGAAGTTCCACACCAGCGGCTGGCTGACCCGCTGGCCCTGCACCGCGGTCGTGGCGCTGCTGGGCAGGCTCACCACGAAGGTGTAGGCCTGCGAGGCGCTCTTGGCCAGCGCCCCCAGCTGGACGACGGAGGTGAAGCCGGCAGCGCTGCCGTTGTAGATCGGGGTGCCGGTGGCCGTGGCCGACTTGTAGACGGCGACGTTCAGGACCGAGCAGAGGTTGCTCGGGTCGGTGTTGGTCGCCGACGGGGTGACGGCACCGGTGACGCCGGTGCTCACCGCGGAGCACGCGCCGGGGGTCAGGTTGGAGGTGCCGACGTCGACCGACCCGGTGTTGGTGAAGGTGACCGTGGTCGTCTGCGAGCCGCCGGGCACCAGCGGCGTGGCGGTGCCGCCGTACTTGTTGATCGTGGCGCAGGTGCTGGTGCTGTCGTAGGTCCTGCAGGTCAGGTTGCCCGACGTCTCCTCGACGGCGAGGGCGGCGCTGGCCGCGTTGTTGGTGGAGTTGGTGATGGAGGCGGTGAAGCCCGAGAGGGTGGCGCCCATGGAGGCGGCGAGCGCGGCCGATCCGACGACACCGGTCGCCACGGTGGCGACGGTGACGCGGCTGGCACGAGGCGAGGCAGGACGAGGCATCAGAGGTGTCATCTTCCGAGGTGTTTGGCCGGATTTATGACACTAGTTTGAGCAAGATGTCCGTTTTGGACTAACGAATCGCCCAGTTCTGGAATTCGTGACTAGACCACTTGTGCGCCATCCGTGACACAACCGCGCCCACGGCGTTGACACTCGTTCGGGTTGCGCTCACAGGCCGACCCGGACCGGCTGCACGCGGGCCAGTCGCTCCAGGTCATCGGCGTCGAGGGCGAGGTCGCCGGCGGCGAGGTTCTCCTCCAGGTGCGCGACGGAGCCGGTGCCGGGGATGAGCAGCAGCCGCTCGTCCTGCGCCAGCAGCCATGCCAGGGCGACCTGGCTCGCGGTGGCACCGTGACGCTCGGCCACCGCCGCGATCTCGGGGTCGGCCGCGAGGGCGGTCGGCCCGCCGTTGAACGCCGAGCCGAGCGGGAAGAACGGCACGTAGGCGATCTCGAGGTCGGCGGCGACCTCCAGGGTCGGCCGGTCGCTCTGGTCGAGGATGCTGAAGGGGTTCTGCACCGAGACCACGCCGGCGTGCTCGACGGCGTGGCGCACCGTCTCGGGCCGGACGTTGGAGACGCCCACGTGGGCGACGAGGCCCTCCTCGCGCAGCGCGACAAGCGCGTCGAGCTGCTCCTCGACGGGGTGCTGGTCGCCCTCGGGGTGGTCGAGCTCGTAGCGGCGCAGGTTGACCATCGCCAGCTGCTCGACGTCGAGCGATCGGAGGTTGGCGTGCACCTGCTCGCGCAGCTCCTCCGGCGAGCCCGCCGGCAGCCAGGCGCCCTGGTCGTCCCGGCGGGCGCCGACCTTGGTCACCAGCCGCAGGCCCTCGGGGTAGGGGTGCAGCGCCTCGCGGAGCAGGTCGTTGACGACGTCGGAGCCGTAGAACTGGGCGGTGTCGACGTGGTCGACGCCGAGCTCGACCGCCCGCCGCAGCACCGCCCGGGCCGCGTCGGGGTCGCTCGGCGGGCCGAAGACACCCGGCCCGGCGAGCTGCATGGCGCCGAAGCCGACGCGTCGTACGGACAGGTCACCCAGGGTGGCGGTCTGGCTCATGCCTCCACGGTGCCCCGTGGGGCCGTGCTGCACCAGGTGGGGTCAGTGGTGGGAGCCGTGGTGGGCCGCGCGGTGCGCCGGCAGGTCGCGCATGACCAGGTGGAAGACGCCGAACCGCAGGGCGCCGGCGATCCCGTTGGCGAGGAGCAGGACCAGCACCTCGAGCGTCGTCGACGCCCCGGGGGCCGCGACGTGCAGCAGGGCCAGGGACCCGGAGGTGATCGCGAGCCCCGCCCCCAGGAGGGCGAGCCCGAGGGCCTGGTGGCCGAGGTGCAACAGCCGCGAGCGGCTCTGCACGTCGAAGGTGAGACCGCGGTGGGAGTCGGTGCTGCCGATGGTGGTCAGCACGAGCGAGACGGCGTTGGCGAGCTGGGCGCCCAGGGGGTCGCGGAGCACGGCGTACAGCACGAGGTACAGCAGGGTCCAGGCGCCACCGACGACGACGAACGTCGGCGCTCGGTGCCACCACGGCGCCTCGGGCGCGGGGTGGAGCACCCGGCGCCCGGTGTCGACGACGTCGTGGAGGGTGGGCATGGTTCCAGGATGCCCGCTCTCGCCGTGGGCCAACCCTGTCGTGGCTGTCCCCTTCCTGTGTGCGCCGACACCGCGCCCGAGACTGCGGTCGGTACATCGTCGACTGTACTCTCGCGGGCATGACGCTCCAGGCCGAGCTCACGCTCGACGCCCTCGCCCGCTTCGGGCACGCCCTGTCCGACCCGACGCGCGCCCGGGTGCTGATGCGGCTCCGCGAGGCCCCGGCCTACCCGGCCGACCTCGCCGCCGACCTCGGCACCAGCCGGCAGTCGATGAGCAACCACCTCGCGTGCCTGCGCGGCTGCGGCCTCGTCGTGACCGTCGCGGAGGGGCGGCGCACGCGCTACGAGCTGGCCGACCCCCGGGTGGCCCACGCCCTGGGCGACCTGCACGCCGTCGTGCTCGCCGTCGACCCCGACGTCTGCGGCCCCACGGCTGCCGAGGATCCCTGCTGATGGGCGCGGGGCACGGGCACTCCCACGGCCACTCCCACGGGCACTCCCACGGGCACGCGGGTGCCCGGCACCGGTGGCGGCTGGTGCTGGCCTTCGGCATGGTCGGCGTCTTCTTCGTCGTCGAGCTCGTCGCCGGCCTGGTCTCGGGCTCGCTCGCGCTGGTCTCCGACGCGGGGCACATGGCGGCCGACGTCGTCGCGCTCGGTGCGGCGCTCGTGGCGACCCGCGTCGCCACGCGCCCCGACACGACCGGCCGGCGCTCCTACGGCTCCTACCGGGCCGAGGTGTTCGCCTCCGGGCTGACGGTGCTCATCATGCTCGGGGTGTCGGCGTACGTCGTGGTGGAGGCGGTCGGGCGCATCGGCGAGCCGGTCGTCGTCGAGACCGGGCTGATGCTCCTCGTCGGTGGCCTCGGGCTGCTGGTCAACCTCGTCAGCATCCTGGTGCTGCGCAGCGGCGCCGCCGAGTCGATCAACGTCAAGGGCGCCTACTACGAGGTCGTCGCCGACGCCGCCGGCAGCGTCGGGGTGATCGCCGCCGGGCTGCTCGTCGTGGTGTCGGGCTCCACGGTCTGGGACACCGTGGTCGCCCTGGCCATCGGTGCCTTCGTCGCGGTGCGGGCGGTCGTGCTCGGACGACAGGTGCTTGCCGTGCTCGGCCAGCACGTGCCCGAGGAGGTCGAGCTCGCCTCGGTCGTCACCGACCTCGAGGCCGTCGACGGCGTCGCCGACGTGCACGACCTGCACGTGTGGATGCTGACGTCGGGCATGAACGTCGCCACCGCCCACCTCGTGGTCGCCGACGGCGCCGACGCCCAGGCGGTGCTGGTGCGCGCCCAGGAGGTGCTCCGCGCCGACCACCACGTCGAGCACGCCACCCTGCAGGTGGAGTCGCGCCCGACCCAGCAGTGCCACGAGGTCGACTGGTAGGTCCGGACGTCATCACCTCCGGTCGCCCGAGCGACCAGGACGCATGACGTCCCGCACGCGCCCGCGTCAGCCCAGGACGCCCGCGCCCTCGAGCACCAGCAGCACGCCGAACAGCGCGAAGAGCGCGGCGGCGCCGTACCTGATGACGTTCTCGGGCAGCTTCTTGCCGAGCACGGCGCCCACGACGATGGCGAGCGCGTCGGCGGCGACCATGCCGATGGTGGAGCCGATCCACACGCCGAACCAGTCCTCCTGGGTGGCCAGGGTGATGGTGGCGAGCATCGTCTTGTCGCCCAGCTCGGCCAGGAAGAAGGCCGTGCCGACCGCGACGATCGAGAAGCCGGTGGCGTTGCGTGCCTTGTCGGCCTCGGCGTCGGTGAGCTCGTCGCCGCGGAGGGTCCAGGCGGCGAAGCCCAGGAAGGCGAGGCCCGCGACGATCGCGATCGGGCCCTGGTAGTCGGCGAACGCGTCGCCGATGAAGAAGCCGATGCCGACGGAGGCGAGGTGCACGATCGCGGTGGCGACGGTGATGCCGACGAGCACGTCGCGGGCGCGGTAGCGCGTCGCGAAGGTCATCGCCATCAGCTGCGACTTGTCGCCGAGCTCGGCGACGAAGATGACCGCGGTGGACAGCAGGAAGGCGTAGATCACGAAGGACTCTCTCCCGCACCCGGTCTCGGCTGCGTGGACGCACCCTCGACCAGGCGCGTGACGACAGGGACACGGCTACTGGTCGAGAGTCTCGTCCGCCACCTCGCGGTGGCCTGCCGCACCGGACCCGCGGAGTCGCTGCGGCGTCAGTGTGTCGATGCGGCCGTTGGGGACTACTCCCTCTCGGCGTGCACGACCTTAGGGCACAGGGCGCGCTCGACCAACCGGACGCGGCGCGAGGTGCGTCACGCGGGGTCGAGCGGCACCAGCTCGGCGCCGGTGCGCACGCCGCTCCACCGACCGACCTCGGCGGCGAGGTCGAGCCGCTCCGTGGTGGCCGACTCGGCCATCTCGCCCCAGGCCTCCCGGGGCAGCATCCACATCACCTCGAGCTCGTTGCCGTCGGGGTCGGCGGCGTACAGGCTCTTGGTGGCGCCGTGGGAGGACTCGCCCCGCAGGGCGCCCAGCTCGGCGAGGGTCCGGCGCACCTCGACGAGGTCGTCGACGGTGTCGACCTGCCAGGCGAGGTGGTAGAGCCCGATCGAGCCCTGGGGGCGGGGCGGCTGCGCACCCACCCCGAAGAGGCCGAGGTCGTGGTGGTTGCCCGAGCGGGTCAGCCGCAGGAAGGCGGCCTGGGGCGCGGCGGGCGGGCCGACCTGCGTGACGACCTCCATGCCGAGCGCGGCCTCGTAGAAGGCGACCGCCCGTGCGACGTCGGCGACGAAGAGGACAGCGTGGTTGAGGCGGACGGCTGAGACGGGCATCGGCGCTCCAGAACTTGTAGGTACAAGCACATTCTAGGTCGATCAGTTCAACTGTCAACCATTCGGCGTAGGATGGGGGCATGGAACCGCGATGGCTCGACGACCGGGAGCGCGCCGCGTGGCTGCGCCTGGTCGCCGTCACCGAGCTGCTCCCCAGCGCGCTCGACACCCAGCTGCGCCGGGCGGCGGAGCTGACTCACTACGACTACTTCGTGCTCGCGATGCTCTCCGAGACCGACGACCGCACGCTGACCATGTCGACGCTGGCGCACCGCACCAACGCGACGCTGCCCCGCCTGTCGCACGTCGTACGACGGCTCGAGGCGCGCGGGCTGGTGGAGCGCTCGACCGACCCGGCCGACCGCCGCGTCACCCGGGCCCGGCTGACCGACGCCGGCATGGACCTCGTCGTCGAGGTCGCCCCCACCCACGTCGAGCACGTGCGCGAGCACGTGCTCGACGCGCTCACCCCCGAGCAGGTCGACCAGCTCGCCGACATCGCCGACGGCCTGGTCGCGCGGCTCGACCCGGAGGGCCGGATGTCGTCGCTGCTCGACTCGGCCCCGCGTCCGGGCGCGGGTCAGGCGGGGGAGACCACCTCGTCGACGAAGTAGCGGTGCACCCGCAGGTCACCGGTCAGCTCGGGGTGGAAGGCGGTCGCCAGCAGCCGCTGCTGCCGCACCATCACGGCGTGGCCGTCGACGGCGGCGAGCACCTCGACGCCCGGCCCGGCCTCCTCGACCCACGGGGCCCGGATGAAGACGGCGTGCAGGGGCTCGTCGAACGCCGTCACCTCCACGGCGCGCTCGCCCGAGTCGAGCTGGCGGCCGAAGGCGTTGCGTCGCACCAGCACGTCGAGGCCGCCGAGGGTGCGCTGGCCCTCGACGCCGTCGACGATGCGGTCGGCGAGCAGGATCATCCCCGCGCACGAGCCGTACGCCGGCAGCCCCTCGGCCAGGGCGGCGCGCAGGGGCTGGTGCAGCTCGAAGACCCGCAGCAGCCGGTCCATCGTCGTCGACTCGCCGCCCGGGAGCACCAGGCCGTCGAGCCCGGCGAGCTCGTCGGGGCGGCGTACGGCGACCGCGTGCGCGCCGACCGCCTCGAGCGCGAGCAGGTGCTCGCGCACGGCGCCCTGGAGCGCGAGGACGCCGACCCTCGGGGCGGCTACCAACCGCGCTCGGCGAGGCGGTGGGCGACGGGCAGGTCGGCGACGTTGATGCCGACCATGGCCTCGCCGAGCCCACGCGAGACCTTCGCGACGACGTCGGGGTCGTCGAAGAACGTCGTCGCCTTGACGACGGCCGCGGCCCGCTCGGCGGGGTTGCCGGACTTGAAGATGCCGGAGCCCACGAAGACCCCGTCGGCGCCGAGCTGCATCATCATCGCGGCGTCGGCCGGGGTCGCGATGCCGCCGGCGGTGAAGAGCACCACGGGCAGCGTGCCGGTCTCGGCGACCTCCTTGACGAGGTCGTAGGGCGCCTGCAGCTCCTTGGCGGCGACGTACAGCTCGTCGGTCGACATCGAGCGCAGCCGGTTGATCTCGGCGCGCATCGTGCGCATGTGGGTGGTGGCGTTGGAGACGTCGCCGGTGCCGGCCTCGCCCTTGGAGCGGATCATGGCCGCGCCCTCGGTGAGGCGGCGCAGCGCCTCGCCGAGGTTGGTGGCTCCGCACACGAACGGCACCTGGAACTGCCACTTGTCGATGTGGTGGGCGTAGTCGGCCGGGGTCAGCACCTCGGACTCGTCGATGTAGTCGACGCCCAGCGACTGCAGCACCTGCGCCTCGACGAAGTGGCCGATCCGGGCCTTGGCCATCACGGGGATCGACACCGCCTCGACGATGCCGTCGATCATGTCGGGGTCGCTCATCCGGGCCACGCCGCCCTGGGCGCGGATGTCGGCGGGCACCCGCTCGAGGGCCATGACGGCGACGGCGCCGGCGTCCTCGGCGATCTTGGCCTGCTCGGGGGTGACGACGTCCATGATGACGCCGCCCTTGAGCATCTCGGCGAGGCCGCGCTTGACGCGGGTGGTCCCGGTGACGGGCGTCTGCTCGCCCTGGTGCTGCGTGGTCATGCCCCCAGTTTCCCACCCGCGCCCCGTCGCCTGACCTCGCGGGGTGAGACCGCGAACCACCGACGGCAGGCCCGGGTCAGGGCCGACTGCTCCGAGAGCCCCAGCAGCCCCGCGATCTGCCCCATCGGGGCGTCGGTGGTCGTCAGGTAGCGCTCGGCCTCCGCCCGCCGCACGTCGTCGAGCACGTCGGCGAACCGGGAGCCCTCGTCGGCCAGCCGGCGCTGGAGGGTGCGGGGGTGCAGGTCGAGCAGCCGGGCCACCGCCGGCAGGTCGGGCGCGCCGGTGCCGAGCAGCTGCACCAGCGCACCTCGCACCCGCGAGGTCCAGAGCAGGCGCTCGTCGGCCGGTTGCTGCTGCGCCAGGAAGTCGAGGGCCAGGCGGCGCACGGCCTCGTCGCGACCGGCCAGCGGCAGCCGGCCGAGGTCGGCGGGCAGCCGCAGCGTCGCCACCGGCCGCCCGAAGCGCACGGCGACCCCGAAGAACGCCTCGTACGTCGCCACGGGTGCGAGCGGGCGCCCGGGCAGGTCGACGCTGCGCAGGCCGTAGTGACCGCCGACGAGGGCCACGACCGCCCGGTGCAGGGAGCCGAGGCTGAGGTCGACCCCCTGCCGGGGGACCGGGGTGCCGGGCTCCGCGACCTGGTACTCCAGGGCGGCCACCCCGTCGGCACCCTCGGGGTCGGGCACCAGGCGGATGCTCATCGCGGGGGCGTGCACGAACAGGTAGCGCTCGGTGCACTCCAGCGCCGCCGCGACGGTGGGGGAGTTCTCGATCGCCAGGGCCAGCGGACCCAGCAACGAGAGGTCCTGGCGGGCCGCGACCCGCAGGCCCAGGTCGGGGCAGCCGAGGTCGTGCGCGGCGAGCTCGAGCACGGCCGCCATCGCGACGTCGGGCACCAGCACGTCGTCGGCCCCGAGCGCGGCCGGGTCGAGGCGCGCCCGGCGGGCCAGGTCGACCGGGTCGCCGCCGAGCTCGGCCACCACCTCGCGAAAGCCCCGCAGGCCCGCCGACCGGATCACCGACATGTCGTCCAGGGTCAAGTAGTTGTCGTCCATGGTCAAGTGCGGAGCGCGGCCCCACGTCAGGCTGGAGGCATGAGCACGACCGCGGAGACCCGCCCCCAGCCCCTGCCCGACCACGTCGACGTCGTCGTCGTGGGTGCCGGCCTCTCCGGTGTCGGCGCGGGCTACCGGCTGCAGACCGAGGTGCCCGACCGCGACTACGTCATCCTCGAGGCGCGCGAGGCGATGGGCGGCACCTGGGACCTGTTCCGCTACCCGGGCGTGCGGTCCGACTCCGACATGTTCACCCTCGGCTACCAGTTCCGCCCCTGGCGCGGGGGCAAGGCGATCGCCGACGGCGCCGACATCCTGTCCTACATCCAGCAGACCGCCGCCGACTTCGGGATCGACGAGAAGATCCGCTACGGCGCCAAGGTGGTCGCCGCCGACTGGAGCAGCGCCGAGGCCCGCTGGAGGCTCACGGTCGAGCGCGACGGCAGCGAGCACGTGCTGACCTGTGACTTCGTCTACTCGTGCGCGGGCTACTACGACTACGAGAACCCCTACCGGCCCGAGCTGCCCGGCCTGGAGGACTTCGCCGGCGAGGTGCTGCACCCGCAGTTCTGGCCGGAGGAGGACGCCGACGCGCGCTACGCCGGCACGAAGGTCGTCGTGATCGGCTCCGGAGCCACCGCGGTCACCCTGGTGCCCAACATGGTCCGGGGCGAGGGCCGCGCCGAGCACGTGACCATGCTGCAGCGCAGCCCCACCTGGATCTCGGCGGTGCCGAGCCGCGACCGGAAGGCCGACTGGCTGCGCGCCCACCTGCCCGCGCAGGTCGCGCACACCGTCGTGCGCGCGAAGAACGTCGCCTTCGGCACCGCCGTCTACCAGTTCTGCCAGCGCTTCCCCGAGCGTGCCCGCAAGGTCCTGACCGACAACACCACGCGCATCCTCGGCGACCGCGAGATGGTCGCCGAGCACTTCACGCCGTCGTACGACCCCTGGGACCAGCGGCTCTGCGCGGCCCCCGGAGCGGACTTCTTCAAGGCCATCAAGGCCGGCGACGCGAGCGTCGTCACCGACACCATCGAGACCTTCGAGCCCGGCGGGATCCGGCTGTCGTCGGGCGCGCTGCTCGAGGCCGACGTCGTGGTGACCGCGACCGGCCTGCAGCTGCTCGCCTTCGGTGGCATCGCACCGTCGGTCGACGGCGAGGAGGTCGAGCTGTCGGAGCAGTTCGTGTGGCAGGGCACGATGATCACCGGCGTGCCGAACTTCGCCGTGTGCATCGGCTACACCAACGCCTCGTGGACCCTGCGGGCCGACCTCTCGCACCGGCTCGTGTGCAAGGTGCTGCGGCTGACCGAGCGCGAGGGCGCCGCCGCCGCGGTGCCGCAGCCCGACCGCGACCTCGCGGAGCGACCGCTGCTCGACCTCGCCAGCGGCTACGTGCAGCGCTCGATCGGCGCCTTCCCTCGCCAGGGGGACTCCGGTCCGTGGCGGGTGCGGCAGGACTACGTGCTCGACTCGCTGCTGACGCTGCGTCGAGACCTGCGCCGCACGCTGCGCTTCGTCCCCCGTCCCGAGGTGCGCCGCCCTGCCGCGGCGCCCGCCGAGAAGGTCCCGGCCTAGCGCCCGTCCGCCGGGACGGGTGAGACCCTGGGGCGGTGAGCGACGACCGCACCCCCGCCCGCCGCGGGGACAGGCGACAGCGGCACCTGCTCGACCCCGACGACCTGCGTCCGCCGCCGGTGCGGCCGGGCACTGAGATGTCGCTCGACAGCGTGCAGAAGTGGGTGCTCAGCGCCATCACCGTGATCCTGGCGATGGCGCTGGCCGGCGGTGCCTCGCTGATCGGCTACGTCGCCGAGCCCGACCGCCTCGACGCGCGCATCGGCGCCAACGTCATCGCTGGCCTGATCGGCGTGGCGGGCGTCGCGGCCGGCCGGCTCATCCACCAGTGGCACCCGGTCTCGGCCTGGGTGCTGCTGGGGGCGCTGCCGGGCGTCGTCGGGGCCGCGCTGACCTTCGGCTGGGTCTAGGCGGCCGCCCTCAGGCGGCGCCCGGCTCCTGGCCGCTGGCCTGGTCGAACATCCACGCCACGCCGAAGCGGTCGGTGACCTGGCCGAACCAGTCGCCCCACATCTGCTGCTCGAACGGCACGTCGACGGTGCCGTCGGCGGCGAACGCGTCCCACCAGCGCTTGAGGGTCTCGGCGTCCTCGGGGTCGGCGGTCAGCGCCACCGCGAAGTCGTTGCCGCGTCGGACGGGCTCGCCCGGGGCGCCGTCGGAGGCGAAGATGCGGAAGCCGTCGGCCGTGACGAGCCGGGCGTGCATCACGCCGTCGGCGGGCGGGCCGTCGTCACCCGTGGCACCCATGTCGCCGAAGGTCATCACGTCGAGCTCGCCGCCCAGCACGGACCGGTAGTGCTCCATGGCCTGGCGGGCGTCGCCGTCGAAGATCAGGTAGGTGGTCAGGTAGGTGCTCATGGTGTCTCCTCCTCGGGGGTCGTGCCGATCTGACCACCGACCTCCGACAAACTCATCGGGTGAGCTGGCAGATGCAGGGCGTGGGGTTGTTCATGAGGGCGACGCGCAAGCGGCGCTACCTGCGCGAGGACGGTGCGCAGGAGCTGCTCACCCGGGCGAAGGGCGACGCGACGCCGCCGCGGCGGGTGCGCGAGGCGGTCGACGTCACCACCGAGACGGTGCGCGGGCACGCCGTGCACGTCCTGCGGCGGGCCGGGTCACCCGCCGGTGACCGGCCGGTGGTCGTCTACGTGCACGGTGGCGCCTACGTCAACGAGGTCGTGCGCCAGCACTGGGACTTCGTGGTCGAGCTCGCGGCGGAGGTCGACGTCGAGGTCTGGCTGCCGGTCTACGGGCTCGCCCCGCAGCACGACGCCGCCCAGGCCCGCGCGCTGCTCGCCGAGCTGCTCGACCGGCTGCGGCGCGAGGGCCGGCCCTGCTGGCTGGCGGGCGACTCGGCCGGCGCGGCCCTGGCGCTGGTGGCGGCGCAGCAGCAGGTCGACGAGGGCTCCACGGTGCGCGGGCTCACCCTGATGGCGCCGTGGCTCGACCTGACGATGGTCAACCCCGACCTCGACGCGGCCGAGCGCGCCGACCCGTGGCTGGCCCGGGCGGCCCTGCGCGAGGTCGCGCGCACCTGGGCGGCCGGCACGCCCCTCGACGACGGCGCCGTGAGCCCGCTCTTCGGGCGCTTCGCGGGGCTGCCGCCCACCCACGTGCTGGTCGGCACGCGCGACCTGACCCACCCCGACTGCCGGCTGCTGGTGGAGCGGCTGCGCGAGGCCGGGGTCGAGACGACGTACGACGAGCTCCCGGGCGCCATCCACGTCTACCCCCTGCTGCCGGTGCCCGAGGGGCGTCGGGCGGCGGCCGGGATCCGGCGACGGATCGCCGCCGGGCTCGGCGTCGCGGCGCCGCGCGAGGACGGCACCGTGCTGTGGCTCCGGCACGCCCGCACCTTCGCGCTGCCGGTCGACGCGGCGTACGACGCAGTGCTGGCGGCTCCGCTCGAGCGCGTCTTCGACCGGCGCCACCTGCTCATCGCGCCCATCACCCGCACGGAGGGCCAGCAGGGGGAGTGGGGCCGGGTCGGGCAGACCCGCACGATCGTGCTGGGCGACGGCTCGACGATGCGCGAGGAGCTGGTCGACGTCGTTCCCGGTGAGTGCTTCGACTACCACCTCGACCGGGTCACCGGGCTGCTGCGCCCGCTGCTGAGCGAGGTCGACGGCCGGTGGAGCTTCGCGCCCGACGGCGACGGCACCCGGGTCACGTGGTCGTGGCGGGTCACGCTCGTCGGGCCCCAGGCACCCGTGGTGGCGCCGGTGCTCGCGCGGCTGTGGCAGGGGTTCGCGGACCGTGGGTTCGACCGGCTCGACGGCCTGCTGCGGGGCGGTCGCTGAGGCGGAAAGTGCGCCACGGCGGGGGCGCGTCGCGCGCCGGAGCCGGTTTTCATGGCAGAGTCCGCCGGGATGCGCGGCCCTGACGGGCTGCGTGAGGCCTGCCGACCCACCGACGGGACGGGTCGCCACCTATCCGTCAGCACCCCCGATCGACAAAGGAGCACAGCATGAACAAGAAGGAGCTCGTGGAGCAGGTCGCCAGCGCGACCGGCACCTCGCAGTCCGCCGCCGGCGACGCCGTCGACGCCGTCGTGGCCGCCGTGACCGGCGCCCTGAAGAGCGGTGACAGCGTCACCCTTCCCGGCTTCGGCACCTTCGAGGTGCGCGAGCGCTCGGCGCGCGAGGGCCGCAACCCGCAGACCGGCGAGAGCATCTCGATCGCCGCGAGCAAGGCCCCGGCGTTCAAGGCCGGCGCGGCGCTCAAGCGCACCGTCAACGGCGAGTGACCCCGGCGCCGCGCACCGCGCGGCGCCACCCGCAGGGCGGGCCCCCCACACCCGGGGTGCCCGCCCTGTGTCGTCCCCGGCCCGATCGGCCCGACCTGAGCCGCCCGACCTGAGCCGCCCGACATGACCTGGCCTGCCGGACCCACGGGGTCCGCCTGCCTAGGCTCGCCCCGTGATCACCCCCCGACCGGTCGTCCAGGGCGTCCTCGCCGCGCTGCCCGGGCTCGCCCTGATGGTGGCGGGCTACTTCCACCCGCAGAGCCTCACCGAGGACACCGCCCACCGGTGGTGGACGCTCCACGTGCCGGGCATGCTCGCCTTCCCGCTGGTCGGGGTGGCGCTGGTCGCGCTCTACCGCCGTCGGTTCCCGCGCCGCGACGACCCCCTGGCCTGGCTGGTGGTGCTGGCGTCGTTCGGCTACGCGATCTTCTACAACGCCCTCGACATCCTCAGCGGGATCGGTGCCGGCTGGGTCACCTCGCGGCTGCCGTCCGGGGCGGAGCGCCCCGACGAGGTGCGCTCGATCTTCGCGATCGGCACCCCGATCGGCGAGGTCGGGTCGTGGTGCCTCGTCGCGGCCGCGGTGCTCGTCACCGTCGACCTCGTACGCCGCTGGGGCGCGGCCGGCGCGCCGGCCGTCCTGCTCGTGCCCGGTGCGCTGGCGGTGCACGTCGACCACATCTACTGGCCGCTCGGGGCCCTCGGCATGGGGCTGATCGGCGTCACGACCGGGTACCTGGCGTGGATCCTGGCCCGACGAGACGACGCCCCGGCCAACCCGCGGTCCACCCGTTTGTCAAGTTCGTAGGTCGGAGCGGGCCTTCGTGATCTAGTCCAGACGGACTATGTCCGATTTCTCCTGGGTGCTCTACTGTCGTGAGTGACGCCAGCCACACCCCTCGGCGCACAGGAGGCCACCATGCAGGCAGTCGCACCGCTCTCGGTCCTGCTCGTCGGACTGCTCGGCGTGCTCGTGGTCCTCGTCGGGGTGGCCCGCATCGCTCTCGCCGAGCACCGGCTCTCCACTGCCCGCGTGGTCGTGCCGGCGCTGGTGCCGCCCGTCCCGCCGGTCACCGGCGAGGGCATCGCCGCCTGAGCGTCGTCTCCGCCGGATCCGTCGCCAGGTCTCTCGCGCCCGCCGGGCCGGGGGACCTGCTGCGTCCGCGGGTGGGGGCGGACCTCAGATCCAGCGGCGGAACCACATCCGCTGCAGCCACTCGGCGTTGGTGAGCAGCCCGTCGGTCCAGATCGGGTAGAACCACGCGAACGCCAGCACCGTCAGGCCCAGCACCGCGCCGGCGACGACGGCCGCCACCAGCCGTCGCCGGCGCGAGCGCCCGTCGCCCGCGAGCTGGCCGACCAGCAGGGTCGTCGCCAGGATCAGGAAGGGCAGTGACAGCGAGGCGTAGTAGCTGAAGATCGGCCGGTCGCTGTAGCGGAACCACGGCAGCCAGGTCGACGCCACCGCTACCAGCACGAGCAGGTGGCGCCAGTCGCGCCGCGTCACGCCGGCGACGAGGCTCCACAGCAGCGCGAGCGACCCGGTCCACCACACGACCGGGTTGCCGAGCAGGAGCACCTGCCGCAGGCACGTCGACCCCTCGGCGGCCTGGCAGCCCTGGACCCCGGGCTGGATGTCGAGCTCGGTGGCCACGCCGACGGGGCGGTTGAGCAGGAACCAGCCCCACGGGCTCGACTGGTAGGTGTGCGTGCTGTCGTTGAGAAAGTTGGTGTGGAACGAGTAGACGTCGTGGTGGTAGTGCCACAGCGAGCGCAGCGACTGCCCCAGCTCGGGCAGGAAGCCGGTGGCGTCGGTCTCGAGGTAGCTGCCCCAGTAGGGGCCGTACTGGGTGTCGGAGAGCGCCCGCTCGTACTCCGCGGCGTTCAGCAGCCACCCGGTCCAGCTGAAGACGTAGAGCACGAGCGGCAGCAGCACGACGTAGCCGAGGGCGGGCAGGGCGTCGATCAGCACCGACTTCGCCACCGCCCAGCGCACGCCGAAGCTGCGCCGGGCGCCGGCGTCCCACAGCCACATCAGCAGGCCGAACGCGGCCAGGGCGAACAGCGCGGTCCACTTCGTCGACACCGCCGCACCCCACATCACCCCGGCGGCCAGGCGCCACGGACGCCACCACAGCCGCGGGCCCCAGCTGCGGGGTGACAGCCGGGCGTCGCCGAGGCGGGCGGCGAGCCGGGCCCGCCCCCAGTCGCGGTCGGCGACCTGGCAGCTCACCGCGCACAGCACGAACAGCGCCAGGAAGATGTCGAGCAGCGCGAGCCGGGAGAGCACGAAGTGCTGGCCCTCGAAGGTGAGCAGCAGTCCCGCGAAGAGCCCCAGCGCCGTCGACCGGGTCAGTCGACGTGCCAGCCGGATCAGCACCAGCACCATGACGGCGCCGGCGACGGCGGAGGCGATCCGCCAGCCGAAGGGGTCCATGCCGAAGCCGCGCTCGCCGAGCGCGATCAGCCACTTGCCGAGCTCGGGGTGCACCACCATCGACGGCTCACCGGTCCACTGCCCGGTGGTCTGCCCGCCGAGGATGGCCTCGTCGGCCCCGTCGACGTAGCCCTGGACGTAGCCGAAGCGGAGCAGCGACCACGCGTCCTTGGCGTAGTAGGTCTCGTCGAAGGCGAACACCCGGGGCGTGCCGAGGTCCTTGACCCGCAGGAAGAACGCCAGCGCCGTGACGAGCAGGGTGCCGGCCCAGGCCAGCATCGGGTCCTTGTCGCGGGGCAGCGCACGGGCGCGCTCGTGGGCAGGTGGCCGGCCCCCCGACGGGTGGCGCGGCGTACGTCGCACCAGCTCGGCCGTGGTCACGTCGCCCAGGCTACGGGTCGCAGGTGGTGTCGGGAGCCGAGCGCGACGGGTCGGGCATCATCGGAGCCATGTCCGAACCGAGCACAGGGTCCCACGCGACCCCCGGTGGGGTGCTGGTGCTGGCGGCCACGCCGATCGGCCGCCCCGAGGACGCCTCGCCGCGCCTGGCCGCCGAGCTGGCCGGCGCCGACCTCGTCGCCGCGGAGGACACCCGTCGGCTGCGTCGCCTGGCCGACGACCTGGGCGTCACGCTGACCGGGCGGGTGCAGTCGTACTTCGAGGGCAACGAGCACGTCCGCACCGAGGCGCTGCTCGACGCGCTGCGGGCGGGCGAGCGCGTCGTGCTCGTCACCGACGCGGGCATGCCGAGCGTGTCCGACCCCGGCTACCGGCTGGTCAGCGCCGCCGTGGCGCACGACGTGCCCGTGACCTGCGTGCCGGGGCCGTCGGCGGTGCTCGCCGCCCTGGCCGTCTCCGGGCTGCCGGTCGACCGCTTCTGCTTCGAGGGGTTCCTGCCCCGCAAGGCCGGCGAGCGCGACCGACGCCTGGCCGAGCTGGCGGAGGAGCCGCGCACGCTCGTGCTGTTCGAGGCGCCGCACCGCACGGCGGCGGCCCTCGACTCGCTGGCCGGCGCCTTCGGGGGCGAGCGGCGCGCGGTGGTGTGCCGCGAGCTGACCAAGACCCACGAGGAGGTGCGTCGCGGCACCGTCGCCGAGCTCGCGGCCTGGGCCGCCGGCGGCGTGCGCGGCGAGGTCACGATCGTGGTCGAGGGTGCCCCGCCCCCCGAGGCCGTCACCGACCCGGCGACCCTCGCCGCCCTCGTGGCCGCGCAGGAGCAGGTCGGGGTGCCGCGCAAGCAGGCGATCCCCGACGTGGCGAAGCGGGCCGGTGTCCCCAAGCGGGTCGTCTACGACGCCGTGCACAAGCCCGGGGCCCAGAGGGGTGAGGGGGCGTGAGCGCGCGGCCCGAGGTCCCGGAGCCGCTGCCGCACCCGGTCGTCGACAACCACTGCCACCTCGACGTCTCCCGCGGCGACGAGCAGCCGCTCGAGGTCGAGGAGGCGCTGCGGCTCTCCGCCGCGGTCGGGGTGCCGCGGGTCGTGCAGGTCGGTTGCGACCTGCCCGGCGCCCGCTGGGCCGTCGCGACCGCCGAGGCCCACGACGCCGTGGTCGCCGCCGTGGCCCTGCACCCCAACGAGGCTCCCCGGCTCGCCGCCGAGGGCACCCTCGAGGCCGCGCTGGCCGAGGTGGAGGAGCTCGCCGCGCACCCGCGGGTGCGCGCGGTCGGCGAGACCGGGCTCGACTACTTCCGCACCGGCCCCGACGGCGTGGCCGCGCAGCACGAGTCCTTCCGCGCCCACGTGCGCCTCGCCCGGCGTCTCGACCGCACCCTCGTCATCCACGACCGCGACGCCCACGACGACGTGCTGCGCCTGCTCGACGAGGTGGGGACGCCCGAGCGCTGGGTGATGCACTGCTTCTCCGGCGACGCCGCCTTCGCTCTCGCCTGCCTCGAGCGCGGGGCGCACCTGTCCTTCGCCGGCACGGTCACCTTCACGAACGCCGACCCGCTCCGGGAGGCGCTGCGCGCGACGCCCCAGGAGCGGCTGCTCGTCGAGACCGACGCCCCCTACCTCACGCCGGTCCCGCACCGCGGCCGCACCAACGCGTCGTACCTCGTGCCGCTGACCGTGCGGGCCATGGCCGAGACCCGCGGCGAGGACCTCGCCGAGCTCTGCCGCGCCCTCGAGGCCAACACCTTCACCGCCTTCGGCGGCGCCTGGTGACCCGGCTCGCGGTCGTGTCGATGTCAGGATCGCGTCATCCGAGGGGCGGTCGGCCGACCCGGACCTGACATCGAGGTGCTGAGTTTCCGGCTGGCCGGAAAATCAGCGCCCCGGTGACAGGATCCGGTCGTGGCAGGCGGCCGACGCGGACCGAGACCGGACGCCGATGGGATGTGACACGGCCCACGTCGGTTTGCCAGGCTCGCGACGACCTGCTTATGGTCGTGCGCTGTTGGCCGGGAGCGGTACGCGGAGCAGTGGCGAGACGTCGCAGCGCGCACGACCCTGGCGGGCGCCTGTGGGGGGAGCTCGCGCGCAGTGTCGCGACGCGGGGAGGCGACGCCGGACCGTGGCCCGGGACCCCTGAACCCAGGAGAGACGTGCGCGCACGCCTTCAGTCCTTCAGTCGTCACCAGATCATCGCCCTCGGCCTCGTGGCCGCGCTGCTCGTCGTCCTCGCCGGCACCTCCGCCTACGCGGCCATGAGCCGCACCGTCACCCTCGTGGTCGACGGCAAGCCCACCGAGGTCCGCACCTTCGGCGCCACCGTCGGCGACGCCCTCGCCGACGCCGGTCTCGAGACCGGCTCGCGCGACCAGGTCGTGCCCGCGCCCGACACCCGGGTCGAGGACGGCTCCGAGGTCTCCGTGCGGTTCGCCCGCCCCCTCGCCATGACCATCGACGGCGAGGAGCAGGGCTTCTGGACCACCGCGACCGACGTCGACGCCGCCCTCACCGACATCGGCATGCGCTTCGTCGGCGCCAGCCTGTCCGTCAGCCGCGGTGCCGAGATCGACCGCTCCGGCATGGCCATCGAGGTCGTGACCCCCAAGGAGGTCACCCTCAAGGTCGGCGCCACGAAGGCCCGCACCGTGACCGAGCCGGTGCTGACCGTGCGCGAGCTGCTCGACGAGCGGGGCGTGGACGTCGACTCCGACGACAAGGTCCGCCCGGGCCTGAACCGTGAGGTCACCGACGGCCAGGAGGTCGTCGTCACCAAGTTCCGCACGGCCGAGAACCGCGTGGCCCGCGAGGCGGTGCCGAACCGCACCGAGGAGCGCGAGACCGACGACCTCGCCGCCGGCGAGACCCGCGTGGTGACCGAGGGCCGCGACGGCCTGCGCGACGTCACCTACCGCACCGTCTTCCGCAACGGCGAGAAGGTCCGCACCACCGAGACCGCGGTGCGCACGCTGCGCGCTCCCGTGACCCGCGTCGTCGAGGTCGGCACGCAGCCGGCGACCCCGTCGTCGACGGCCAACGCGGGCGTCTGGGACGCGATCGCGGCGTGCGAGTCGGGCGGCAACTGGGCCACCAACACCGGCAACGGCTACTACGGCGGGCTGCAGTTCTCGCTCGGCACGTGGCAGGCGTACGGCGGCTCCGGCATGCCGCACGAGAACAGCCGCGAGCAGCAGATCGCCGTCGCCGAGCGCGTCCGCGCCGCCGAGGGCGGGTACGGCGCCTGGCCTCACTGCGGGGCCGGTCACTGACGCCCCCTAGCCTTGCGCGCGTGACCTCCTCCGACGCCGCACCGACGCAGCCCCCGGGCTTGCTCGGTGCGGCGTCGGTGCGTCGGCTGGCAGCCGAGCTCGACCTGCGGCCGACCAAGCAGCGCGGCCAGAACTTCGTCATCGACGCCAACACCGTGCGGCGTATCGTGCGTGAGGCCGAGGTCGGTGCCGACGACGTCGTGGTGGAGGTCGGCCCCGGCCTCGGCTCCCTCACGCTGGCCCTGCTCGCGGTGTGCCGGCGGGTGGTGGCGGTCGAGGTCGACCCCGTGCTCGCGGGCCGGCTGCCGGCGACGATCGCCGAGCTCGCGCCCGGCCAGGCCGACCGGTTCGAGGTCGTGCTCGCCGACGCGCTGCGCGTCAGCGAGCTGCCCGGCCCGCCGCCCACCGCGCTGGTCGCCAACCTGCCCTACAACGTCTCGGTGCCGGTGCTGCTGCACCTGATGGGGCTGCTGCCGACCCTGGAGCGTGGCCTGGTCATGGTGCAGCTCGAGGTGGCCGACCGGCTGGCCGCCAAGCCCGGCGCCAAGATCTACGGCGTGCCGTCGGTCAAGGCCGCATGGTTCGGCGAGCTGCGTCGGGTCGGCACCGTCGGGCGCACCGTCTTCTGGCCGGCGCCCAACGTCGACTCCGGCCTCGTCGGCTGGACCCGCCGCGAGCCGCCTGAGACATCGGTGCCACGCGAGCGGGTCTTCGCCGTGGTCGACGCCGCCTTCGCCCAGCGCCGCAAGGTGCTGCGTCAGGCGCTTCGTCCGCTCGTCGGCAGCGCCGAGCGGGCCGAGTCGGCCGTGGCCGCGGCGGGCCTGCCGCCCACCGCGCGTGGCGAGGAGCTCGACCTGACCGCCTTCGTGCGCCTGGCCGAGGCGCTGGAGGAGGTCGCGTGAGCCTCACCGTCCGCGCGCCCGCCAAGGTCAACCTCCGCCTCGACGTCGGCCCGCCCCGTGCCGACGGCTTCCACCCGCTCTCGACCGTCTACCAGGCCGTCGGGCTCTACGACGATGTCACGGCGACCGAGGCCGAGAGCTGGTCGGTCACCGTCGAGGCGGCCGGCGAGGTCGACGTGCGCGAGGTGCCCCTCGACGCCGGCAACCTCGCCGTTCGGGCCGGCCAGGCGCTGGTCGCCCACCACGGGCTCGACCGCGCCGCGCGGCTGCACGTGCACAAGGGCATCCCCGTGGCCGGGGGGCTGGCCGGTGGCAGCGCCGACGCGGCCGCCACGCTGGTCGCCGTCGACCGGCTGTGGGACCTCGGCACCCCCGACGACGACCTGCTCGCGGTCGCGGCCGGGCTGGGCAGCGACGTGCCCTTCGCCCTGGTCGGCGGCACGGCCTGGGGCACCGGTCGCGGCGAGCTGGTCGAGCCCGTCGCCGACGCCGGTGCCTGGTGGTGGGTGGTGCTGCCCGACGTCCAGGGGCTCTCCACGCCGCAGGTGTACGCCGCCCACGACGACCTCGGGCTCGGTCGCGAGCTCGACCGGCCCGACGCCCTGCTGGCCGCCCTGTCGACCGGCGACCCCGACGCCCTCGCCGCGGCGCTGGGCAACGACCTGCAGGCGCCTGCGCTGCACCTGCGGCCCGCGCTGACGGCGACCCGTGACGCCGTGCTCGGCGCCGGTGCGGTGGCCGCGCTGCTCTCCGGCTCCGGTCCCACCTGGCTGGGCCTGTGCCGCGACGCGGCCCACGCCCGCGCGGTCGCCGAGCCGCTGCGCGCCGAGGGGCGCACCGTCCTGCTCGCCCCCGGCCCCGTCGCCGGCTCCCACCCGGTGGTGCACGCCTGATGGCCGTACAGAGGGCCAACCTGGTCAACCTCGAGCGCGTCTCGAAGTCGTTCGGCGTGCGGATCCTGCTCGACGAGGTCAGCCTCGGCGTCGGCGAGGGCGACCACATCGGGGTCGTCGGCCGCAACGGCGACGGCAAGACGACGCTGCTCGACCTCATCGCGGGGCGCACGCAGCCCGACTCCGGCCGGGTCTCGCGCACCGGCGGCACCACTGTCGGCTACCTCGCCCAGCGCGACGACCTCGACGAGGCCAGCACCGTGCGCGAGGCCGTGCTCGGCGGGCGCGCCGACCACGAGTGGGCGGGCGACGCCACCTCGCGCGAGGTGGTCGCCGAGCTGCTCGCCGACGTCTCGCTCGACCGCACCGTCGACGGGCTGTCCGGAGGTGAGCGGCGTCGCTGCTCGCTCGCCCGGCTGCTGCTCGGCCACGACGACCTGCTGCTCCTCGACGAGCCGACCAACCACCTCGACGTCGAGGCGGTCGATTGGCTGGCGCGCTTCCTGCGCTCGCGCGCGCAGCAGCGGCGTACCTCCGCGATGGTGGTGGTCACCCACGACCGCTGGTTCCTCGACGCGGTGTGCGAGCAGACCTGGGAGGTGCACCCGGCGAGCAACGGCGCGGGGGTCGTCGACGCCTACGACGGCGGGTACGCCGCGTTCGTGCTGGCCCGCGCCGAGCGGCAGCGCCAGGCCCAGGCCTCCGAGGCGCGCCGGCAGAACCTCGTGCGCAAGGAGCTGGCGTGGCTGCGCCGAGGCGCCCCGGCCCGCACCTCGAAGCCGAAGTTCCGCATCGACGCGGCCAACGAGCTCATCGAGGACGTGCCGCCGCCGCGCGACCGCCTCGAGCTGCAGCGCTTCGCCGCGTCGCGGCTCGGCAAGGACGTCGTCGACCTCGAGGACGTCGACGTCGCGCGTGGAGGGCGGTCGCTGTTGTCGCAGGCCACCTGGCGCCTCGGCCCCGGCGACCGGGTCGCCCTGATCGGCGTCAACGGCGCCGGCAAGAGCACCGTGCTGCGGCTGCTCGCCGGCGAGCTCGAGCCCGACGTCGGCCGGGTGCGCACCGGGCGCACCGTGTCGCTGGCCCACCTGAGCCAGCAGGTGCCCGACCTGCCCGTCGACGCGCGGGTCCTCGACACCGTCGAGGGAGTGCGCCGCATCACCCGCACCGCGGAGGGCAAGGAGCTCTCCGCCACCGCGCTGCTCGAGCGGTTCGGCTTCACCGGCGACCGGCTGACGGCGCGGGTCGGTGACCTGTCGGGCGGCGAGCGGCGGCGCTTCCAGCTGCTGCGCCTGCTGCTCGACGAGCCCAACGTGCTGCTCCTCGACGAGCCCACCAACGACCTCGACATCGAGACGCTCACCGTGCTCGAGGACTTCCTCGACTCCTGGCCCGGCACCCTCGTCGTGGTCTCCCACGACCGCTACTTCCTCGAGCGCACCACCGACGCGACCTGGGCGCTGCTCGGCGACGGACAGGTCTCGCAGCTGCCCGGCGGGGTCGAGGAGTACCTGGAGCGCCGCCGCTCCTGGGGGTCCGCCGCCTCGACCTCCTCGGCGGTCGTCCCTGTCGAGACCACCGCGGCTGACCCCGCCGCCCAGCGGGCCGCCCGCAAGACGCTCGAGCGGGTCGAGCGCCAGCTGGCCCGGCTCACCGAGCAGGAGACCGCCCTGCACGCCACCATGGCGGCCGCGGCGTCCGACGTGCCCCGCCTAACGCAGCTCTCCACCGAGCTCGACGACCTCACCGCCCGCCGGGAGGAGCTCGAGCTCGAGTGGCTCGAGGCCGCCGAGGTCGCCGGCTGATCGGTGGCCGCCGGCCGCGTGGTCTCGCAGCTCGACGTCGAGAAAGTCACTGGTTAACCAGTGACTTTGCCGCTGAGCCACGATTGCTTGCCGCGCTCAGCGTCAGACTTCTTGGCGCAGTGGAGCCGGTGGCTCTCGAGGCGTCGACGGGCCAGTGATCAGAGACGCCCTGCACGCAATCTGGGGTGGGCAGCCGGCGGACTTCCTGGGCCAGTGGGACGGTCTGGTCGAAGTCACTGGTCAACCAGTGACTTTGCCGCTGAGCCACGATTGCTTGCCGCGCTCAGCGTCAGACTTCGTGGCTCAGTCGCCGGCAGGGCGCTGCCGTGTCGGTGGGACGTGCTGTGATCGGGTGCGACGAGAGGAGCCACCGTGAGCGAGGGGCCGTACGCCGCACTGCTCGCCGAGGAGCGGCTGCACGCATCGCGGGCCGTGGCGTCGCTGGGCGCTGACCTCGAGGGGATCGTGGCGGGAGCCGACCTGACGGCGACCGACGACGAGCACGACCCCGAGGGGCACACCATCGCCTTCGAGCGGTCCCAGACCTCGGCCCTGCTCGCGGGTGCGCGGCAGCGGCTGGCCGAGGTCGACGCGGCGCTGGCGCGGCTGGGCGACGGCACCTACGGCCGCTGCGAGCGGTGCGGCGAGCCGATCCCGGAGGCGCGACTGCTGGCTCGCCCGTCGGCGCGCACCTGCGTGCCGTGCGCGGCGAGGTGAGGGTTCAGCCCAACGACTGCATCAGTCCGCGCAGCAGGGTGGCGAGCCGGTCGCGCTCCGTCGCCGGGAGGTCGCCGAGCAGCGAGCGCTCCTCCTCCACGAGCGAGTCGAAGGCCGCGTCGACGCGCTCGCGTCCGGCGTCGGTGAGCCGCACCAGGATGCCGCGGCGGTCGTGCGGGTCGGGCGAGCGCTCGACCAGCCCGCGCTCGACGAGCCGGTCGACGCGGTTGGTCATCGTGCCGCTGGTGACGAGCGTCTGGTGCAGCAGCGCGCCGGGGGAGAGCTGGTACGGCGCCCCGGCCCGCCGCAGTGCGGCGAGCACGTCGAACTCCCACGGCTCGACGTCGTGCGCGGCGAAAGCCTGGCGTCGCACTCCGTCGAGCTGCCGGGCCAGGCGGGTGAGCCGGCTGAAGACCTCGACGGGCGCCAGGTCGAGGTCGGCGCGCTCGCGGCGCCAGGCCGCGACGATCTCGTCGACCTCGTCTCCTGGCGCCCGCTCCACACCGGAACTGTAGCGACCAAAGATTCTCGACGTCGAGATAACCTCAGCGGCATGGCCGTCACCTGGGACCCCGACCGCTACCTGCAGTTCGGCGACCACCGGTCGCGACCGTTCCTCGACCTGCTCGCCCGGGTGGGTGCCGTCGAGCCGGCAACGGTCGTCGACCTCGGCTGCGGCCCCGGGACCCTCACCCGGCTGCTGGCCGAGCGGTGGCCGGCGGCGCAGGTGCTCGGCGTCGACTCGAGCCCCGAGATGGTCGCCCGGGCGGAGCCGACGTCGCGACTCGCCTTCGAGGTCGGCGACCTGCGCGACTGGGAGCCCGACGCCCCGGTCGACGTGCTCCTGACGAACGCCACGCTCCAGTGGGTGCCCGACCACCTCGACCTGCTGCCACGGCTGCTCGACCGCGTCGCTCCCGGGGGCTGGTTCGCGATGCAGGTCCCGGGCAACTTCGCGGCGCCCAGCCACGCCCTGCTGCACCAGCTCGCGGCCGAGGCGCCGTACGACGCCCACGTGCGGGAGGTGGAGCGGCCCTCGAGCCACGACCCGGCGACCTACCTCCGTACGCTGCGCGACCTCGGCTGCGAGGTGGACGCGTGGGAGACGACCTACCTGCACGTGCTCCCGGCCGCCGACGACCCCGACCCGGTCTTCGGCTGGGTCAGCGGCACGGGTGCGCGGCCGGTGCTGCAGGCGCTCCCCGACGACCTGCGGCCGGGGTTCGAGGCGACGTACCGTGCCCGGCTCCGGGCGGCGTACCCGGAGCGCGACGGTGTCGTGGTGCTGCCGTTCCGGCGGGTGTTCGCGGTCGCGCGGCGCCCCTGAGCCCGTGGCCGGGGCGCCGCGCGAGGCGTGCGGTCAGGCCGCGGGGCGGACCCCCGAGCGCACCCACGCGTCGCGGGCGCGGACGCCGATGTCGGGGTTGTCGGTGAAGTAGCCGTCGACACCCGCGTCGAGGAAGGCCCGGGCCTCGGCGACCATGTCGCCGACGGCGTTCGGGTCGGCGCCCTGGCGGAAGTCGGTCGCCATGAACTGGTTCTCCCGGCGCAGCGTGAAGACGTGCACGAGCAGCCCGACCCGGTGGGCGTCGCGCACCACGGGGGTGGGGGCCAGCAGCGAGCCGTCCGCGGCCTGCGGCAGCACCAGGGTCTTGTTGGGGCCGATGCCGTCGGCGTAGCGGGCGATCTTGCGCAGCTCGGCCGGCTTGGTCAGGTCGGCATAGGTGCGGTCGTCGCCCCGCGCGACCAGGTCGTACGGCGCCCCCGTGGAGTCCATGAGCTGGACGATCGGCAGCTTCGTGCGACGGTCGAGGTACTTCAGGTTCGTCGTCTCGAAGCTCTGCAGGAAGACCTTGGCGCGCGGCTTGTCGAGCCCCGCCTCGCGCAGGTCGCGCAGCAGCCGGTTCTCGAGCGGAAGCCCGATCGACTGGAAGTACGTCGGGTGCTTGGTCTCGGGGTAGACACCGATGTCGTCCTTGACGCCGGGTCGCCGGGCGTTGGTGCGGTTGACGACGGCGAGCACCTCGACGAAGGTCGGGACGTCGTAGCGACCGTCGTACGCCGTGTTCTGCGGCCTCACCTGCGGCAGCCGCTCCTTCGCGCGCAGCGTCCTGAGCTCAGCGAGCGTGAAGTCCTCGGTGAACCACCCGGTCACGGGCTTGCCGTCGATGGTCTTGGTCTGCTTGCGCGCCGCGAACTCCGGCCGCGCGCTGACGTCGGTGGTGCCACCGATCTCGTTCTCGTGACGCGCGACCAGCACGCCGTCCTTGGTCGGCACCAGGTCGGGCTCGATGTAGTCGGCGCCCTGCCGGATCGCGAGGCGGTACGCCGCCAGGGTGTGCTCGGGGCGGTACCCGGACGCTCCCCGGTGCCCGATCACCAGCGGCTCGGCCTGGGGCTTCGGCCCCGGACGGGCGCTCTGGGCCTGGGCGTCGGACGGCGCCGGCTGCGTCGGTACGGCGGTCGCGGTCACCGGCAGCGCGAGCGCGAGGCCGCCGCCGACGAGCAGGGTGAGGGCGCGGGGGAGCGCGCGGGTCTTCCCGAGTGATGTCATGCCGCTCACCCCACCCCGTCCCGGTGACAGCAGGCAACCCCCAGGTGTCGTGGAGGTGACGGTCCGCGCGCTGCTGGCCCGAGGTCGGCGCGTGCTCGCGGGGTCTCGAGGCTCGGGCCTGGCGGCCCTCGCACCTCGACCAGCGATGGAAGGCCGGGCTGGTCGAGGTGCCCCGAGCCCCGTGCACCCGAGGTCGGAGCGCAGGTCACCGCGGCCCCGCCGGCTGCGGGCGTTACCGTTCGCAGAGCAATCCCCGGTTGGTCTGCCGGCAGGGCCCGCCTGACTTTGAATCAGGACAAGCGACGTAGGTTCGACTCCTACCCGGGGAGCCCGAGACGTACGACGCCCCGGCCCCCGCGGGGCGGGAACCGGGGCGTCCTTCGAGACGGTTGCTGCGCAACCTCCTCAGGAACCGGGGCGTCGAGCCTCAGCCCTGCCGGACGTCGTAGCGGTCGAGCATCATCACCTTGTCCCAGACGGCCACGAAGTCGCGCACGAAGCGCGCCTCGCCGTCGGAGGCGGCGTACACCTCGGAGATGGCGCGCAGCTGCGAGTTGACCCCGAAGAGCAGGTCGTTGCGGGAGGCGTCGTACTTCTTCTCGCCGGTCGCGCGGTCGTCGACGGTGAAGGCGTAGCCGTCGTCGTCGACCTTGGACCAGGCGTAGTCCATCGAGGTGACCACGTCGAAGAAGTCGGTGGTCAGCTCGCCGACACGGTCGGTGAAGATGCCGGTGGCGGAGCCGTCGTGGTTGCACCCCAGCGCCCGGAGGCCGCCGGTCAGCGCGACCCACTCGGGCGCCGTGAGGCCGAGCAGCCCGGCCTTGTCGAGGAACATCTCCTCGGGCGCCACCTTCGAGACCGACGAGAACTCCGGCAGCACGTAGTTGCGGAAGCCGTCGACCACGGGGGCGAGCCACTCGATCTGCTCGGGGTCGGTCTGCTCGTCGGTGGCGTCGGTGCGGCCGGGGGTGAAGGGCACCGCCACGTCGTGGCCGGCGGCCTTGGCCGCCTGCTCGACCGCGACGCACCCGCCGAGCACGATGAGGTCGGCGAGGCTGACGTTCGCCGCGCTCTCGGACCTGACCTGGGCGAGCCGGTCGAGCACCTCGCCGCAGCGGGCGTTGACCTTCCAGTCCTTCTGGGGCGCGAGCGCGATCCGGGCGCCGTTGGCGCCGCCGCGCTTGTCGCTGTCGCGGTAGGTCACCGCGGAGGAGAAGGCGGTGTAGGCGAGGTCGGAGACCGACAGGCCGGTGTCGAGGATGGCCTGCTTGAGCGTCGCGACCTCGGCGTCACCGACGACGGGGCCCTCGTGGACGGGCACGGGGTCCTGCCACAGGAAGTCCTTCTCGGCGACCTCGGGGCCGAGGTAGCGCGACTTCGGACCCATGTCGCGGTGGGTCAGCTTGTACCAGGCCTCGGAGAAGGCCTTGGTGAAGTAGTCGAAGTCGGCGAGGAACCGCTCGCAGATCTCGCGGTAGACCGGGTCGACCTTGAGCGCGATGTCGGAGGTCATCATCATCAGCTCGTGGGTCTCGCCCTCGAGGTGCGCGTCGGGGGTGCGGGGCGCGTCGGGGTCCTTGGGCTTCCACTGGGTGGCCCCGGTGTCGGGGTTCTCGATCTTCTCCCAGTCGTACCTGAACAGGTTGGTCAGGTAGTCGTTGTCCCAGACCGTCGGGTTCGGCGTCCAGGAGCCCTCGATGCCGTTGGTCATGGTGTGCTCGGCGTTGCCCGAGCCCTGCGGGTTGCTCCAGCCGAGGCCCTGCTGCTCCATCGGGGCGATCTCGGGCGGGGGGCCGATCCGGTCGGTCGACACCTTGCCGTGGCTCTTGCCGAAGGCGTGGCCGCCGGCGATCAGCGCGACCGTCTCCTCGTCGTTCATGGCCATGCGGCCGAAGGTGATGCGGATGTCGACGGCCGACTCGGCGGGGTCGCCGTTCTCGTTCGGCCCCTCGGGGTTGACGTAGATCAGCGACTGGTGCGACGCGGCCAGCGGCTGCTCGAGCTCGTAGTCGGCGTCGCCGGGCTCGCCGGTCCAGCGCTGGTCGCGGAAGACCATGTCGTCCTGCGCGGAGGGGTGGGAGTTGTCGATCCACTCCGGGCCCCAGTACGTCGCGTCGTCGGCCTCCCACGCGTCGCGGCGGCCGCCGCCGAACCCGGTGGTGGGGAAGCCCATGATCTCGAGCGCGCAGTTGCCGGTGAGGACCATCAGGTCGGCCCAGGACAGCGCGTTGCCGTACTTCTTCTTGATCGGCCACAGCAGCCGGCGCGACTTGTCGGTGTTGCCGTTGTCCCACCACGAGCTGACCGGCGCGAAGCGCTGCATGCCGCGGCTCGCCCCGCCGCGGCCGTCGGCGATGCGGTAGGTGCCGGCGGAGTGCCACGCCATCCGGATCATCTGCGGGCCGTAGTTGCCGTAGTCGCTGGGCCACCAGTCGACCGAGGTGGTGAGGAAGGTCTTGATCTCGCCCTTGAGCGCGTCGAGGTCGATCGCGCCGAACGCCGCCTCGTAGTCCTGGTCGGACAGCGGGTTGGCCGCTGCGCCGTCGGTGTGCAGCTGCTCGACGCGGAGCCGGTCGGGATACCAGTCGGAGAGCGTCGGCTTGGAGGTGAACGCGCCGCCCACGCGGTTGCCGCCGAAGGGGCACTGTCCTTCGAGCACCTCGCTGTACTCGGTGTACTCCGCCATGACGATTCGGGTCCTTCCGGTGGGGAATGGGGGCTGGTCCGCAGTCGGCGCCGTCGGCGCCGTCTGGCTAGTTCCCCGTGCGACCCGGATCACCCCGCCGTCTCGACGAACCGTCCTCCCGCCATCACCCGCGCCACCGCAAGGTCCCGGTCGAGCACCACGAGGTCGGCCGCCGCGCCCGGCTCGAGCCGGCCCGCGGCGAGGCCGACGGCCTCCGCCGGCGTCGTCGTGGCGGCCCGTACGGCGTCGGCCAGGGGCAGGCCCGCCACCTGCGTCGAGAAGCGGACGGCGTCGGCGAGCACGAGGGTGGAGCCCGCGATCGCCCCGCTGTCGCTGAGGCGCGCCACCCCCTGGCGCACCTCGACGTCGAGCGCCCCGAGCCGGTAGTCGCCGTCGGGTGCGCCCGCCGCCGCCATGGCGTCGCTGACCAGCGCGAAGCGGCCCGCCGCGGAGCGCGCAGCCAGGGCGAGCACCTGGGGGTGCAGGTGCACGCCGTCGGCGACGAGCTCGACCACGACCCCGTCGTCGCCGAGCAGCGCCCCGACCGGGCCGGGGTCGCGGTGGTGCAGCCCGGGCATGGTGTTGAACAGGTGCGTGCCGACGCTCGCGCCGGCGTCGATCGCGGCACGGGTCTCCTCGTAGGAGGCGTCGGTGTGGCCGACCGCGACGGTCACGCCTGCGGCGACGAGGCGGCGTACGGCGTCGAGCGCGCCGGGCAGCTCCGGGGCCAGGGTGACCATGCGGATGGTGCCGCGCCCGGCCTCGAGCAGCGCGTCGACCTCGGCCGGGTCGGGCGCGCGCAGCTGCGCGACCTCGTGGGCGCCCGCGCGCCGGGGGCTGAGCCACGGTCCCTCGAGGTGGGTGCCGCCGACGGCCCGCGCGTCGGTCAGCGAGGCGAGCTCGCGGACCGAGCGCAGCAGGTCGTCGGGCGCGGCGGTGACCAGGCTGGCGAGCACCGTGGTGGTGCCGGCCGCGCGGTGGGTCGCGACGGCGGCCTCGACCTCTTCCGGCGGGCCGGTGAAAGAGGCCCCGCCGCCGCCGTGGACGTGCACGTCGACGAGGCCGGGGGCGACGGTCGCCGCGCCGAGGTCGAGGTCGGCGGGCCTCGGTGGGGTGCCCTCGCCGAGGGCGGCCACCTGCCCGCCGGAGACCTCGACCCAGCCGGGGGAGAGGTCACCGGTGCCCGTCAGCACCCGGTCGGCGCTCAGCAGCAGCGCGCTCACAGGCCCTGCCACGCCGGCTTCGCGCGGTAGGTGTCGCGGTAGTAGCCCGCCAGCTGCAGCCGGCTCGCCGCCGCCTCGTCGAGCAGCACCGTGACGTGCGGGTGGTGCTGCAGCACGGTGGCCGGCCACATCGCGCTGACCGGGCCCTCGACCAGCTGGTGCACCGCCTCGGCCTTGCCCCGCCCGCTCGCGAGCAGCACCACGTGGCGCGCGGCCATGATCGTGCCCAGGCCCTGGGTCAGGCAGTGCGTCGGCACCGCGTCGAGGTCGTCGTCGAAGAAGCGCGCGTTGTCGAGCCGGGTCTGACGCGTCAGCGTCTTGATGCGCGTGCGCGAGGCCAGCGACGACCCCGGCTCGTTGAATCCGACGTGGCCGTCGGTGCCGATGCCGAGCACCTGCAGGTCGATCCCGCCGGCGTCCGCGATCGCCTGCTCGTACGCCGCGCACGCCGCCGGCACGTCGTCGGCCAGGCCGTCGGGCCCCGCGACGGCGCCCTCGGGGAGGTCGACGCGGGAGACGAGCTCGGTGTCGATGACGTTGCGGTAGCGCTGCGGGTGCTCGGGGGGCAGGCCGACGTACTCGTCGAGGGTGTAGCCGCGCGCCCGGGCGAACGACACCTCGCCCGCGTCGCAGCGCCGGGCCAGCTCGTCGTACAGCGGGAGCGGGGAGGAGCCGGTGGCCAGGCCCAGCACCGCGTCCGGCGTACGACGCAGCAGCTCGCCCACCGCGTCGGCGGCCAGGGCCCCGGCCGCCTCGGGGCTGTCGCAGACCACGACCTCCACGGCTACCGCCCCGCCCCGGCGCCGACGGCCAGCAGCTGGCCGAGCGCCTCGACGTCGCCGCCCTGGGCGGTCACCTCGACGGTCGCCTTCTTGTCCATCACGACCACGGGCACGACAGGGTCGAGCCCGGCGGCCACCACGTCGGGCACGTCGTAGCGGATCACGGCCTGCCCGGCGACGACGGCGTCGCCCTCGGAGACGAGCACCTCGAAGCCGGCACCGCCCCGGCGGACCGTGTCGAGACCGAGGTGGACGAGCACACCGGCGCCGTCCTCGGTCACGACCACGAAGGCGTGGGGCTTCAGCGCCCGCACCGTGCCGCTGACCGGCGCCTTGGCGTAGACGACCTCCTGCGGCGGGGTGACGGCGGCCCCCTGCCCGACCACGCCGCCGGCGAAGGTCGGGTCGGCGACGTCCTCGAGCGCGACGAGCCGGCCCGGGACGGGGGAGAGGACCTGCAGTCCGGCCGTCGTGGTGGTGGCGGTGGTCGGGGCCGGCTCGGCAGGTGCCTCGGGCACCTCGCCGCCGTCGAGCCAGGTCTGCATGTCGGAGCGCAGGGCGTCGGCGCGCGGGCCGAAGACGGCCTGCACGTTGTTGCCGACCTCCATCACGCCAGCCGCGCCGAGCGCCCGCAGCCGGGCCTTGTCGACGCCCGCCTTGTCGGCGACCTCGACGCGCAGCCGGGTGATGCACGCGTCGACGGCGACGAGGTTGTCGCGCCCGCCGAAGGCGGCGACCAGGTCGGCGGCCTGCTGACGGCGGTCGGCGCTCGGAGCGGCCGCGCCGTCGTCGGCCGTCGCCAGCTCGTCGTCGGGCTCCCGGCCCGGGGTGCGCATGTTCCACCGCACGATCGCGAAGCGGAACAGCACGTAGTAGAGGACGAAGAAGATCGCGCCCATGGCGATGAGCAGCGGGATGTTCTTGGCCGCCGGCGCCGTGCCGTAGAGCAGCAGGTCGATGAGCCCGGCCGAGAACGAGAAGCCGAGGTGGATGTCGAGCAGGTAGGCGATGGCCATCGACAGGCCGGTGAGCAGCGCGTGGACGACGTACAGCGGGAAGGCCACGAACATGAAGGCGAACTCGAGCGGCTCGGTGATGCCGGTGACGAACGCCGTCAGGGCGGCCGCGGAGAGGATGCCGACCGCGACCTTCTTCTGCGACGCCTTGGCCACGTGCATCATCGCCAGCGCCGCGCCGGGCAGGCCGAACATCAGGATCGGGTAGAAGCCCGCGGTCAGGTGGCCCGCCGTCGGGTCGCCGGCGGCGAAGCGGGTCAGCTCGCCGGAGACCACGCCGTTCGGGCCGTCGTAGTCGCCGTAGATGAACCAGATGTAGGTGTTGAGGATGTGGTGCAGCCCGAGCGGGATCAGCATCCGGTTGGAGAAGCCGTAGAGGAACGCCCCCAGCGCGCCCGAGCCGCCGATGAACGCGCCGACCGAGGTCAGCCCGGCCTGGAACAGCGGGTAGATCCAGCTCAGCGCGAAGCCGAGCACCAGCGTCGTCAGCGAGACCACGATCGGCACGAACCGGCGGCCGCCGAAGAAGCCGAGGTACGCCGGCAGCTCGATGGTGTGGTAGCGGTCGAAGAGGTACGCCGTCACCAGGCCGACGGCGATGCCGCCGAAGACGCTGTAGTTGATCATCAGCTGCTCCCCGGCCGCGTCGGTCTCGCCCGCGAGCACGATGGGCGACATCGCCTCGAAGACCGCGGCGATGACGAGGTAGCCCGCGACCGCCGACAGTGCGGTCGACCCGTCGGACCTCCGGCTCATCCCGATGGCGACGCCGACGGCGAAGAGCAGCGGGAGGTTGTCGAAGACGGCCCCGCCCGCCGCGCTCATGGCGTCGAAGAACGCGCCGATGCCGGGGGTGTCGATCCCGCCGAGCAGGTCGTCCTGGCCCAGGCGGAGCAGGATGCCGGCGGCGGGCAGCAGCGCGATCGGCAGCATCAGGCTCTTGCCGAAGCGCTGCAGGCCCGCGAAGCCGGGAAGCCGACGGCGCGGGCGAGCCGGGGCCGCGGACCCGCGGTCGGTGGTGGCGGTGGTCATGTGGTCTTCTCCCCAGGATCGGGCCGGGACGTGGTTCTCGACAACTGGTACAGTACCTGTCTGTACCGCTACTCTGTCAATGGTCCTATCGCGACGACCTGGGAGCCCACGTGGAGGTGTCGACACCGCTGGTCGAGGGCGGAGCCGTGCCCAAGCACGCCCAGCTGCGCGAGTGGCTGCTCGGCCAAGCAGCAGCGCTCGACGCGGGCGACCCGGTGCCGTCGGAGCGCACGCTGATGCAGCGCTTCGACGTCAGCCGCGGCACCGTGCGCAAGGCGGTCGACGGGCTGATCGACGACGGCGTGCTCTCGCGCAGCCCCGGCCGCGGCACGTACGTCGCCGCCCCGGCGGCCCAGCCCCGGCTCGTCACCGACGTGCACCTCGCGTCGTTCACCCGCGACATGGCGGCCCGCGGCCTGCGGCCGGAGTCCGAGCTGCTGGGCCTGGCCAAGGTGAGCGCCCCGGCGGCCGCGCGCGGCCACCTCGGCGTGGGCGCCTGCTGGCACCTGGTGCGGCTGCGGCGGGCCGACGGCGAGCCGATGGCCTACGAGGAGAGCCACCTGCGAGCCGACCTGCTGCCCGACCTCGACACCACCTTCGCCGCCGGCGGCTCGGTCTACGACCTGCTGGCCCAGCACTACGACGTGCCGGTCGACGCCGCCGAGCAGGTCGTCTGGGCGGAGGGGGCCGACGAGCGCGTCGCCGGGCTGCTCGGCGTGGCCCCCGGCGCGCCCCTGATGGTCTTCGAGCGCCGCTCCACCAGCCGCGGTCGCCCGGTCGAGGTCGCGACCAGCTGGTACCGCGCCGACCGCTACTCCCTGCAGATGCACCTCGCGGCGGTCTGACCTGCCGCGACCTCGGGCCACGACCTAGAGTCCCCTCCCGTGACCTCCGACCTGACTGTCATCGTCCTCGCCGCCGGTGGGGGCACCCGGATGAAGAGCAGCACCGCGAAGGTGCTGCACCGCGTCGGCGGACGCAGCATGGTCGGCCACGTGCTGGCCGCCGTGCGCCGCCTGGAGCCGCGTCGCGTGGTCGTGGTCGTGGGGCACCAGCGCGAGCAGGTCGGCCCCCACGTGCAGGAGCTGCTGCCCGACGCGACCGTCGTGGTGCAGGAGGTGCAGGACGGCACCGGGCACGCCGTCCGGGTCGCCGTCGACGCCCTGCCCGAGGGCGAGCGCGACGGCACCGTGCTGGTGGCGTACGCCGACACCCCGCTGCTGCGGGCCGAGAGCCTGCAGGCCCTGCTCGACGACCACGCCGGCGCCTCGCGGGCGGTCAGCATCCTGTCGGGCGTCGTGTCCGACCCGTCCGGCTATGGGCGCGTGGTGCGCGACCCCTCGGGCGTCGTGACCGGCATCGTCGAGCACAAGGACGCCAGCGAGGAGGAGCGCAGGGTCGCCGAGATCAACAGCGGGATCCTGGCCCTCGACGCGGCCTTCCTGGGCGGGGCGCTGCCGCGGCTGCGCAACGACAACGCCGCGGGGGAGTACTACCTCACCGACACCGTGGCGATCGCCCGTGCCGACGGCCTCCCCGTGGGGGCGCACGTGCTCGACGACGTGCAGCAGACCGAGGGTGCCAACGACCGGGTCCAGCTCGCCGCGCTCGGCCGCGAGCTGAACCGTCGGGTCGTCGAGGGCTGGATGCGCGAGGGCGTCTCGGTGATGGACCCCGCGACGACCTGGGTCGACGCCGACGTCGTGCTGCACCGAGACGTGACGCTGCTGCCCGGGACGCAGCTGCTCGGCGCCACGGTGGTCGGCGAGGAGGCCGTGGTCGGGCCCGACACCACGCTCGAGGACGTCGAGGTCGGCGCCCGGGCCCGCGTCGTGCGCACCCACGCCCAGCTCGCGGTCGTGGGCGAGGCCGCCCAGGTCGGCCCGTTCGCCTACCTGCGGCCGGGCACCGAGCTGGCCGCGGGGGCCAAGGCGGGCACCTTCGTGGAGGTCAAGAACTCGCAACTGGGCCCCGGCGCCAAGGTCCCGCACCTGTCGTACGTCGGCGACGCCGACGTCGGCGAGGGGGCCAACCTCGGCGCGGGCACCGTGGTCGCCAACTACGACGGGGTCGCCAAGCACCGGACCCGTATCGGCCGGTTCGCCCGCGGCGCCTCGAACACCACCTTCGTCGCCCCGGTGACGCTCGGCGACGGCGCGTCGACGGGCGCGGGCGCCGTCGTCCGCGAGGACGTGCCCGCCGGCGCGCTGGCGGTCAGCGCCGGCCCGCAGCGCACCCTGCTCGGGTGGGTGCTCCGCAGGCGGGGCGGCACCGCGCAGGCCGTGGCCGCTGAGGAGGCCGGGGCCCCGGCGGGGGAGTGAACGGCGCATGAGCACCGGGCGTCGCACCCGGCTCGCGCCGGTCGTGGGTCGTGGGACAGAATCGAGCGGTCTGGAGGCCCCCAGCCCCGAGGAGCGCCGCACGTGAGCGGAATGAAGCGCACCACCGAGAAGAACCTCATGGTCTTCACGGGCCGCGCCCACCCCCACCTCGCCGAGGAGGTGGCCGCCGGCCTCGGCACCGGGCTCGTCCCGACCTCGGCCTACGAGTTCGCCAACTCGGAGATCTACGTGCGCTACGAGGAGTCGGTGCGCGGCTCCGACGCCTTCGTGATCCAGAGCCACACGGCTCCGGTCAACGAGTGGATCATGGAGCACCTGATCATGGTCGACGCGCTCAAGCGGGCCTCGGCCAAGCGCATCACCGTGGTGCTGCCGTTCTACGGCTACGCCCGCCAGGACAAGAAGCACCGCGGCCGCGAACCGATCTCGGCGCGCCTCATGGCCGACCTGTTCAAGACCGCCGGCGCCGACCGCCTCATCGCCGTCGACCTGCACGCCGACCAGATCCAGGGCTTCTTCGACGGCCCCGTCGACCACCTGATGGCGCTGCCGATCCTGTGCGACTACGTCCAGGAGAAGTACGGCGACCAGCGCCTCGCCGTGGTCTCGCCCGACGCCGGCCGCATCAAGGTCGCCGAGCGCTGGTCGGCGCGCCTGGGCGGCGTACCGCTGGCGTTCATCCACAAGACCCGCCGCGAGGACCGCCCCAACGAGACCGTCGCCAACCGCGTGGTCGGCAAGGTCGAGGGCCGCATCTGCATCCTCACCGACGACATGATCGACACCGGCGGCACCATCGTGAAGGCCGCGGAGGCGCTCGTCGAGGACGGCGCCGCGGGTGTCGTCATCGCCGCGACCCACGCGATCCTCTCCGACCCCGCGGTCGACCGGCTGAAGAACTCCGCCGCCGTCGAGGTCGTCGTCACCAACACCCTCCCGATCCCGGCCGAGCGCCACTTCGACAAGCTCACCGTCCTCTCGATCGCCCCCCTGATCTCCCGGGCGATCAAGGAGGTCTTCGAGGACGGCTCCGTCACCTCGATGTTCGACGGCCACGCCTGACCCGCCCACGCCGGTCGAGCGCTTCGCTGGTCGAGCCTTCGCTGGTCGAGCCTGTCGAGACCACTGGCCTCCACGCTGGTCGAGCCTGTCGAGACCACCGGCCGCGCCCTTCGTGACGCCCGCTCGTCCCTCGCGGGCTCCTCAGGGAGCGGCATCTGCCCCCGCTCCCGGAGGTGCGAGCGGAGCGGGTGCATGTCGCCCCCCAAAGGTGCGAGCGAGCGAGCGCTTGCCGCTCCCTGAGGCGCGAGCGGAGCGAGCGCTTGCCGCTCCCTGAGGCGCGAGTCCAGCGAGTGCATGCCGCTCCCTGAGGTGCGAGCGGAGCGAGCCACGAAGGGCGGCCCCGATTTCACCTCGCCGCCGCACGTTCGTTAACCTTGCGCAGTTGCCTCGGCGAGGGAGCACCGGTGAGACCCCGGCTCCGTGATCGACGTGGTCCGGTCCCATGCACCGTGCCGCGTCGGCGCGCGGTGCATGTGTCGTCTCCGGGCCCCGACCACGAGGCACCCAGACCCCCCTGACGCACGTCCCGAGGAGAGCAAAGACATGGCTGGCAACGACCGCATCCAGGCAGAGGCCCGCACCGAGTTCGGCAAGGGCGCCGCCCGCCGCATCCGCCGCGCCGACAAGGTCCCCGCCGTCATCTACGGCTCCGACAACCAGCCCGTGCACATCACGCTGCCGGGCCACGACGCCATGATGGCGCTGAAGAAGGGTGGCGCCAACGCGCTGCTCGACGTGCAGCTCGAGGGCAAGAGCTACCTCGCGCTGACCAAGCAGGTGCAGAGCGACCCGATCAAGGGCTTCCTCGAGCACATCGACTTCGTCCAGGTGAAGAAGGGCGAGAAGGTCACCGTCGACATCCCCGTCCACGTCGAGGGCGAGGCCAAGAGCGAGGCGCTGGTCGTCACCGAGCTCAACACCGTGAGCGTCGAGGCCGAGGCCACGAACATCCCCGAGCAGGTCACCGTCTCCGTCGAGGACGCCGAGCCCGGCTTCCAGGTCTTCGCCAAGGACCTCGACCTGCCCAGCGGCTCGACCGTGCTCACCGACGACGAGCAGCTCGTCGTCAACGTCATCCACGCGCCGACCGCCGAGGAGGTCGAGGCCGAGCTGGAGGAGGCCGAGGCCGAGGCCGGCATCGAGCGCGACGAGTCCGAGGACGAGGCCGCCGAGGGCGACGTCGCTACCGAGGGCGAGGGCGACTCCGAGGCCGCCGAGGGCGAGTCCTCCGACGAGTCCTGAGTGGCTGACGTCTGGCTGGTCGTCGGCCTCGGCAACCCGGGGCCGACGTACGCCGCGACGCGTCACAACATCGGCTACCTGGTGGCCGACGAGCTCGTGACGCGGGTCGGCGGGTCGTGGAAGCGCCACAAGTCCGGGCGCGCCGAGGTGGTGGAAGGCCGCCTCGGTGCGCCCGGCACCGACGCACCGCGCGTCGTGCTGGCGCGTCCGTCGTGCTACATGAACGAGACGGGCGGGCCGGTCAAGGCGCTCGCCTCCTTCTACGACGTCGACGTCGAGCACGTCGTCGCGATCCACGACGAGCTCGACATCGGCTTCGACACCCTGCGCGCCAAGAAGGGTGGCGGCGACAACGGCCACAACGGCCTGAAGTCGATGCGCTCCTCCTTCGGCAGCGGTGACTTCCACCGGGTGCGCGTCGGCATCGGCCGGCCCCCGGGGCGCCAGGACCCCGCAGACTTCGTGCTGTCCACGTGGTCGAAGCCCGAGCGCGCCACGCTGCCCTTCCTCGTCGACACCGCCGCCGACGCGGTCGAGTCGCTGGTGCGCGACGGCCTCGAGGCCACCCAGCAGCGCTTCAACTCCTGACGCGGGGGCGTCGCGCTGTCAGAGCGGCTCACTAGGCTGGCGCCGTGATCGCGCTGGAGACGCTGCCCGACCCCACCGACGACCACGCCCTCGCGGCGTGGTTGGCCACGCAGGCCGGTGAGGTGCTGCTGCGGGTCCGGGGCCAGGGCCTCGAGGGTCGTGAGCTCAAGGACGCCGGCGACCTCGCCGCCCACGAGCTCTTGATGCGGCTGCTGGCCGAGCACCGGCCCGACGACGCCGTGCTGTCGGAGGAGGAGCACCGCGGCACGGTCTCGCGCCACGACCGCCTCACCTCCGACCGGGTCTGGATCATCGACCCGCTCGACGGCACCCGTGAGTTCTCGGAGCCGCCGCGCGACGACTGGGCGGTCCACGTCGCGCTGTGGCAGCGCTCGGCCGCCGGGGAGGGTGAGCTGGTCGCCGGGGCGGTCGCCCAGCCTGGGCTCGGCACCACCTTCCACACCGGGCAGCCGCCCGTCGTGCCGCCGTCCTCGGCCGGCCATCCCCGCATCATCGCCAGCCGCAGCCGCCCGCCCGCGTTCGTGAAGGCGCTCGTCGACCACCTCGGCGGTGAGCTGGTGCCGATGGGCTCCGCCGGTGCCAAGGTGATGGCGGTGACCCGTGACGTGGCCGACGCCTACGTCCACGCGGGCGGTCAGTACGAGTGGGACTCCGCGGCGCCGGTCGCCGTCGCGCGCGCTGCCGGGCTCTTCACGAGCCGGGTCGACGGCAGCCCGCTGCGCTACAACCAGGACGACGTGCTTCTGCCCGACCTGGTGGTGTGCCGCCCCGAGCTCGCCGAGCCGATCCTCGCCTTCGTCGCCGAGCACGGCACCGACTAGGCCCTGCTCGTGGCGTCGAAGAGCCCCAGCGTCGAGATCGAGGTCGACGACAAGGTCGTGAGGATCTCCAATCCCGACCGGGTCTACTTCCCGGCGCGGGGCGAGACCAAGCTCGACCTCGTCGAGTACTACCTCTCGGTCGGCGACGGCATCGTCAACGCCCTGCGCGAGCGGCCGTGCATGCTGCACCGCTTCCCGACGGGGGTGACGGGGGAGAAGGTCCACCAGAAGCGGCTGCCCCACGGCGCCCCGCCGTGGATGGAGACCGTGCGGGTCCACTTCCCGCGCTGGAACCGCACGGCCGACGAGCTCTGCGTCACCGAGATCGCCCAGGTCGTGTGGGCGGTGCAGATGAGCACGGTGGAGCTCCATCCGTGGAACAGCCGCCGCGACCACGTCGAGCAGCCCGACGAGTGGCGCATCGACCTCGACCCCGGACCCGACTGCCCCTGGTCGACGGTCCAGCGGGTCACCCACGTCGTCCACGAGGTGCTCGACGAGCTCGGGGCCACCGGCTTCCCGAAGACCAGTGGCGGCCGCGGGCTGCACGTCTACGTCCGCATCCCGCCCGACCACGGCTTCAAGGACGTACGCCGCGCGGCGCTGGCGTTCGCGCGCGAGGTCGAGCGGCGCAGCGACGACGTCACCACCACGTGGTGGCGCAAGGACCGCGACCCCGCCGACCTCTTCGTCGACTACAACCAGAACGCCCGCGACCACACCATCGCGGCGGCATACTCCGTGCGCGGCAACGAGGTCGGCACGGTCAGCACCCCGGTCCGCTGGGACGAGGTCGACGACTGCGAGCCCGACGACTTCACCATCGCCACCGTGCCGGCGCGCTACGCCCAGCTCGGCGACCTGCACGCCGGCATCGATGACGAGGTCTTCGACCTCGCTCCGCTGCTGGAGTGGGCCGAGCGGAACGAGGCGGGTGGGGCCGAGCCGCCGGCCGAGCCGGACTAGCCGACCCCGCCACGTCGCATGAACCGGTAGCCGTCGCGGATCCCGCGCAGCACCGGCCACACGGTGCGAGAGGGACGCCGCAGCTGCCTGCGCCCTCCCTGCAGCAGCAACCGGTAGCCGGCACCGGGAGAGGTGCGGAGCCACCGCCGCTGGTCGGTGGGAGAGAGGTGCTTGCTCGCGAAGACGAGACGGTTGCGGGCGTTCCAGTAGTAGTACGTCGGGGACTTCTCGCGGGTGGATGTCTGCTCGCGGTGGGTCGCGCCCTGGTCGTGCACCACGCTCGCGGTCTGGAGGAGCTCGAGACGGCCGCCCGCGGCCAGCACCTGGCGGGACAGGTCGACGTCCTCCCAGTAGAGGAAGTAGTCGTCGTCGAAGCCGCCGGCGCGATCCCACAGCGCGCGCGACATCGCGAGGCACGCGCCGCTCAGCCAGGGCTGGTACGACGCGGGGTCGGCGTCAACGGGTCGTCTGTGGGACCCACGCATCTCGCCGGTGGCGAGCACGACGTCGGAGCCGTGGGCGACTCGCGTTCCGTCCGGTCGCACGAGTCGAGGTGCCACGAGCTCGTCCGGGTGGCTGAGTGCGCGAGCAACGAGCCGGTGCAGGTCGCCCGGTGTCAGGCTCGCGTCGGGGTTCAGCAGGACGACGACGTCCTCGTCGGGCGAGCGACGCAGCGCGAGGTTGACCCCGGCGCCGAAGCCGAGGTTGCCGTCCGGTGCCAGGAGGTCCCACCCGTGGCGCGACGCCAGCCGCGAGACGGCCTCGCGCTCGGCAGCAGTGCTGAGGTTGTCGACGACACTGGTCCGCAGTCCGGGTGTGTCCTCCGTGAGCGGGCCAAGGTTGCGTTCGAGGAGGCGGTGCGAGCCGTAGTTGACGACGACCAGTCGGACGCGAGCGGCACTGCTGGCAGGCAGCGGACCGACGTCGCCCTCAGCTGGCGTGGGCACCGGTGATGTGCGCGCGCAGGATCGTGCTGGAGGTGTGCAAGGTGTAGGGGAAGTAGACGACCTCGACCCCGAGCGGAGCCATCGAGCTCTCCAGGCGGCTGCCCTTGGCAGTGCCCTTCCAGTCGTCACCCTTGAAGATGACGTCGAAGGGGCGCTGGCGGTGGGCCTCGGTCTTGTCCTCCGAGTGGTCGGCGATGACCTCGTCGACCATGCGCAGCGATGCCACGATCTCGAGACGCTCGGCGAAGGGCACGACCGGCAACCGGCCCTTCAGCTGCTCGACGTACTCGTCGGTGCCTACTCCGACCACCAGGCGGTCGCACCGCTCGGCCGCGCGGCGCAGGATGTTGAGGTGTCCGACATGGAACATGTCGAAGACGCCGCTCGCATAGCCAATGACGTGGACTTCTTCGGTCTCGGACAAGGCCTGACCCCCCGGGGTATGTCGCTCGACGCTTGAGTATGTCGGCTCGTCCAGGTCCCTCGCACATCGAACGCACACTCCGGCCCAGACCAGTGACGGGTGCCTGTGCCCGTTGACGGGTGGTGCGGCACCATTCTCGGAGAAGTGGGTCGTTTTCAGGCTAGGTCGCCCCTCAACCCGGACACGGAGGAGACCGATGCCATCGGGTCGTCGAGCGAGGGAGTGCGTGGTAGGTGCTTGACGAGTGCAGGCGGTGGGCGGCCTTCTTGGTCCGGGACACCCGTCCGAGGCGGGAGAAGGTCCTGGTCACGTGCCTGTACCTCCGATATCTCGCGACCAACCTCCTCTCGCGCCGGCAGGTGACCGGCAGTGCGGACGTCGACGTGTCGATGACAACGTACGGCGTGCGGACGCGCACGTCCTGGGTGACGGTCGAGTCGATCGCGCGGGGGAGTGCACGGCCTCGCCGGCTCATCCTTTGGCTGGACGACCCAGAGCACCTCAGCAGGCCGCCTCGACGACTCCGCCGACTCGTGGCCCGGGGGCTCGAGATCAGAGCGACCGAAGACTTCGGGCCACACAAGAAGCAGTATCCCTTTGCGCGTGAGAATCCGGCTCCGCTCCGCCCGCTCGCCGTCGCCGACGACGACGTCATCTATCCGCGCTGGTGGTTGGAACGGCTCGTCTCCGCGCACTCGGCCAGGCCCGACGACCTGGCTGCCTTCCGCGCCCACTCAATCACCTTGACGTCGTCCGGTGTCGCTCCCTATGCGCAGTGGGAGGCACGACGAGGCACGGCCTCAGCCCTCGGTGTCATGGCGACTGGCGTCTCTGGTGTCATCTACCCACCGCGGCTCGTTACCGCGCTGCACCAGGCGGGCCCGGGATTCTTGGATGTCGCACCCACCGCGGACGACGTCTGGGTGTGCGCCGTTGCGATTGCCTCCGGCATCAAGACGTGGCAGGTCTGCGACGAGCAGCAGGACTTCTTCAACGTGCCCGGCACCCAGGTCGCCACCTTGAACGGGACCAACGTCGCCGGGGGCGGCAACGACCGACAGATCGCTGCGACGTTCGGGAATCGCATCCTTAGCCGTCTGCGTGAGGAAGTCGGGACGAGCGAGGGCCCTGCACGATGACGAAGGTTGTCAAGCCCGGCCAACACTCGCGCAACATGACCACGGCGATGATCGGGCACGCCGTGCCCGCGTTCATCGCACTCCTCACGGGACCGGTGCTCGCCCAGTCCCTCGGAGTGGAGGGCAGGGGCGAGGTCGCCGCGGCGTCGGCTCCGATGACACTGGCCGTCACGGTAGCGACGTTCGGGATACCCGAGGCGGTCACGTATGCCGTTGCCCGCTCTCCGCGCGCACTTCGCCACGCTGCAGCCAGGGGCACTGCGCTGCTGACGGTCGCGGGCCTTCTCGCCATGGCCGCAGTGGTGGCAGGCGCGCCTGCACTGAGCGATGGCGACGCCGATGTGGAGACACTGCTTCTCATCGCCAGCCTCGCTATCGTTCCTAACCTCTTGGTGGGTGTCCTGAGGGGGATGGCGTCAGCCCTGCAGCGATGGGACCTGGTGACCGCTGAACGGGTGCTGGCGGCCTGCTTACGACTCGGTGTTCTCGTGCCCTTCTGGCTCACTGACACCCTCACGCCGCTCATCGCGGTCCTGGCGGTGGCGTGCACGCCGATCGCAGGAGCCCTGGTGTACACCCGCGTCCTGGTACTCGCTGCCCGCAACCCTGCCGAGCTGACACCCGATGCGCAGGTCCGTGCACTAGCGGGCTACGGAGGCCGGGTGTGGATCGGGTCCTTGTCAGGGATCTTGCTGTCACGGGTCGATCAGACCTTGATGACCCCGCTGGGTGGCACCGTTCAGCTGGGTCTCTATGTCGTTGCCGTGAGCATCAGCGAGCTGCCGCTCATCATCAACACGTCGGTTCGCGAGGTGACGTTCGTGACCGACGCTCGTGACTCGGCTGACGACCGTCTCACTGCTTCGGCGCGAGTGTCCACGCTCCTCAGCGCCATCGTGGGGGTGGGGGTGGGGGTGACGATGGTGGCCTGGGTCCCCTTCCTCTTCGGGCGGGACTTCGCTGCGGCCCTCCCTGTCGCGGCCATCCTTCTCGTCGCTGTCGTCCTCGGAACCCCTGGCTCCATCGGCGGTTCCGGCCTGAGCGCTCGCGGACGCCCCGAGCTGCGCAGCTGGTCCCTGGTCATCGCCTGCGTGGTCAACGTCGTCTTGCTGGTGCTCCTGGTGCCGCGCTGGGGTGCGGTCGGCGCAGCGGTGGCCACCCTCGTCGGCAACATCACCGCCAGCAACCTCAACCTGATGTTCGTCTCCCGGGTCCTTGGTGTACCGGTGCGCCAGTTCTACGGCTTCCGTCGAAGTGATGTCGTCACCGTCGTCAGGTTCGGCGGCCGGTTGCTCGACGCCCTGCCCGGGTTCGGCAAGGCAAGGAGGAGGTGAGGCTCTTGCGGCGCGCGATGAAGACATCAGTCCGCAGATCACGGAATCCGGAACGGCTGTGCGTGGCGATGCTGGGCACGCGGGGTGTCCCGGCGGCCTATGGGGGATTCGAGACCGCCGTGGAAGAGATCGGCCGTCGTCTGGTCGAACGCGGCCACACGGTGGTCGTGTACTCGCGCGACGAGCGCGGGCTTCAGGAGCACCTCGGGATGCATCGGGTGTGGCTCCCCTCGTTGAGGCGCAAGCAGCTCGAGACGCTCAGCCACAGCGCGCTCTCCGTGCTGCACGCCTCTGCCAGGAACGCGCCGGACGTGGCCTTCGTCTTCAACGCGGCCAACTCGCCGTTCCTGCCGGTCCTGCGCGCACGGCGCGTGCCGACGGCCCTGCACATGGACGGCCTGGAGTGGCAGCGAGCCAAGTGGGGTCGTGCGGGGCGTTCCTACTACCGCTGGGCGGAGCAGCATGGTGTGCGGTGGGCAGATCGGCTGATCGCCGACGCCCCGGGCATCGCTGACTACTACACCGACGAGTTCGGGGTGCCGACCGAGCTGCTGCGGTACGGCGCGCCCATCCTCGGCGACCTCCCGGCAACTGGGGTGGAGGAGCTGGGCCTCGAGCCGGGCGGGTACCACCTCGTGGTGGCGCGCTTCGAGCCGGAGAATCACGTGCTCGAGATCGTGAGCGGGTACCGGCGGAGCGCGGCGAGCCTCCCGCTGGTGGTGGTGGGCGGCGCCCCCTACGCCGAGGGATACACCGCGAAGATCCACGACGCGGCGGCCGGCGACGACCGGGTCCGGATGCTCGGGCCCGTCTATGACCAGGACCTCCTGGACGCCCTCTACCTCCACGCCGCGACCTATCTGCACGGCCACTCCGTGGGCGGGACGAATCCGTCGCTGCTGCGCGCCATGGGTGCGGGGACAGCGGTCATCGCGCATGACAACGTCTTCAATCGTGAGATCTTGGGGCGCGAGGGTTGGTACTTCGGTGACGACGGGCAGGTCGCCCTCGCTGTGGAGCGGGCCGAGGTCGACGGCGCGGAGCGATCGAGGCGCAGCGCCGCAGTGCTTACCCGAGCGAGCGAGGAGTTCACCTGGGAGTCGGTGACCGACGGCTACGAGCGGCTCGCGGTCGACCTGGCGTCGGCTGGCGTCGGCCCGCGGCGGCGTCGTGCGCGGCGGCGCGACGGTCGACCGGCGTGGTCTTAGCGAGGGAGCGAGCCGCCCTGCGCATCCTGCGCTGTCGACGACCTGACGTCGTGGTGGCTGAGTACCCGGAGGCGGGCGACGCCGTCTGCCAGGTCCCGCGACGCTGAGCCGATCGTGTCGAGCACCGGCTTGTGACGGCGCTCCTGCCCCTGGTGCACGTCGCCGATGTCGAGCTGGGCCCGTCTGGTGCGACCCCAGGACCGTCGCGAGAAGTGGGCCGGGCCCGTGCTGATCGACAGCGTTCCGCGCTGCTCATGGAGCAAATCGACGACTGTCGGCAACAGGTCAGCGGCCGACGTCGCGATCGGCAGCGCGGACCCGTCGGCGGGTAGCCCGCGGGCCATCATCATCGCCGCCTCACACAGAGTGAAGGTGCGACGTCGCGCCTCCGGGCTCAACACCGCCACCGCCGCTCGCTCGTCCTGCGAAGCGAGGAGGATGAGTCCCGCCTCGGCCACCAGGTGCTGGGTCAGGGCCTGCGAGCGGTGCGCGGCGACGAAGTCGTTTCCGCCCGGGAGGCGTCCTGCCGCCTTGGCGGCGTGACGGCACATCGCCTGGCCCGGTCGGGCGTCGACGCCGGCGCTCGTCACCCGCCACGCGACACCCGGCGCCGCGCGGTCGAGGTTGTCGCTCAGGCGCAGTTGCATGCTGGGCGACCGGCACACGTTGGCCGAGCACACGACGAGGACCGTCGCGTCCGGGCGGGACCCGACCTCGACCTGGTGACCTCGGTCCATGGTGCTCATCATGGACAAATTACCGGAGTCGGGCGCCGAGCGAAGGGGAATCCGCCCGTGCGGCACGCCTGCACTGCAGTGACTGCGTAGCATGCAGGTGCCCGCAGCCCGAAGTGGCCGTGCGGTCGACCCGAACGCACGTCTGCGAAAGGACCTGGGTGAGCCTCGCCGAGTACGTCGCGCTGCTGCGCCGGAACTGGCTCGTCATCGCCGCTCTGGGTGTCCTCGGAGGCGTTCTCGGCGCGACCTACGGGATGACCAGCACGCCGGTCTATCGCGCGACCACCAGCACGCTCGTGACGACCGACGTCGGCGAGAATGCCGGAGAGCTCTTGCAGGGTTCGACGTACGCCGAGTCGCTGGTCGCCTCCTATGTCCGGCTCGCCACCTCCGAAGCCGTCCTGCAACCCGTGATCGACGCCGAGGGCCTGGACAGCACGTCTCGCCAGCTCGCACGCAGGGTGACGGCGGAGGCGCCGTTGAACACGCTGGTGATCGACATCGCCGTCACCGGCTCCGACCGCCAGGAGGTCGCCGAGACCGCCGACGCGATCTCGGAGAGCCTCGCGGAAGCGGTGCAAGAGGTGTCGCCGCAGGTCGACGGGACGCCGTCGATCCGGCTGACCCGGATCGAGTCGGCAGCAGTCCCGCTCTTCCCCATCGCACCCAACACACGTTTGCTCGGTCTCGCGGGGGGCGTCGCGGGGCTGGTCGCCGGGGTGCTGCTCGCCCTGGTCCGCTTCCTGCTCGGCTCGTCGCTCAGGAGCGCCGAGGAGATCGCCCGCTTCACCGACGTGCCGGTCATCGGTCGCATTGTCGAGGCGAGACGCGACAAGCGCCTCTCCGCCATGGTGATCGAGCACCCGATGGGGCCCGAGGCCGAGTCTCTGCGTGGGCTCGTCGCCAACCTCGGCTTCGTCTCCGCGGCTGGCGGGCTGCGCTCGGTCGTTGTGACATCGGCCTCGCCGGCGGAGTCGAAGAGCTCGGTGGCGAGCGCGCTCGCCTTGGTCCTGACCGAGGCGTCGCGCCGCGTCCTGCTGGTCGACGCCGATCTGCGCGCGCCAACGCTGCACGCCGTGACCAATCTCGACAACTCTCTTGGGCTGTCGACTGTGCTCATCGGCGAGGACGCGCTTGACGTGGCGGCCCAGTCCTGGGGGCGTCACGAAGGGCTAGACGTGCTCACGAGCGGGCCGACCCCCCCGAACCCGGGGCAGCTCCTGCGCAGCGAGGCGATGAGGGCCCTGCTGGCCGAGGCGGAGAACCAGTACGACTACGTCGTCATCGACACCCCGCCTGTGGGCTCGGTCGTCGACGCGGTCTGGATCGGCCAGCTGACGTCAGGCGCGATCATGGTCGCCCGCCGTGGGAAGACGAAGCCGCGGCACCTCGTGCGCGCCATCGAGGCCATGAACGCGGCCAGCGTCACGGTGGTCGGCGTGGTGTTGAGCCGCATGCCCCGACCTTCGCGCGCCCACTACGGATACGGCTACGGCCAGCAGCAGCCGAAGCGGCGGCGGCGCGACCGCCGCGTCCGTACCTCGCAGTGACGGCAGCGCCGGGAGCGCCAGCCGGCGCCGGTCAGGGGCGCCTTCCCTGATCCCTGTGTACTAGGACCTTCTAGTCCGAACGGGTCATCTCGGCGCGGGCTAGACCGTCTCCCAGTGCAAAACGGACATTCCGCCCTAAAGTTACGGAACCCCCGTAACGAAGAGGTTCGTCATGTTCCGTACAGCCCGCACGCTGCTCGTCGGCATCGTCGCCGCGCTCATGCTGGTCTCTCTGGTCTCCCCGTCGGCCAGCGCCGCTCCCCGCCTCGGGAAGGTTGCGAATGTCACGAAGTCGGCGGCGAGCACAGTCGACGGCAAGGTCCGGCTGGCCTGGTCACCGGTCAGGCGCGCGTCGGCCTACCAGGTGCGGTTCGCGGCGGAGGACGTCGCCCTGAGCAAGGTCCGTCCCGCTAAGGTCAGGTCTCGGTCCTGGTGGACCCCGCGGTTGACCGAGGGCTCGGCCTACCTGGCCCAGGTCCGTGCCCTCAGGGGAAAGCGGGTCGGCGCCTGGTCGACGCCGGTGACGGTCCGACTCGCTGCTGGCGTCTCCACCCCGGAACGGAGTGCGTTCCTCGCCTCGGACGGCTTCGACCGTCGCCTTAGCGGCTCGTGGGGCAACGCCGTGACCGGCGGTGCCTGGACCCTGACCGGTTACCCCAAGGGCGTTTCGATCGACGGTGACAACGGCAAGATCGAGCTGCAGGCCCCCATGTCGACCCAAGCCGGCCTGCAGTCGGTGTCCAGTACCCGCACCCGCGCGACCGCCGAGTTCTCGGTGGACAAGCTCTACCGCGGATCCGGTGAGGGCTACTACGTGGCCGTCAACGCTCGGCAGCGAGGCTCCGAGGCGTACACGGGGCGCATCGTCGTGCGGGCTGACGGAACCGCTCGCCTGCTGCTGCTCCGCAACTACCAGAACCTCGCGACCTCGGTGGTGCCCAATGTCGCGATCAAGCCCGGGGCCAAGTACAAGCTCAGCGTCCAGGCCACGGGTACCTCGCCCACACGGGTGTCCGCCAAGCTGTGGGAGAGCTCCGCTCCGGAGCCGGCCGGCTGGCAGATCAGCGGTACCGACAACCTCCCGTCGATGCAGCGCGCTGGCTATCCCGGGCTCTTCGCATTCCTGCCGAGCTCGGCGTCCATCGCCCCGCTCACGGTGACGGTCCACGCGTTCAACGCCGTCGACCCCGACTCGGCGACCCCGACCTCGGAGCCGACCCCGACCCCGGAGCCGACCCCGACCCCGGAGCCGACCCCGACCTCGGAGCCGACCCCGACGCCGACCCCGACCCCGGAGCCGACCCCGACCCCGGAGCCGACCCCGACGCCGACCCCGACCCCGGAGCCGACCCCGACCCCGGAGCCGACCCCGACCCCGGAGCCGACCCCGACCCCGGAGCCGACCCCGACGCCGACGCCGACGCCGACGCCGACGCCGACTCCGACGCCGACTCCGACGCCGACTCCGACGCCGACTCCGACGCCGACTCCGACGCCGACCCCCGACGCGAGCTCGGTGCCGGTCATGGGTCCGGTCTCCTTCCCCTCCGTCGAGGCGATGAAGGCCTCGGGCATGTACCGGATCCCGTCCGACGCCAACCTCGTCCCCTGGACCTTCGGCGACAAGACGCTCGAAGAGGTCTTCATGACGCTCGGGTCCAACGACATCCTGGTGCTCCCCGAGCGCAAGGACCCCTACCTCATCGACTCCGCCGACGGCTTTCGCGCCGCGGGTGTCGGGGCCGTGCTCGGCGAGGGCGGCAAGCGCATCCCGATCGTGTCCACCTACAAGGGCAAGCCGGCGCGCACCTGGTTCGCGATGGCTCGCGCTCAGCGGGGCGTGATCGGTCTCGGTCCCGGCGCCGTGATCGAGACCACCAACTCCGGGTTCACCCAGGAGGCTCAGATCGAGGACAAGGGTAGCCCCCTTCCCGGTGGTGGCACCTCTCCCGGTCGCTTCTGGTACAACACCGCCGGCGTCCAGCAGTCCGAGCTCGTCGGCTCTCAGGAAAAGGTGCTCGAGGCCGCCAACCCGAACGCCTACATGGCCAACTTCACCATGCGCGGCCGAGACTTCGGCGGCGTCGCCTACACCGCCATCTCGATGCGGGGTGGCACCGCAGAGCGCCTGAATCTCAACGGCGCGTGGCGCGGCTTCTCAGGCGTGCCCAACGGAGAGACCGCTGCCGTCAGCGTCAGCCGAGGCTCCTACCTCATCTCGCGAGTGATGACCGGCACGCTGGACGGGCAGGGTCGCCGGGTCGGCACCTCGCCCATCATGATCAACTCCAGCCCCGGTGGCCGTTGGGAGTACGGCGACGCATCCCAGGCCCGCAAGGGCATGCCGACCATCTGGAACTCCTCCGGCCGCCACGAGTGGTTCAACGTGACCTCGCGGTGGAGCGATGGTCCCGGGGTCAATCTGGAGCAGGTGGCGGACGGCTTCGAGTTCGTCTGGAAGTCCGGCCGGCTCTGGTCGAACCGTGGCGGCAACGGCGGCTACCCCTCGCCCGACAAGATCCACGGAAACAGTCTCCACATCTCGTTGAACGCCTTGGGGCGAGCCACCATCAAGCTCAGCGACGTGAGCATCGACAACAACGTGCAGGCGGGCAAGCTCTGCGTCCAGCTGTACGGAAAGTCAGACCCCGCGAACCTGAACATGTCGCTGGTCAACGACGGCAAGTCCGTTCCGATCGCCGCGTTTGGCAAGACGGTGACCTACATGGGCTGAGCAAGATGGCCCGAAGGCCCCGGGGACGATTGTTCTCCGGGGCCTTCGGTCTCGAGTCAGGCGATTCGCGTCGGTTCGAGATCTTGTGCGAAGGTGCTGCACGGGTAGAGGTCGCGACGCGACCCAGGGGGGTTGACCTTGTCAACGTCACCCGCAAGGACCTGAATGCGCTCCCGTCTCGCCGCTCCTCGTCTCTGTGCCCTCGTGCTGCTCCTCCTGGGGCCGTTCTGCACTCTTCCTTCCGGAGTCGCTGCAGCGACCAGACTCCCCGCGGCTGATCAGGCCGCCAACACGCTGGTTGCCGACTCTTTCGACCGGACGGTCCGCACTGGGTGGGGCGGTGCCGCGACTGGCGGCGCGTGGGCCATCTCGGGCGCCGGTGCTTCGGTCGCGGGTGGTGCGGGGTTCCTCTCGCAGGCCCCGTCCAGCTCCGTGGAAGCGACTGTTGGCGCCAGGTCGACGAGCGCGGTCGTGACGACCGCCTTCTCCGTCGACAAGCTGTACAGAGGCAGCGGGAACAGCTACAAGATCAACGTCGTGGCACGGCGCGTCGGCCGCGACGTCTACTCCGCCCGTCTCGACGTCGGACCGGACGGCGGCGGTCGGCTGTTCCTGCTGCGGAACTACGTCGAGGTCGCGTCGGCGGCCGACGTCCGCACGCCACTCCAGCCCGGGCGCACCTATCGCATCAGCGTGCGGGCCGAGGGCACCAGTCCGACCATGCTGAGCGCCAAGGTATGGGCCGACGGGCAGGCTGAGCCCGACTGGCAGCTCCGCGGGCAGGACAGCCTGGCCGGGCTGCAGTCGGCCGGGGTCGTCGGAGTCGGCCTCTTCGTCCCCGGTTCCACCACCAACGCGCCCGTCACGATGGCGGTGGAGGACTTCAGGGCCACGACGACCTCAGCAGCTCCAGCTCCTGCTCCAGCTCCTGTACCGGCTCCGGCTCCGGCGCCTGACAGCGGCCTCGGTCCCGTCTCGTACCCCTCTGTCGAGGCCATGCGCCGCTCGGGTCGGTTCCGCATCCCCTCGGACGCCAACCTGGTGATGTGGCGCTTCGGCGATCAGAGCCTCGAAGAAGTCTTCATGTCGCTCGCCAGCAACGACATCCTGGTGCTGCCGGAGCGGGCCCAGCCCTACCGCATCGACTCCTCGGGCGGGTTCCGCGCGGCGGACGTGAGCGCTGTTCTGGGGCAGGGCGGCAGACGTCTGCCCGTCGAGTCGACATTCCGAGGACGGCCCGCGCGGACTTGGTTCGCCATGGCCCGCGCGCAGCGGGGTGTGATCGGGCTCGGCCCCGGAGCCGTCATCGAGCCGACGGCTTCGGGTTTCCGGCAGGAGCCCCAGATCGAGGACAAGGGCAGCCCCATCCCCGGCGGCGGATCCTCACCCGGGCGCTACTGGTTCGACCTCCAAGGCCAGCGACGGACCGAGCTGGTCGGTGCACAGGAGAAGCTGCTCGAGTCCGGTCGCTCCGACGCCTACTTCGGGAACTTCACGCTCCGCGGACGGGACTTCGGCGGCGTCGCCTACTCCGGCATCGGCTCCCGCGGTGGCACCTTCGAGCGGCTCGGCCTGGACGGCGCTTGGCGTGGTTTCTCCGGTGTGCCCAACGGGGAGACCGCCGCTCTCAGCGTGAACCGTGGCCGGTACCTCATCTCTCGGGTGTCCATGAAGCCGCTCGACGCCGGGGGGCGCCGCATCGGTACGTCCCCTGTGATGATCAACTCCAGTCCCGGTGGTCGCTGGGAGCACGGCGACGTCTCGCAGGCTCGGTTCGGCATGCCCACACTGTGGGGTGCGTCGGGCCGCCATGACTTCGTCGACGTCACTTCGCGGTGGGGGGCCGGCCCCGGGGTCAACGTCGAGCAGGCCCGCGAGGGCTTCGAGCTGGTGTGGACGGGCGGACGGATCTGGCCCAACCGCGGCAATGCGGGGGGGCACCCTGCTCCAGACGGGATCTACGGCAACAGCCTCCACGTGGGGTTCAACGCGACGGGGCGGGCGTCAATACGGCTCGTCGACGTCGACCTCGACAGGAGCGTCCAGCAGGGCAAGCTGTGCATCCAGCTCTACGGCATGCGCGACACGAGCCTCGTGAGCGCTCGCGCCACTCAGAACGGTCGAGCCGTTCCGGTGGTGGGGTACGGCCCATCCGGTCCCGTGCCGATGGGGTGAGACGGTCCTCCACCGGTTCTCGCGAGGCCGTGCTCGCGCGCGGTCGGATCAGGTCACCTTCGTATGGCTGTGAGGTCGCACACTGCTGCGGAGACGATGCATCGGTGGATTGTGCGCCGCCTGAGACGGGCATACCGGGCTAGACAGCCTGAACACGACGGTCGGCGGTTGCGGGGTCCCCGACCTACGATCGTGACAGTCCGAGCCGGACAGAGCGACGCAACGCAATGCTGTAGTCGAGTGCGGTGACAGGGGGACAGGGCGCCTGCGCCCGTGGATAGCGTCGTCCGACGCATGACCGGCAGCCCGTGCCGGGAAGAGGAACCAGAATGGCAGCCTTCCACCGGAAGCTCTCGACCGCATTGGTCGCGGCGCTCATCACCTCGGGGACGCTCGTCCTGGCCCCCACAGCGACTGCCGCGGACGAGCCAGAAGCGGCGGCCGAGCCCGCGCCCGCGCTGCCAGAGACGGTGACCGCCGACGCTCTGCCCACCGTCCAGATCAACGGTGTCGTCTGGGACCAGGTCGTGGTGGGCAACCGGGTCTTCGTGGGTGGCGAGTTCACCAACGCGAGGCCCGCCGGCGCGGCGCCTGGGGTCAACACGACCCCTCGGTCGCACCTCCTGGCGTACGACATTCGCACCGGGGTGCTCGACACCAGCTTCGCGCCGACCCTCAACGGCAAGGTCAACGACCTCGCGGCGAGCCCGGACGGTACCAAGCTGGTCGCGGGCGGCACCTTCACGAACGTCAACGGCCAGAGCCGCAACCGGGTCGCGGTGTTCAATCTGCCCTCCGGCGCACTGAGCTCCATCAACACCGGAACCGATGCCTCGGTCCAGTCCGTGGCGGCCTCCAACAGCGCCATCTACGTGGGTGGCATCTTCAGTCGCCTGGGCAGTACCGCGCGCAGCCGCATCGGCGCCTTCAGCAGCACGAGCGGGACGGTGACCGGGTTCGCGGTGCCCGTCGACAACGGTCGGGTCCACTCGATCGTCGTGTCCCCCGACGCCTCTCAGGTCGTCCTCTCGGGCAACTTCACCAGCGTCGGCGGCTCTGACAACCCCGGGTACGGTCTCTACCGCGCTGACGCTGCCACCGGCGCCGGGCTTCCCCTCCCCGTCAACTCACAGGTGCGCGACGCCGGCGCCGAGTCCGCCATCCTCAAGCTGGCCTCTGACAGCACCAGCTTCTACGGGGTGGGCTACCACTTCGGGCGAGCGGGCAACACCGAAGGTATGTTCCAGGCGAGCTGGGCCGACGGCTCGCTGGTCAACATGGAGGACTGCCACGGCGACACCTATGATGTCGCCGCGGTGGGCGACGTCGTTTACAGCGCAAGCCACAAGCACTACTGCGGCAACAGCGGCGGTTTCCCGCAGACCGATCCCTGGACCTTCTGGCACTCCACCGCGTGGACCAAGGACACGAGGGGCGTGAACTCGCCTGACATCTACGGTTATCCCGACCACCCGGGTACTCCGCGGCCCGAGCTGCTGACCTGGTACCCCCAGACCGACGTCGGCACCTACACCGGCAAGAGCCAGGCGACGTGGTCGGTCGCAGGCAACTCGCAGTACGTCGTCTACGGCGGCGAGTTCCCGCGGGTCAACGGGCAGCAGCAGCAGGGTCTGGTGCGTTACGCGCTGCGGTCCATCGCCCCGAAGAAGCAGGGGCCGCGAGCCGTCACGCAGTCATGGACGCCCTCGGTTCAGAGCTTCCGACGGGGGCAGGTCAAGGTCACGTGGCCCAACCTCTGGGACTACGACAGCCGTGAGCTGACGTACCGGGTGTGGCGTCAGACCGCCGGAAACGTCGTGCACGAGGTGGTGGACAACGGCCGTCCCTGGGACGGGACCGCCCTGTCGTTCACCGATAAGGATCTTGCCCCCGGCTCGAGCACGCGATACCTCATCCAGGCGAGCGACCCCGATGGCAACACCTTCGGCAGCGGGTGGATCAACGCGACGGTGGCGAGCGAGGACAAGATCTCGCCCTTCGGCGCGGCGGTGATCGACGATGGCGCAAGCCTGTACTGGCCACTGAACGAGCCGGCTGGTAGCACCACGGTCACCGACTACGCGGGCACCGCGAACACGACGTCGGGTGCAGGCGTGACGCGAGGGGTCAACGGTGCGATGACCAACTCCCCGGACGCTGCGGTCAGCACGAACGGAGCCGACGACGGCAGGGTGCTGAGCCCGAAGGTCGTCAAGGGTCCCGACACCTTCTCGCAGGAGCTGTGGTTCAAGACAACCTCGTCGTCGGGTGGCAAGCTCGCTGGCTTCGGCAACGCCAAGACCGGCAACTCCGGCTCCTACGACCGGCACATCTACATGGAGCGCGACGGACGCGTGGTCTTCGGTGTCTACCCCAACCAGGTTCGCACCATCAGTTCCAAGCCGGGACTGAACGACGGCCAGTGGCACCAGGTCGTCGCCACGCTCGGGCCCGACGGGATGGTCCTCTACGTCGACGGCCGTCGAGCCGCCTCGCGCGCCGACACCACGAACGGTCAGGACTACTCCGGCTCCTGGCGAATTGGTGGAGACAACCTCGGCGGCTGGAGCGACGCGAGCTACAACTTCGCGGGATCGATCGACGACTACGCCGTGTTCCCGACGGCGCTCACCCCCGCCCAGGTCAACGCGCACTGGGTCGCGAGCGGGCGTGCCTCGGCCATCCCGCCCCGTCCCGCAGACGCCCTGGGCGCCGCCGTCTACGACAGCGGACCGGACCTCTACTGGCGTCTCGACGAGGCGTCCGGTGACACGGCAGCGGACACAGCAACGGGGGCCGCCACCGGAACCTACCGCGGTGCGGTCACGAAGGACCGTCCTGCGCTGCTCGGGCGCAAGGCGATCAGTCCCAGCGACAACCCCTGGGGCACGGTCACCGCAACGACCCCGGTGTCCAACCCGACGTCCTTCACCCAGGAGGTCTGGCTCAGGACGACGACCCAGCGGGGTGGCCGTATCTTCGGTCTGGGCGACAACGGCAACGGCGACTGGTCGGGCAACTACGACCGGATGATGTGGATGCTCAACGACGGCCGGGTCCGCTGGGGCATCTGGAGTGGTCAGACGAACACCATCGACACGACGAGGCCGCTGAACGACGGTGAGTGGCACCAGGTCGTGACGACTTTCAACCGGACCGAGGGCATGAAGCTCTACGTCGACGGCGAGCTCAACGGCACCAACGCCAACACCAACGCCCAGGACTACACAGGGTTCTGGCGTGTCGGTCCGGACAGCTTCTGGGGCGGCAGCGACGACACCGGCTTCACCGGCGACATCGACGAGGTCGCCGTCTTCCCACGGGCCATCACGCCTGCTGAGGCCCGCCGTCACTGGCAGGCCGGCACCGGCACCGTGACCAACTCGCCGCCGAGTGCGGCGTTCGTCTCTCAGGTCAGTGACCTCGAGGCCGGTTTCGACGCCGGCGGTTCGTCGGATCCCGAGGGTTCGAGCCTCACCTACGCGTGGGACTTCGGTGACGGCACGTCGGGAACGGGCCGGACGGCGCAGCACACGTACGCTGCTTCGGGGACGTACACGGTCA
>NZ_BAAHAA010000021.1:0-70094 GCF_054777915.1 Nocardioides marmoraquaticus | reverse complement strand
CCGGCCGCAGCGCGCGCCTGCGCCAGCGCGCCGGACGCCGCGGCAGCGGCGGCGTACGGTCCCTCGGCGGCCTCGCGCCGCAGGTGCTCGGTCACGGCCGCCAGCACGGCGGGCGAGCTGCGCCCGGCCGAGGCGTGGTCGAGGTGCAGGAGCTCAGCCACGGGCGGCCTCCACCACCCCGCGCCACAGACCGGCGTCGGCGATGACCTCGGGGTGCCACTGCACGCCCAGCCACCACTGCTCCCCCGGTCGCTCCACCGCCTCGACGGTGCCGTCGGCGGCGCGGGCGACGACGTCGAGACCGGGGTGGGTCCGCACCGCCTGGTGGTGGTGGCAGCGCACCGGGGCCGGGTGGTCGCCCAGCAGCGCCGAGAGCCGGGTGCCGGCCACGACGTCGACCTCGACCTCGCCGAAGCCGTCGCCGCCGGGGTCGTGGGTGGCCGTGCCGACCTCGTCGGGCAGGTGCTGCACCAGCGAGCCGCCGGCGGCCACCGCCATGAGCTGCATCCCGCGGCACACCCCGAGCACCGGCAGGCCGGCTGGTGGAGCGGCGGCCAGCAGCGCCAGCTCCCAGGTGTCGCGGTCGGTGCGCGGCACCCCGGTCGCGGCGTGCGCCGGCTCGCCGTACGCCGCCGGGTCGACGTCGGCGCCGCCGCACACGACGAGCGCGTCGAGCCGGGCCAGCACCGCCGGGGCCGCCGACGCGGCCTGGGGCGGCAGCAGCACCGGCACGCCGCCGGCGAGCTCGACCGCACGGGCGTAGTGGGTCGGGAGCAGGTCGGCGTGCTGGTCCCAGACCCCCCACCGCGCGGGCTCGCGGTAGGTGGTCAGGCCGACCACGGGGCTGTCGACGGGTGCGCTCGGCTGCATCTCAGAGGGGCGTGACGTAGGCCCCGCTGATGCCGCCGTCGACCAGGAAGGTGCTGGCGGTCATGAAGGAGGACTCGTCGCTGGCGAGGAACAGCACGGCGTTGGCCATCTCCTCGGGCTCGCCGAAGCGGCCCATCGGCACGTGCACGAGACGGCGCGCGGCCCGCTCGGGGTCGCTGGCGAAGAGCTCGCGCAGCAGCGGGGTGTTGACGGGCCCCGGGCACAGTGCGTTGACGCGCACGCCCTGCCGGGCGAACTGCACGCCGAGCTCGCGGGTCATCGACAGCACGCCGCCCTTGGAGGCCGAGTAGGAGATCTGGCTGGTCGCCGCGCCCATCACCGCGACGAAGGACGCGGTGTTGATGATGGAGCCGCGCTGCTGCTCGATCATGTAGGGCAGCGCGGCCTTGCAGCACAGGTAGACGCTGGTGAGGTTGACCTCCTGCACCCGGCGCCAGGCGTCGAGGTCGGTGTCGAGGATCGAGTCGTCGTCGGGCGGGCTGATGCCGGCGTTGTTGAAGGCGACGTCGACCGAGCCGTAGGTGTCCTTCGCGGTCGCGAACAGCGCGTCGACCTGCTCCTTGCTGGTCACGTCGACGTGGGCGTACGTCGCGAAGGCCTCGCCGCCGAGCTGACCCACCAGCGCGTGGCCCCGCTCGTCGTCGATGTCACCGACGACGACCTTGGCGCCCTCCTCGACGAAGCGCTGCACCGTCGCCAGACCGATGCCGCTGCAGCCTCCGGTGACGACGGCGACCCTGCCGTCGAGCCGTCCGGGACGTCCTGCCATGTGACTCTCTCCTACTCGTTGCTGATGAAGACGTTCTTGACCTCGGTGAAGGCGTCGGGTGCGTCGGGCCCGAGCTCACGACCGAGGCCGGACTGCTTGAAGCCGCCGAAGGGCGTCCAGTAGCGCACCGCCGAGTGGCTGTTGACGCTGAGGTTGCCCGACTCGACGCCGCGGGCCACGCGCAGCGCCCGGCCGAGGTCACGGGTGAAGATCGACCCGGACAGGCCGTAGTCGGTGTCGTTGGCCATCGCCACCGCCTCCTCCTCGGTGTCGAAGGGCAGCACGGCGACGACGGGGCCGAAGACCTCCTCGCGCCACACCGCGTCGTCGGTGCCGCCGGGCACGACGACGGTCGGCGGCACCCACCAGCCGGGCAGGTCGGGGACCGGTCCGGTGGCGGCCACCTCGACGTCGCGGAGGTAGCCCTGCACGCGGTCGCGCTGGGCGCTGGAGACGAGCGGGCCCATCTCGCTCTCGGGGTCGTCGGCGGGGTTGGTGACCCGCATCGCACGCACCGCCTCGCCCAGCCGGTCGACGAACTCGTCGTGCACGTCGCGCTGCACCAGGATGCGCGAGCGGGCGCAGCAGTCCTGGCCGGCGTTGTCGAAGACGGCCCCCGGGGCCGCGGCCGCGGCGCGGGCCACGTCGGCGTCGGCGAAGACGATGTTGGCGCTTTTGCCGCCCAGCTCGAGCGTCACCCGCTTGACCTGGTCGGCGCAGCCGCGCATCACCTGCTTGCCGACCCTGGTCGAGCCGGTGAAGCAGACCTTGCGCACCAGCGGGTGGGTCACGAAGCGCTCCCCCACGACCGGGCCCTCACCGGGCAGCACCGTGAGCACGCCCTCGGGCAGGCCCGCCTCGAGGGCCAGCTCGCCCAGCCGCACGGCGGTCAGCGGCGTCAGCTCGGCGGGCTTGACGACGACGCAGTTGCCGGCCGCCAGCGCGGGTGCGACGCCCCAGCCGAAGATCGGCATCGGGAAGTTCCACGGCACGATCACCCCGACCACGCCGAGCGGCTCGTGGAAGGTCACGTCGATCCCCCCGGCCACCGGGATCTGCCGGCCGAAGAGCCGCTCCGGCGCCGCGGCGTAGTAGTTCAGGCAGTCGCGGACGTTGCCGGCCTCCCAGCGGGCGTTGCCGAGGGTGTGGCCGGCGTTGCGGACCTCGAGCTGCGCCAGCTCCTCGACGTGGGCGTCGACGCATGCGGCGTACGCCCGGAGCAGGCGGGCGCGCTCCCCCGGGGCGACGTCGCGCCACGCCGCGTGCGCCGCGTGCGCGCGCTCGATGGCGGCGTCGGTGCGCGCGACGTCGGCCATCTCGACCTCGGTGAACGCCTCGGCGGTGGCGGGGTCGACGACGGTGAAGCTGGTCATGCGGTGAGGTCCTTCTCGAGCGGGGTCGGTCGGGCTACATCCGTTCGAAGCCGCGGCGGCGCTCCCAGTCGGTCACCGCCGACTCGAACGCCGCGAGCTCGACGTCGGCCATGTTGGTGTAGTGGTCGACGACGTCGTCACCCAGGGTCCGTCGAGCGAGCTCGGAGGTGGCGAACGCCTCGCGCGCGGCCCGCAGCGTGCGCGGCACCGTGGGCAGGCCGGCGCTGTAGGCGTTGCCCTCGGTGGCCGGGCCCAGCTCGAGCCCGCGCTCGATCCCGTCGAGCCCGCACGCGAGCATCGCAGCGACCGCGAGGTAGGGGTTCACGTCGGCGCCGGGCACGCGATTCTCCATCCGCGCGCCGGCCCCGCGGCCCACCAGCCGCACCGCACAGGTGCGGTTGTCCTCGCCCCACGCGATCGCCGTGGGTGCGAAGGAGCCGTCGGCGAAGCGCTTGTAGGAGTTGACGTTGGGCGCGTAGAGCAGGGTCATGTCGGCCATGCCGTCGAGCACGCCGGCGACGAAGGAGTCGTAGAGCGCCGTGCGCTCGCCCGCCTCGTCGTCCCAGAACACGATGTCGCCGTCCCCGCCCTTCTCGAGGCCGCGCAGCGACAGGTGCACGTGGCACGACGAGCCCTCGCGCTGGTCCCACTTGGCCATGAAGGTGATGGACCTGCCCTGCTGGGCGGCGATCTCCTTGGCGACCGTCTTGTAGACGGCGTGGTTGTCGCAGGTGGTGAGCACGTCGGCGAAGAGGAAGCCGATCTCGTGCTGGCCGAGGTTGCACTCGCCCTTCGCGCTCTCGACGTCGAGGCCGGCGTCGTACATGACGTTGCGGATCTGGCGCAGCAGCGGCTCGACACGGGTGGTGCCGACGATGGAGTAGTCGATGTTGTACTGGTTGGACGGCGTGAGGTCGCGGTAGTCGGCCCGGTGCGCTGCCTCGTAGGTGTCGTCGAAGGCGATGAACTCCAGCTCGGTGCCGGCCACGGCGGCGTACCCCAGGTCGGCGGCCTTGGCGACCTGCGCGTTGAGGATCGAGCGCGGGCTCTGCACCACGGGCGAGCCGTCGGGCCAGGCGAGGTCGCACTGGATCATCACGGTCGACGGCAGGTGCGTGAGGCGCCGCACCGTGTCCATGTCGAGCACGAACTCCATGTCGCCGTAGCCCTGCTCCCACGACGTGATGGCGTAGCCGTCGACGGTGTTCATCTCGATGTCGACGCCGAGCAGGTAGTTGCAGCCCTCGGTGCCGTGACCGAGCACGTGGTCGCGGAAGTACTTGGCGTGCAGCCGCTTGCCCTGCAGCCGGCCCTGCATGTCGGTGAAGGCGACGACGACGGTGTCGACCTCGTCGGACTCGATGGAGCCGAGGAGCTGCGCCTCGGTCAGGTACCTGTCGTTGCGCGTCACCGTCGGAGTCTCGTGGTGCGGACCGGACTTGTCGAGCGCTCCTGGCCAGGACGTGCGGCCGCCACCCTGTCATGTCCGCTTTGTCGCCGTGCCGATCCGGCTACGACGTGCTCGACATCACCGTCAGGACGGGACGCTCCTGACGTCGACAGGGGTTGTGCACGGTGACGACTCATCACCACCGGGAGGACCCACCGTGCACACCCTGCTCGACACCGCGCTCGCCTTCGACCGCGACCACGCCCGCCACGACCAGCGCGTCCAGCGCGGCTCGCTGCTGAGCCTGCTGCGCCGTCGCTGACCGCGGCCTCGTCGGGTACGGCGCTCCCATGAGCACCGCGCCGATCGAGCCCGCCGTCCCCGGACCGCTGCAGCCCAGCCACGACCCCGACCGGGAGCCCGAGGTCCCGCCGAACGACCCGGCCGACCCGCTCCCCGGCGCCGACCCCGCCCAGCCCAGCTGAGCGGGGTCGCTCGCGTCCCGACCCGAGAACGACCGAGGCCCACGACGGTGATCACCGTCGTGGGCCTGTCGGTCAGCGTGGGTCAGTCGAGGTAGTCGCGCAGCACCTGCGAGCGGCTCGGGTGGCGCAGCTTCGACATCGTCTTGGACTCGATCTGGCGGATCCGCTCACGGGTCACGCCGTAGACCTTGCCGATCTCGTCGAGGGTCTTGGGCTGGCCGTCGGTCAGGCCGAAGCGCATCGAGACCACACCGGCCTCGCGCTCGGAGAGCGTGTCGAGCACGGCGTGCAGCTGCTCCTGGAGCAGCGTGAACGACACGGCGTCGGCCGGGACGATGGCCTCGGAGTCCTCGATGAGGTCACCGAACTCGGAGTCGCCGTCCTCGCCGAGCGGGGTGTGCAGCGAGATGGGCTCGCGGCCGTACTTCTGGACCTCGATGACCTTCTCGGGGGTCATGTCGAGCTCCTTGGCGAGCTCCTCGGGGGTGGGCTCGCGACCCAGGTCCTGCAGCATCTGGCGCTGCACGCGGGCGAGCTTGTTGATGACCTCGACCATGTGCACCGGGATGCGGATGGTGCGGGCCTGGTCGGCCATCGCGCGGGTGATCGCCTGCCGGATCCACCAGGTGGCGTACGTCGAGAACTTGTAGCCCTTGGTGTAGTCGAACTTCTCGACCGCGCGGATCAGACCGAGGTTGCCCTCCTGGATCAGGTCGAGGAAGAGCATGCCGCGGCCGGTGTAGCGCTTGGCCAGCGAGACGACGAGGCGCAGGTTGGCCTCGAGCAGGTGGTTCTTGGCGCGGCGACCGTCGTCGACGATCCACTCGAGCTCCTCGAGCACCTTGGGCGTGATCTTGCCGCCCTTGGCGAGCTTCTCCTCGGAGAACAGGCCCGCCTCGATGCGCTTGGCGAGCTCGACCTCCATCTCGGCGTTGAGGAGCGGGACCTTGCCGATCTGCTTGAGGTAGTCCTTGACGGGGTCGGCGGTCGCGCCGGCGACCATGACCTGCTGGACGGGCTCGTCGGACTCGTCGGCGGCGGAGACCACGAAGGACGCGGTCTTCTCGTCCTCCTTGATGGTCGGGTCGTTCTTGACGTCGGCCTCGAACTGCTCGTCGGGGACGTCGGCGAGGACCTTCTTGCCGTCGGGGCCGACCGGGGCCTGCTCGGCCTGGATCTGCTCGGCGGTCTTGGCCGCCCGCGAGGCCGGGGCCTTCTTGGCCGCCGTCTTGCTCGCGGTCTTCTTCGCCGTCGTCGTAGCCGAGGATGGGGACACGAAGCCAACTCTCCAAGCGGTCTCAGGGAACGTTCAGGAAAACGTCCGGGCACGAGACGACCCGCTGGTGTCAAGCGCGCCCGGTGTCGTCATTCTGGCACGCAGCGCAAAAGTCCAAACACCGTGGGTACCCATCCAGACCGGCCGTCTAGACCGTGACCAGGGCCCCCGGGACGCCTCAGGAGCTCTTCCTGGCCGCGGCCTTCTGCTCCTGCTTCCACGCCCGCACCTTGACCAGCGACGCCTCGTCGACCACGTCGGCCACGGAGCGGTGGCCCTCCCGGCTGTAGTCGCCGACGACCTGCTCCCAGCCCTCGGGCCGCACGCCCGCCTGCTTCGCGAGCAGCGCGATGAAGATCTGCGCCTTCTGCTTGCCGAACCCCGGCAGCGCCGTGAGCCGCTTCAGCAGGTCCCTGCCGTCGGCGGCCTCGTCCCACAGCCGGGTGGTGTCACCGCCGTACTCGTCGACCACGACGCGGGCGATGCCCTGCACCTTGCCCGCCATCGACCCGGGGAACCGGTGCACCGCAGGAGGCTCGGCGCACATCGAGGCGAACTGCTCCGGGTCGGCGGCAGCGATGTCCGCAGGCTCGATCGAGCCGAACCGCTCGAGGATCTTCGCCGGCCCCGCGAAGGCGCGCTCCATGGGGAACTGCTGGTCGAGCGCCATGCCCGTCAGCAGCGCGAAGGGGTGCTCGCTGAGCACCCGGTCGGCGTGGTCGTCCTGCGCGATGCGGTAGCCCATGCGCCCGAGTATCCCGCACCGTCGCCGGGTGCCGGCGGCTCCGGCCCTACCGTGCTGGCATGCCTCGCGCCTACGCCTCGATCGTCCTGCCCGCACCCGTCGACCGCGTCTGGTCGGTGGTCCGCGAGTTCGGCGGCCTGCCCGCCTGGCACCCCGGCCTCGCCGAGAGCACCCTCGTCGAGGGCCACGACGGCCAGGTCGGGGCCGTGCGGCGCATTGTCGCGGCCGACGGCGGCGTGGTGGTCGAGCGCCTGGTCGCCCTCGACGACGAGGACCGGCGGCTGAGCTACGTGATCGTCGAGAGCCCCTTCGCGGTGCGGCGCTACGTCGCCACCCTGCGGGTGGCCCCGGTGACGACGCCCTCCGCGGGGCCGGCGTCGGGCTCCGGGGAGACCTTCGCGGAGTGGTGGGCCGAGTACGACGCCGAGGCCGCCGACGAGGACGGGCTCACGCGGCTGTTCGCCGCAGGCGTCTTCGCCGCCGGCCTCAGGGGCCTGAGGCACCACCTCGCGGGCTGACCGGACCGCTGCCTGTGGACGACGGCCGCGCCCAGCGCGTCGTCAGGGCACCCTGGGCCGGTGACCGAGGCTGCGCACCACCCCACGGGTGACGGTGGGGTTCCCGCGTGGGCGGCGCCGCTGCGCGAGGAGGTGCGCCAGACCCTCGCCGACGCCGGATGGCGTCGGCAGCTGTCGCTGCGGTGCTTCGTGGGGCACCCGGGCGCGGCTCGGGAGACCGGCGTCGCCGAGGTGGCGGTGCCCTCCGACCGCGTCGTCGCGGCGCTCACCCCCGGCGCCGCGGCCGGGCTGCGTGCCGGGCTGGTCGAGCGCGCCCTCGACGGTCTCGACGACCCCCGTGGGGCGCTGTGCTGGGTCGCCCGCTCCGGTCCGCTGCAGGTCGGCGACCCCGAGCTCGCGTGGTGGGCGGCCGCCTGGCGCGGCTTCGCCCGGCACGACCTGCGCCCCGAGGCGTTCTGCGTGCTCAACCGCACCGGCTGGCTCGAGCCCGACACCGGCCGGGGCCGCACCTGGTACCGGCTGCGTCCGGCCCGGGTCGCGGCGGGCCGCTCCTAGCCCCGCAGGCGCTCGACCGGCCAGGTGTGCACCGGCTCGTTGGCGTGCATCAGCTCGCGGTAGCGGCCGAGCACGTGGCGCAGCGCCTCGCGCCGGTCGAGCCCGCCGGCCTCGGCGGCCCGGACCGAGTCGACGTACCACGACGCGCCGTTGCGCTGCTCGGTGCAGCGCGCCTGCACGATGTCGAGCAGCCGGCCGGCCTCGTCGCCGTCGACGCCCCAGCGCTCCAGCCCGGCGGCCGCCATCGGGAGCAGTCGGCGCAGCACCAGCTCGGTGGCGGCGACCTCGCCGACGCCCGGCCAGTAGACGCGGGCGTCGATGCCGTGCTGCGCAGCGACGTGGAAGTTCTCCTCGGCGGCGGAGAACGACATGCGCGACCACAGCGGGCGGTCGTCCTCGGCGAGGTGGCGCACGAGCCCGAAGTAGAAGGCGGCGTTGGCGAGGGTGTCGACGACCGTGGGCCCGGCGGCCAGCACGCGGTTCTCGACGCGCAGGTGCGGCACGTCGTCGACGACGTCGTAGACGGGCCGGTTCCACCGGTAGACGGTGCCGTTGTGGAGCTTCAGCTCCGACAGCGAGGGCGTGCCGCCCGCCTCGAGGACGGCGAGCGGGTCCTCGTCGTCGGTGATCGGCAGCAGCGCGGGGAAGTAGCGGACGTTCTCCTCGAACAGGTCGAAGATCGAGGTGATCCAGCGCTCGCCGAACCACACCCGCGGGCGCACGCCCTGCTCCTTGAGCTCCTCGCTGCGGGTGTCGGTGGCCTGCTCGAACAGCGGGATCCGGGTCTCCTGCCACAGCTGACGGCCGAGCAGGTACGGCGAGTTGGCCCCCACCGCGAGCTGGATGCCGCTGATGACCTGCGAGGCGTTCCAGTAGGCGGCGAACGTGTCGGGGCTGACCTGCACGTGCAGCTGCGTGCTGGTGCACGCCGCCTCGGGCATGATCGAGTCGGAGGTCGTGCTCAGCTGCTCGACGCCGTCGATGTCGATGACGATGTCCTCCCCGCGCGCGGCGAGGATCTGGTCGCTCAGCAGCTGGTAGCGCGGGTTGGGGCTGATCCGCGACGGGCTCAGGTCGCCCTCGTCGAGCGTCGGCAGGATGCCGATCATCACCATGTGCGCGTCGACCTCGCTGGCGCGCTCCTCCGCGTGGTTGAGGCTGCTGCGCAGGTCGGACTCGAAGCCGGTGATGCCGCGCTCCCCCAGCGGCCGCGGCAGCATGTTGATCTCGAGGTTGAACTGCGCGAGCTCGGTCTGGAACGCCGGGTCCGCGATCGCCTCGAGCGCCTCGGCGTTCTTCAGCGCCGGGAGCCCGTCGTCGTCGACGAGGTTGAACTCGATCTCCATGCCCGTCATCGGGTTGTCGGTGTCGAAGCGCGACTCGCGGAGCATCCGGGCGAGCACGTCGAGGCAGCGCCGCACCTTCTCGCGGTGCCGCGTGCGGTCGGCGCGACTGAACTCCTGCTCGGAGACCTCTTCACCCATGACCGGAACCCTAGGGTCGCCACGACGCCACGGGCTAGGTGCCGGGCGGCCGCGGGTCAGGCGCCGCGGAGCAGCGGCAGGCTGGCCGGGTCGCACGGAGGCCATGCCGACGGCGGCACGGCGGCCGTGAGGGCGTCGGCCACCAGCCCGGCCAGGGAGTGCGCCCGGTCGACCTGCGCGACCCGGTCGAGGGCGACCCAGGCGAGCGCCCCGTCGCCGGAGAGGTACGCCGCGAGGGCCAGCAGCGCCCCCGCCGAGGCCACCAGCTCCTCGGGGCTGCGCTGCACGAGGTCGCGCCAGAGCACGACGTGGTCGTCGGCGCGCTCGCGGTCGAGGTCGACCCACGCGGCGTCGCGGAGGTCTCCGCGGACGACGGCGACCAGCAGCCGCGCCGCGTCGGCGGTGTCGACCCCCGGCCCCTCGCCGCGGCGCACCGCGCCGACCACCCGGGCGACGCGCTCGCGCACCCAGGCCGCCTCGCCGCGCAGCACGGCCCGCTGGACGCCGCGGCCGAGCAGGGGCCCGCGGAGGCCGGCCGCCCGCGACAGGTGGCGCCGTTCGACGTCGTCGCCGCCGTGCAGGCCCGCGGCCAGCGCGGAGCGGTCGAGCTGGACCACCTGGCCCTCGTAGACGCCACGCGCGGTGAACCGGTGGGTCTCCAGCGCGACGGGCGTGCCGGTGACGTCACCCCGCAGCGGTTCGAACCAGCGACGGTCGTGCACCCGCAGCACGTCGACGACCTCGAGGCCGCCGGCGTGGAGCGCGGCCACGAGCAGCTCGCCCTGGAGACGGGCCCGGTCGTGGTCGTCGGTGTAGAGCAGGACGGCCGCGCGGTCGGCGCCGTTGGCGACCGCGGCGTGCACCAGCATCTCGGCGACCTCCTCCCCCGCCCCCTGCGACATCGCACCGGGGTCGGGGAGGTCGACCCGCGCGTGGAAGGCGGCCCGGCCGAAGGTCATGAGCACCACGGAGGCGTGCGGGTGGAAGCCGAGCGCCAGGGGCACCATCGCGACGAGGTCGGCCTCGTCACGGGCGAGGTAGGGCTCGCGGGGCTCGGGGACCCGGGGGACGACCCGGGTGCCGGCGGGACGGGTGGACGCGTGGGGGCGGCGACGGTTCGACATGGGTCCGACCGTGGGGCCGCGGCGACGTCGCCGGGCCGCCTGGCGGGAGGGCTGTGGACGACGCGCCCGACGAGCGCGCCTGTGGAGACCCGCGGGGCGTCGGGCACGCGTGCGACGATCCTGGACGTGCGTGCAGAAGCGACGGTCCTGCACCTCGACCTCGACGCCTTCTACGCCTCGGTCGAGCAGCGCGACAAGCCGTCGCTGCGCGGCAAGCCCGTCGTGGTGGGCGGCACCGGCGGGCGGGGCGTCGTCTCCACGGCGTCGTACGAGGCGCGCGTCTTCGGCGTGCGCTCGGCGATGCCGACCGCCGAGGCCCGCCGGCTGTGCCCCCACGCGGCGTACTTCGGCGGCCGCTTCCGCGCCTACCGCGAGACCAGCCGGCAGGTGATGGCGGTGCTGCGCTCGGTCAGCCCGCTGGTCGAGCCGCTCTCGCTCGACGAGGCGTACGTCGACCTGCTCGCCGCCGACCTGCCCGACCGCAGCGTCGCGACCATCAGCGCGCTCGCCCGCGACCTCAAGGAGCGGGTGCACGAGGCGACCGGCGGCGTGACCGCCTCCGTCGGGGCCGGCACCTCCAAGCTCGTCGCCAAGATCGCCAGCGACCTCGACAAGCCCGACGGGCTCGTGGTCGTGGCGCCCGGCACCGAGCTCGACCTGCTGGAGCCGATGGCCGTGGGGGTCATCCCCGGTGTCGGCCCGGCCACGACCGACCGGCTGCGCCGGGTGGGGGTGCACACGGTGGCGGAGCTGCGGCGTCTCGAGCGCGAGGAGCTCGTGCACCTGCTTGGCCGGTCGCACGGCGCCGGGCTGCACGCCATGGCCCGAGCGGAGGACGACCGCGAGGTCGAGGCCCACCGCGACGCCAAGTCGATCAGCGTCGAGGACACCTACGAGGTCGACCACGTCGCCGCGTCGGTGCTGGGGGCCCTGCTCGACCGTCAGTCGACCAAGGTCACCGAGCGGCTCCGGGCGGCGCGGCTGTCGGCCCGGACCGTGTCGATCAAGGTGCGGCTGCACGACTTCTCGACCCTGAGCCGGGCCCAGACCCTGGGCGAGCCCACCGACGACGGCCGGCTCATCGCCCGGGTGGCCCGCCAGCTGCTCGGCGAGCTCGACACCTCCGGCGGCGTGCGGCTGCTCGGGGTCGGGGTCTCCGGCCTCACCGACTGGGTGCAGGAGGACCTCTTCCCCGGGGGGTTGGACGACGGCGCGACCGACGCCGGGACGGGCGTCGACGGCGGCATCGACGGGGGCGTCGTCGACGAGCGCGCAGCGCTGGCCCTCGCCGCCGCCGCCCAGCGCGGCCGAGGCTGGGTGCCGGGCTGCGACGTCGAGCACGACGAGCACGGGCGGGGCTGGGTCTGGGGGGCGGGCCGGGGCGTGGTCACGGTGCGCTTCGAGACGGCCGAGACCGGGCCCGGACGCGTGCGCAGCATCCGGGCCGACGACCCCGCGCTGCACCACTGGCCCCGCCCCGAGCACGACCCCGACGACCCTGACTGAGAGTTGTCTGAGAAGCCGCGTCGAGTGCAACTCCGCGGGGTACCGAAGCGTCTGTACCGGTGAGGCGCCAGCAGCGGGCGCCGTGCCGACTCCGGGAAGGTCTGGACACCTCTCGGCGTTGGACACCACAGGGTCGTCGACCTTCTCCGACGACCGAGCACGAAGGGACGACGGCGATGGCTACCACGACCACCACCCGCAACGACCGCGAGATCGAGGGCCGCGACAGCGTCGGCCTCTACCTCGACGAGATCGCCCGCACGCCGCTGCTCGACGCCGCCACCGAGGTGGAGCTGTCGAAGACGATCGAGGCCGGCATGCTCGCCGCCAAGCTGCTCGAGCAGGGCCGTGTCGGACGTCGCAAGGGTGGCGCCCCCAAGCAGGCCAACCAGGCCGAGCTGGAGTGGCTGGTCGAGGAGGGCGAGCGTGCGATGCAGCGCTTCATCAACGCCAACCTCCGCCTCGTCGTCTCGATCGCACGCAAGTACGGCCGCAGCCAGATGCCGATGCTCGACCTGATCCAGGAGGGCAACACCGGCCTGATCCGCGCGGTCGAGAAGTTCGACTACGCCAAGGGCTACAAGTTCTCGACCTACGCCACCTGGTGGGTCCGGCAGGCCATCACCCGCGGCATCGCCCAGCAGGCCCGCGTCGTGCGGCTGCCGGTGCACGTCGTGGAGGAGCTCAACCAGGTCGGCTCCGCGCGCCGCACGCTCGAGCGCCAGCTGGGCCGCGACCCCGAGCCCGAGGAGATCGCCTCCGAGCTCGGCATGGACATCGACCGCGTCCTCGACCTGCTGTCCTGGGGCCGCGACCACGTCAGCCTCGACACGCCGGTCGACGAGGACGGCGACACCTCGCTCGGCGACCTGATCGCCCAGGAGAGCGCGCCGGGTCCCGACCTCACGGTGCTCGACACCGAGTCCCGCGACCGCCTCAACACCCTGGTCGGCCTGCTCGACGACCGCTCGGCCGACATCGTGCGCTCGCGCTACGGCCTGGTCGACGGCCGTCAGCACAAGCTGGCCGACATCGGCGCGCGTCACGGCATCTCCGCCGAGCGCGTGCGCCAGCTCGAGCGCGAGGCGATCAACAAGCTGCGCAAGATCGCCGACCCCGACCTGGCGGCCTGAGCACCTCCAGACCGCTCAGCGGGTCCCGGAGCCCGGCCTGGTCATCCGGCCGTCCCGGGACCCGCTGAGACCAGCGCCTCGAGCTCGGCCCACACCTCTGCGACGCGCTCGCGGAGGTCGTCGCGGGTGCCGGTGTTGTCGACGACGTGCGTCGCGACGGCGAGCCGCTGCTCGCGGGTCGCCTGGGCCCCGAGGCGCGCGCGAGCGTCGGCCTCGCTCCAGCCGCGCAGCCGTACCATGCGGTCGAGCTGCACCTCGGCGGGCACGTCGACGACCACGACGGCGTCGAAGTCGCCGGCGCGGTCGTTCTCGACGAGGAGCGGGATGTCGTGCACCACGACCGATCCCTCCGGCGCCTGCGCCTCGAGCTCGGCGACGCGCTCGTAGACCAGCGGGTGCACGATCGCCTCGAGGCGACGGCGCGCCGACTCGTCCGCGAACACGAGCGCACCCATCGCGGGCCGGTCGAGCTCGCCGTCGGGGGTGAGCAGCGCGTCGCCGAAGCCGTCCACGACGGCCGCCAGACCGGGGGTGCCGGCGGCGACGACCTCGCGGGCGATCACGTCGGCGTCGACGAGCACCGCCCCGAGGTCGACGAACGCGACGGACGCGGTGCTCTTGCCCGACGCCACCCCTCCGGTCAGGCCGCAGCGCACGGTTCGCATGCGGGCATCATGCCTGCTGCTGGCCGTCGCCCCCGCCGCCGGTCTTGGCCTGGAGGCGCTCGATGTGCTCGCTCGCCTCGGCCTTGGTGAGGTCGGCGGGCAGCTCCTCGCCCGCCTGCCGGGCGAGGTTGTCGAGGTAGCTGCGCTGCGGCCCGGTCATGGGCTCGTCTCCGGTGACCCACTCCTGGGGGTCGCGCTCGGCACCCGCCTCCGGGGTGCTGCTGCCGAGGGTCTCACCGGCGGGGTCGCGGGTGGCCTGGTCGTCGGACGTCTGGTCGTGAGGTGCTTCGCTCATGTGTTCGAACGTACCCGCCCCGCGGGGGCCTCATCCCCCCGACGTCTCTCCCCGTTCCTCACGCTCGCGGCGCAACCGGTCCTCGCGGTGGCGGCGCCGCTGCTCCTCGGCGCGCTCGCGGACCCGGCGCAGGAACCCCTCGGTTCTTGGCAGGATCGGACGCATGACGCCGCCCCTGACCGCCGGCGACCGGGTCGTGCTGCTCGTGCCCGGCTCGGCGGCGTACGTCGCCCTGGTCGCCGCCCTGCTGCGCCGCGGGGTCTTCCCGGTGCCGATGGACGTCGCGCTGCGGCCCTCGGAGCGCGAGGGGCTGCTGGCCGACCTCCAGCCCGTCCTGGTCGTCACCGACCCCGCTCAGGTGCCGGAGCTGCTGGCGGCGTACCCTGACGACCCGGCGCTCGGGCCGCCGCGCGGCCGGCCGATCCACCTCACCAGCGGCACCACCGGTCGCCCCAAGGGAGTCTGGTCGGGACTGCTCCCCGACGACCAGGCCGAGGCCCTGCTGGCCGAGGAGCGTGAGCTGTGGTCGTTCTCCCCCGACGACACCTTCCTCGTGCTCAGCCCGATCCACCACTCCGCGCCGCTCCGCTTCGCGATGGGCACCCACCTGGCAGGCGGCCGGGTGGTCGTGCCCGGCCCGTTCGACCCGGAGCGGGTCACCCGCTCGATCGTGCGCGAGCGCCCGACCACGGTGTTCTGCGTTCCGGCCCACCTGCAGCGCCTCTTCGTGCACTGGGACGAGCACGGTGCCCCCGACCTCGACTGCTTCCGGCTCGTCGCCCACGCCGGGGCGCCCTGCCCCGAGTGGGTCAAGCGACGCCTGGTCGAGCAGTTCCCCGCGGGCTCGACCTGGGAGTTCTACGGCTCCACCGAGGGGCAGTTCACCGCCTGCCGCAGCGAGGACTGGCTGGAGCGCCCCGGCACGCTCGGCAGGGCGAGGCCCGGACGGACGATGCTCGCCGACCCCGACGGCCGACTGTGGTGCGTGGTGCCGGAGCACGCGCGCTTCACCTACCTCGGCGCTCCGGACAAGACGGCGGCGGCGTGGCGCGACACCCCGTCCGGGCCGGCGTTCAGCGTGGGTGACCTCGGACGCATCGACGACGACGGACACGTCTGGCTCGACGGCCGACGCGAGGACCTCGTCATCAGCGGCGGCGTCAACGTCTACCCCGCCGAGGTCGAGCGGGTGCTGGCCGAGCTCGACGGCGTGGCCGACGTCGCCGTCTTCGGCGTGCCCGACGAGCGGTGGGGACAGCGGGTCTGCGCCGCGGTCGTCGGCGCGGCCGACGAGGCCGGGCTGCGCGCCCACGCCGAGGAGCACCTCGCGCCGGCCAAGCGCCCCCAGGAGTACCACCACCTCCACTCCCTGCCCCGCACCCCGACCGGCAAGGTCAGGCGCCTCGACCTGCCGGACCTGCTGGAGCCGCGATGAGCCCCACCCGCGCCGAGCTGGAGGCCCACCGCGACCGCGAGGTTCCCGACCTGCTGCCACCGGCGGACCGGCCCCTGCGGCTGCTCTTCGTCGGCATCAACCCCGGGCTGTGGACGGCGGCCGTCCAGACGCACTTCGCCCACCCGGGCAACCGGTTCTACCCCGCCCTGCTCCGCGCGGGCGTGCTCCTCGAGCCCGTCGACCCGGCGGCCGGCATGACCGACGCCGACCGGGCGCGCTTCACCGACCGGGGCCTCGGCATCACCAACCTCGCGCCGCGCGCCACGGCCAAGGCGTCCGAGCTGACCACCACCGAGCTGCGCGAGGGCGGGCTGCGCCTCGAGCGGCTCGTCGCCGAGCGGCGACCGACCGTGGTCGCGGTCGCCGGCGTCACCGCCTACCGGCAGGCCTTCGCCCGGCGTACGGCGCAGCAGGGGCGCCAGCCCGAGCCCCTCGCCGGGGCCGAGCTGTGGGTGGTGCCCAACCCCAGCGGCCTCAACGCCCACGAGACGGTGGCGACGCTGGCCGAGGCCTACGCCGAGGTCGGCCGCGCCGCGGGCGTCATCGGTCCGTGAGCGACGCCGAGCCGCCGGCTAGGCCGGCTCGGCGCACCGGAAGGTGCGCCGGTAGGACTGGGGGCTGACGCCGCGGGCCCGCTGGAACTGGTGGCGCAGCGTCGCGGCGCCGGCGAAGCCGACGTCGTGGGCGACCTGCTCGACCGACCGGTCGGTGGTCTCGAGCAGCCGCTCGGCCTCGGCGACCCGCTGCGAGGTGACCCAGGCGTGCGGGGTGGTGCCGGTCTCGTCGCGGAAGCGTCGCGCGAAGGTGCGCGGCGAGAGCAGCGCCCGTCGGGCGAGCTCCTCGACGCCGAGGTCGTCGGCCAGGTGCTCGCTGGCCCACGCGAGCACCGGGGCGAGGGTGTCGGCCTCGCACTCGGCGACGGGACGGGCGACGTACTGCGCCTGACCGCCCTCGCGCTGCAGCGGCACCACCATGCGACGGGCGACGGCGCTGGCGACCGCAGCTCCGTGGGCCTGGCGCCACAGGTGCAGGCAGGCGTCGAGCCCCGCGGCCGTGCCGGCGCTGGTGACCACCTGACCAGCGTCGACGTAGAGCACCTCTGGCACGACCTCGGCCAGGGGGAAGCGCTGCGCCAGCTCCTCGGTGTGGCGCCAGTGGGTCGTGCAGGCCACGCCGTCGAGCAGACCGGCCGCGCCGAGGACGAAGGCACCCGAGCACACCGACAGCAGCCTCGCCCCGCGCGCGTGCGCGGCACGCAGGACCTCGAGCAGCCCGGTGGGCACTGCGGCGTCGAAGGCCGGGACGACCACGAGGTCTGCAGCGGCGACCCGGTCGAGGTCGTGGTCGGGCACCAGGGTGAAGCCGCCCGACGACCTCACGGGACGACGCCCCTCGCCGCAGACGGCGAAGTCGACGGGCGGCACGCCGTCGTCGGCGCGGTCGACGCCGAAGGCCTCGCACACCAGCCCCAGCTCGAAGGCGGTCACGCCGTCGGCCACCACGACCGCCACGTTCGTCAGCACGACCCCAGGATGCCTCGCGTGTGGCAGGAAATCAACGTAGAGGGGCAAGCCTGCCACTGGTGGCAGGATCTGGACGAGCGCATGATTACTGCCATGACCCTTCTCGTCCTCCTCGCCGTCCTGTCCACCGTCGTCTGGGGATACGCCCTCGTGCACGTCCTGCGCCACGACCCGCGCTCCCACGGCTTCGCCCCGCCGCGCAGCCACCACGCCGAGCACGCGCCCCGGGCGTGGTACGACACCGCCGCCTGAACGCCCGCCCGTCCGTGACCACCGCCGACGTACGACGAAGGCCCGCCTCCGACCGAGTCGGGAGCGGGCCTACGTCGCGTCTGACGCCCTACTGGCCGCCGGTCAGCTTCTCGCGGAGCGCCTGCAGCGCCTCGTCGCTGGCCAGCGAGCCACCGGTGTCGCTCTGCGCACCGGTGTCGTCGCTGCCGCCGCTGGAGTACGACGTCGCCTGGCCGGCCTCGATCTCGGCCTGCTTGGCCTCGGCCTGCTGCTTGACGTGGGCCTCCCAGCGGGCGCGGGCCTGGGCGTACTCGTCCTCCCAGGTCTTGCGCTGGTCCTCGAAGCCCTCGAGCCACTCACCGGTCTCGGGGTCGAAGCCCTCGGGGTAGATGTAGTTGCCCTGGTCGTCGTAGGTGGCGCTCATGCCGTAGAGGGTCGGGTCGAACTCCTCCGCGTCGGTGGAGACGGCCGTCTCGTTGGCCTGCTTGAGCGAGAGCGAGATCCGACGACGCTCCAGGTCGATGTCGATGATCTTGACCATGACGTCGTCGTTGACCTGGACGACCTGCTCCGGGATCTCGACGTGACGCTCGGCGAGCTCGGAGATGTGCACCAGGCCCTCGATGCCCTCCTCGACGCGGACGAACGAGCCGAAGGGCACCAGCTTGGTGACCTTGCCCGGCACGATCTGGCCGATCTGGTGGGTGCGGGCGAAGTGCTGCCAGGGGTCCTCCTGCGTCGCCTTGAGCGACAGCGAGACCCGCTCGCGCTCCATGTCGACGTCGAGCACCTCGACGGTGACCTCGTCACCGACGGTGACGACCTCGCTCGGGTGGTCGATGTGCTTCCACGACAGCTCGGAGACGTGCACCAGGCCGTCGACCCCGCCGAGGTCGACGAAGGCACCGAAGTTGACGATCGAGGAGACGACGCCCTTGCGGATCTGGCCCTTCTGCAGCTGGGTCAGGAAGCCGTGGCGCACCTCGGACTGGGTCTGCTCCAGCCAGGCGCGGCGGCTGAGCACCACGTTGTTGCGGTTCTTGTCGAGCTCGATGATCTTGGCCTCGAGCGTCTGGCCCACGTAGGGCTGCAGGTCGCGCACGCGGCGCATCTCGACGAGCGAGGCGGGCAGGAAGCCGCGCAGCCCGATGTCGAGGATCAGGCCGCCCTTGACGACCTCGATGACGGTGCCCTCGACGACGCCGTCCTCCTCCTTGACCTGCTCGATCGTGCCCCAGGCGCGCTCGTACTGGGCGCGCTTCTTGGACAGGATCAGGCGACCCTCCTTGTCCTCCTTCTGGAGGACGAGCGCCTCGACCTTGTCGCCGACCTCGACGACCTCGTGGGGGTCGACGTCGTGCTTGATGGACAGCTCGCGCGAGGGGATGACGCCCTCGGTCTTGTAGCCGATGTCGAGGAGGACCTCGTCACGGTCGACCTTGACGATGGTGCCGTCGACGATGTCGCCGTCGTTGAAGTACTTGATGGTCGCGTCGATCGCGGCGAGGAACTCCTCGGCCGAGCCGATGTCGTTGACGGCGACCTGGGGTGCGTCAGTGATCGTGGGGGTGATCGTCATGGAGTAAGTGGGGCCTTCGGATGGGTGGAGTCGTGCGGGCACGCCCCGAGGTCCGTTTCACCATCACGAGAAGATCCCCGACCGACGAGCGGCCGGAGCAACGAGCAACAGCGAGCGAGAGCCTGCTCTGTCCGAGACACACGCAGACCTCTGGCGCAGTATGCGAGTCTACGCGCCCGTCTCGCGCCAGGTCCAACCGAGGCCGCGGCCCCCGCCCACGCTCTCCAGCAGGCCCCGCAGCCGGTGCCGCGCCAGGTCGACGGGCGGGGTCGCGTCCGGCCGCGCGGCCAGCTCGACGAGGGCCGGCACGTCGGCCGCCTCGGCACGCGCCAGCACGTCGCGGGGCACCTCCGGCACCAGGGCGGCGTACGACGCCAGGGCCGTGCGGACGAGCGAGCGACCGCGCTCGTCGGGCTCGAGGTGGCGCAGCAGGTTGCCGAGGTCGGCCCACGGGTGGCCGGCGTGGGCGAGCTCCCAGTCGAGCAGCCCGGTGACCGCGAGCGTCGCGGGGTCGACGAGGACGTTCTTCGGGTTCAGGTCGCCGTGCACGAGCACCCGGCGGGGGTCCTCGGCCAGCAGGTCGTCGGCCTCGACGACGAGGTCGTCGAGACCCTCGCGCGCGTCGGCGGGCAGTCGGTCGCGGTGCCCTTCGACCCACTCGGGCAGCTCCGCCAGCGTGCCGGAGGCGACGAGGGACGCGTCGGCGAAGAAGCCGGCGCGCGGCTGCAGCACGAGGCCCAGGCGACCCAGCAGCGTGCCGACGTGACGCCCGACGACCGCGTGGGCGGCGGCGTCGAGCCGCGGGAGGAGGTCGTCGAGCCGCTCCCCCGCCACCCAGGAGGTCACCAGCAGACCGGGCAGGTCGTGGACCGGGTCGCCGCGACGCGCCTCCAGCACCCGTGGGACCGGCAGCACCGGGGCGACCAGCTGCAGCAGGGCGGCGTCGACCTCCGGGGCGAGCGGTCCCCGCGCGGCCGAGCGGCCGGCGTACACCCTCACCACCGTGCGCTCCCCCGCCACCTCGGCCGCGAAGGTCTCGCCGCTCCAGCCGCCCTCGAGCGGCCGCAGCTCGGGCACCAGGTCCGGCTGCGGGTCGGGCTGCGGGTCGGGCTGGGCGGGCACCGCGCCACCCTGTCACGCCCCGGGCACTAGCCTCGTCGGGTGAGCGCCGTACGCCCCGAGCGCCGGCCGGTCGACGAGACCGAGTCGCTGCTGGCCAACCGCGCCGACTGGGACGCCTACGCCGACGAGTACCAGTCGACCCATGGCGAGTTCCTCGGCGACACGGGTTTCCTGTGGGGTCCCGAGGGGCTTCGGGAGGACACCGTCGGAGCGCTGGGCGACGTCCGCGACCGCGACGTGCTCGAGATCGGCTCCGGCGCCGGGCAGTGCTCGCGCTGGGTGCTGCAGCGCGGCGGCAGGCCGGTCGGGGTCGACGTGTCGATGCGCCAGCTGCAGCACAGCCGCCGCCTCGACGAGGAGCACGGCGTGCGGGTACCGACGCTGTGCGCGTCGGGCGCGGCGCTGCCCGTGCGCGACGCCGCCTTCGACGTCGTGTTCTCGGCCTTCGGCGCCCTGCAGTTCGTCGCCGACGCACCGGCGCTCGTGCACGACGTGGCACGGGTGCTGCGTCCAGGTGGTCGGTTCGCGTTCTCCGTCACCCACCCGACGCGGTGGTCCTTCCCCGACGACCCGGGCCAGGACGGCCTGACGGCGACGCAGTCGTACTGGGACCGCACGCCCTACGTCGAGGTCGACGCCGAGACCGGCGCCACGAGGTACGTCGAGCACCACCGCACGCTCGGTGACTGGGTGGGCGCCCTGTCGCGGTCGGGGTTCACGGTGCTCGACCTGCACGAGCCGCAGTGGCCCGACGACCACGACTACGTCTGGGGCGGGTGGAGCCGTACCCGGGGCCTGCTGACCCCGGGCACGGCGCTGTTCGTGACGCGCAAGGACCGCTGAGCGTCAGACGGTCTGCTCGACGCGGGTGTCCTCGACGTACTCGCCGGCAGCACGACGTCGTGCGCGGAGCGTCAGGACGATGCCGGCGAGCAGCAGCAGGCCGCCGCCCACGATGCCGATGACCGGCACCCAGAAGGTGATCAGGCGCAGCGAGGAGATGCTGTCCTCGGCGGAGGCGACGTTGTCGGCGACCTGCTCGTCGGTGAAGGCGATGTCGAGGTCGAGCACCTGCGTGCCGTCGTCGAGGAAGCGCTGCTGGGAGTCGATCTGGTTGATGATCGAGCCCGTGGTCGGGTCGACCCAGACCTCCTTGTCGGAGCTGTAGGTGCCGGTCGTGCCCTCGAGGATCTCGATCGGGGCCTCGTCGACGACCACGGAGTAGACGTTGACCTCCAGCCCGTCGACGTCCTCGGTGCGGTCGAAGACGGCGTCGACCGCCTGGCCCGCGGTGCCGTCCCAGTAGGGGTAGGTCTTCTGCTCGGCGTCGAAGGGCCACTTGTTGACTACGCCCTCGTGCGGCTCCGCGTCGTCGGGCAGTCCGGGAGCGTCGTTCGTGGACAGCGCGGTGACGCGGTCGGTCGCGAAGACGTCGTCGGTCAGGCTGAGGGCGCGGTCGTCCTGCGGCCCGGCGCACTCGCTGGTGTCGCCCTCGGCGAAGAACGCGCACTGGCTGCTGGTGAAGACGACGAACTCCGAGTCGGAGGCCTCGGAGTCGACCTGGCTGACGCTGCGGGCCACGATGGGCCGAGGGTCGGCCAGCTCGCCGGTCGCGGAGTCGAGCCGGGCCGCCTGGCCCTCGAGCAGCGTCAGGCTGTCGACGTCGAGCGGCGTCTTCTTGACGACGCCGGGCGCCCACAGCGCGGCGACGAGTCCTGCGACGAGCAGGAACGCCCCTAGACCGACCAGAACGGGCGCGAGCTTGCGCATGTGCATGTCCTCCCCAGAACGTGTGACGGCGGGCACGTTAACCCATCGGTAACATCAGGGCGCAATCGGCCCCGCGTGGGGCTCCTACTGGTCTCGACCACCCACCGAGGCGTACGCCTCGGACGCGCCCCACCCCGTGCGAGACTGCGCGACGTGGAGGGCGCGACGACTCGGCAGGGCGCCCGGGCCTCCGGTCCGGGGCCGGTCCCGGAGCCGGGTCCGCACCACCGTGAGCACGCGGCGCACGGTCCGGCGCGCCGCGCCGTCGCCCGGGTCCGCGGGAGCCTCGACCGGGCCTGGGAACACCCCTGGCAGCCGGTCGAGGTGGTGGTCTGCGCAGCGGTCATGGTCACGCTGTCGATGGCGCTGCGCGCCTGGGTGGTCGTCCCGGCGTACTTCTTCCTCGACGACTACGTCTACCTCAGCGACGCCCGTTCGGCCTCCCTCGACGCCTCCTGGCTGCTGACCCCCTACAACGGCCACCTGATGCCAGGGGCCCGGGCGCTGATCTGGTGGGTCGCGGAGCAGGGCCCCGCGAGCTGGCGCGCGGCGGCGACCACCTCGCTCGGCCTCCAGGCGGTGGCCTCGGCGAGCTTCGCGTGGATGCTGCTGCGCCTCTTCGGCGCCCGCGCCGGCGTGCTGGTGCCGCTCGCGGTCTTCCTCACGACCGCGACCACCCTCCCGGCCCTGGTCTGGTGGGCCGCGGCCATCAACCTCGTCGCCGTCCAGGCCGCGCTGTTCTGCGCCATCGCCTGCTGGGTCGAGACGATGCGCACCCGCAGGGCTGGGTGGCTGGGCGCGACGGTGGTGGCCGTCGGCGTCGGCCTGGCCTTCGACGTGCGCGCGGTGTTGACGCTGCCCGTGCTCGCGGCGATCTCCTTCGCCTACTTCGCCACCGGGCGTCCCGTGCAGCGGGTGGTGGCACTGCTGCGGGGCCACGCCCTCCCCGCCCTGTCGCTGGTCGTGCTCGGCGCCGCCTACACCGCCTACTACGTGACGCAGGTCGAGCAGGTGACGGCGTGGCCGCAGCCCGGCGAGGCCGCGACGCTGCTCGCCCTCGCCCTGGGCGCCACCCTGCCGCTCGGGGCGGTCGGCGGACCCTGGCGCTGGACCGACGAGGCACCGCCGACCGCACTGGCCGACGTCGGCCCGCTCGGCGTCGTGCTCGCCTGGGTGCTGCTCGGTGGCGTCGTGGCCTGGGTGGCCGCCCGGCGCACGGACACCCTGCGTGGGTGGGGCATCGCCCTGGCCCACGCAGCCGTGCTGGTCGTGCTGGTCGCGGGCACCCGCGGCGAGGTCGGCACGGCCGCGGGCCGCGAGTACCGCTTCCTCGTCGAGTCGGGGGGCCTGCTGTGCCTGGCGCTCGCCCTCGCCCTGATGCCGCTGCCCGGTGCCTCCGGCGGCAGCGCCCCGCGACCGGGACCCCGGGTCCGTGGTCCGTCCCGGCTGCTCGTGGTCGTCGCGACCGCCGCCGTGCTCGTCGGGGGCGTCGCCAGCACCGCGGGCTACGCCCGCTACTGGCACCACGACAACGCCAGCGAGCCCTACGTGAGCCGTCTCGCCCTCGACCTGGCCGCTCTCGGGCCGGTCGACCTCGCAGAGACGCGGACCCCCCGTGCCGTGCTCGACCCGCTCGTGTTCCCGCGCAACAACACCCGCACCCTGGTCGACGCCCTCGACGGTCCGGCCGAGCTGTCGACCGTGTCGACCGACCTCTACGTCGTGGACGACGACGGCTCGGTGCACGAGGCGGCACTCGCCGCCACCGCCGCCACGCGACCCGGTCCGGTGGCCGGGTGCGGGTGGGCCGCGCGGCCGGGCGAGCCGGTGACCCTGCCGTTCGAGCGAGCGGTCGCCCCCGGGGCCGCCTGGATGCGCGTGGCCTACCTCGCCGGCAGCGACGCCGAGGTCCAGGTCGAGGCGGGCGGGACGATCGTGCGCGAACGACTCCGCGCCGGCGTCGGCAGCCTGTTCCTGCTGCAGGGGGGCGACCTCGAGGCCGTGACCGTCGATGTCGTCGACGGGTCCTCCGACGTGTGCGTCGACCGCGCGGAGGTCGGCGACCTCGTGGCGGGGGCGGCTCCATGACGGACGCAGGTCACCGACCGCGGCCCGCGCCTAGGCTGGCCGGTGCCATGAGCAGTCCACCCGCCACCGCCGAGGCGTCCCGAGCGCCTCGCCCTGCCTACCTGCCCGGGCTCGACACCGTGCGCGGGGTCGGGGCGCTGGCCGTGCTGACGACCCACGTCGCCTTCTGGGCGGGGTCGTACACCGCCCAGGGGGTGTGGGGGGTCGTCCTGGCCCGCCTCGACGTGGGCGTGGCCATCTTCTTCGTGCTGTCGGGGTTCCTGCTCTCCCGGCCCTGGTTCGCGGCGGCCCAGCGCGGCGGACCCCGCCCGGCGACGGGCCGCTACCTGTGGCACCGCGTGCTGCGCATCGTGCCTCTGTACGTCGTGACCGTGGTGCTGGCCCTGACCTTCGTCACCCAGGACCCCTCTCGGGGGCCGCTGAAGTGGCTGACGACGCTGCTCATGCTCGACACCTACGTGGCCGACGCGCTCCCCGCCGGGCTCACGCAGATGTGGAGCCTCTCGGTCGAGGTGGCCTTCTACCTGCTGCTCCCGCTCGTCATGCTGCTCGCGGTCGGGCGTGGCCGGTCCGCACGGGGGCCGGGGGGTCTCCGGACCGGGCGGTGCGCCGTGGTCCTCGGCGTCATGGTCGCCGTCTCGGTCGCCTGGCACCTCGTCGTGCCGGCGACGGACGCCGACCTCCCTGGCCTGCCCGGTCAGTGGCTGCCCGGCTACCTCAGCTGGTTCGCGGTCGGCCTCGCCCTCGCGCTCGTGCACGTGCTGCACACGTCGGGCCGCGCCGGTCGCGTGAGCGTGGCCGTGCTGGCCCTCGGACGCCAACCCGGGGTGTGCTGGGCGCTGGCCGGCGGCGCGCTGCTGGTCTCGGCCACGCCACTCGCGGGCCCCACCCTGCTCGTGCTGCCGACGGCCGGCGAGACGCTGGTCAAGCACGTGGCCTACGCGGTCGTCGGCGGCCTCGTCGTGCTCAGCGCGCTGTCCACCGACCCGGCCGGGCGTTACCACGCCGTCCTGCAGCACCCCTGGTGCCGGCACCTCGGGGTCATCTCCTTCGGCGTCTTCTGCCTGCACCTGCCGGTCCTGCACGGCGTGATGTGGGTGACCGGCTGGAGCCTCTTCGAGGGTCGGCTGCCCCAGATCTGGCTCGCCACCGTCGTGGTGAGCCTCGTCGCGGCCGAGCTCTCCTACCGCCTGGTCGAGCTTCCGGCCATGCGGTTGCGCGGCTGGCCCGGGCGCCGGGTGGATCGCTCCCCCGCGAGGGCCAGCGCCACGAGCACCGGCGCCAGCGCGAGGTAGGCCGGCCAGGCCAGCTCACCCGCCCAGCCGGCGGGGTCGGTCCAGGGCCGGACCAGGTAGGCGGCGCCGGCGACGAGCACGGTCCCCGCGACGCCGTACGCCCCGGCCTGCGGCAGGCGGCGGGCGACCAGCGCGACCGGCACCGCGAGCGCCAGCCCCGGCCACCCGGCGACCAGGAGCCCGGCGGCGACGGCGGTCGCTCCCGCGAGCAGGTACGACGGACCGGCCGACGCCACCGCGGCGAGGTCGCGGCGGTGGCGGGCCCGCCGGCCGGGCCACAGCGCCAGCCCCGCTGTCGCCGCCAGGAGCAGGAGCCCGGCGCCGAGACCCCAGCGGTAGACCGTGTCGGGGGCGAACCGGAGCTGCACGTCACGGCCGGAGCCGAGCACGAATCCCTGCCGCCACCCGTCGACGACGGCTGCCGGAGCGCTCCCGTCGGGGGTCCGGGCGGTCCAGCCCGGGTTCGCGTTGTGGGGCAGCGCCAGCAGTCCGGCCCCCGGCATCGCGACCGTGGCGTCGGACGGGCCCCGGCGGTCCAGCGTCGCGCGGACGACGCCCTGGGCCTCCGTGCCGGCGGACCGCGTGAGCACCAGGCTGTCGAGGTCGAAGGCCTCGGAGGGGCGGGCGACGACGTCGACCACGCCCCCCTCGAGGTCCACGGAGGTGACGTCCTCGGGGTCGCACAGGTCGGCGTCGACCGCGTCACCGGCCAGCAGCTGCGCGTCGGAGGCCGTCACGGAGCTCTGCAGCGCGACGCCCTGCAGCTCCACCGTGGGCCCGGTGCCGCAGGGTCGCGTCCGGACCCGCGTGGACGGCACCAACGGCAACGACGCAGCACCCTCGACCGACAGCTCCGCGATCCCGACGGGCAGGTCGGCACCGGCCTGGCCGGCGAGGTCGACCGCGGGCTCGGAGGAGGTCACCTCGACCTCGACGTAGGTGCTGCTGAAGGCGGGCAGCTCCGCGGCGCCGTCGCCGTCCAGCGTGACGGCGGCCTCGCCGCCGTCCCACCGGACCACCACCTCGCTCGGGCGGGCGACGGGCGTGGCGTCGGGCACCACGAGCCGCACCCCGGTGACGTCCTGGGGACGCAGCCACGACAGCCGGAGCGTCGGGCGGAGGTCCTCGGACGACGCGAGCCAGGCCGAGCCCGGGTCGCCGTCGACGGCGGCCAGCGCGGACGCCCGCGGATCGGGCACGCCGACCGACGACGCCAGCGCGTTGACCGGCTGCGCACCGACGAGCAGGGCGGTCAGACCGGGCCCCGGACGCGGACGGACCCGCAGGTCAGCCCGGTGCTCCCCGCCCTCCCGCAGCACCAGCCGCCGAACGGTCCCGGCGGCCTCCTCGCCGTCGCGCACGAGGGTCGGGGAGCAGCGCACGGCCGTGCCGACCTCGACGCAGCCGCGACGGGTGTCCAGGTCGGAGCGCAGCACGACGACGTCGGGGTCACCCCACTCGGCGGGCAGTCGCGGCAGGTCGAGCCGCCTCCCCGCCTGCACGCCGGGCAGCTCCACCTCGCCGAGCGCGAGGGTCCCGAGGCTGCCGACCAGGCTGACCGTGACCTCGGAGGCCGCGCGACCGCCGACGGGCACGACCGCGGTGCGTCCCGGACCGAGGGCGACCGGGTCGCTCGTCCACGTCGGCGTGCTGACCCGGACGCGCTGGCGCGCCGCCGCCGCGCTGCCGGCGGTCAGCGAGACGCTGCCCAGCTCTCGCGGCGACGTCAGCCTGACGGTCCACCGGTCGGCCTGCGTCGACCCCCGGTCGGCGCTCCACTGGGTGCCGGCGTCACCGTCGACGGCGGCGAAGGGCAACCGGCCCCGGTCGGCGCCCCCGAGGGCGGTCGGGTCCGACGCGCTCGACGACGCCTCGACCGCGGCGACGCCGGTGAGCCGGGCCCGCGTCGTCCACGGCACCTGCGACGGCAGGAGGTAGTCGGCCGTCGGGTTGCTCGTACGGCGTGCTTCTCCCGGGACGCGCACGGGCCCGTAGCCGTCGTGGACCCGGGCGAAGTCACGCTCGCGCGCTCGCAGCCCGTCGGTCAGGACGAGCGGGGCGTCGGCGAGCAGGCCGTCCCAGGCCCCCTCCAGGTCTCGCCCGGGCACGTCGGGCGCCAGCACGGTGCCGGCACCAGGCGGCACGACGCGGAGCTCCTCGAGGTCCATCACGTCCTCCGGGCCACCGACGACGACCGCGGGTCGTCCGGTCGTGGCGACGTCCGCCTGGGCGGCCGGGCCCACCGGGTCGACGCGCCACACCTCGAGGGCCCGACGCTGCTCGCGCCGCCCACCGTCGACCAGCACCCGCGTGCCTCCGTCGTAGAGGTACGCCGCCCCCCCGACCTCGGGTCCGAACGAGCGCTCGAGCCGGATGCCCGGGGAGCCCAGCAGCGCCTGCCTGACCAGCGCCGGCTCGGGCACGTCGGGGTCCGGGCGGACGTCGTTGCGCACGAGCAGCCGGTCCACGCCGAGTCGGTGCAGGGCTGCCGTGAGCGAGGCCGACCCCTCGCCCCGCGCGATCGCGCCCTCGACCCGGTCGAGGGCGCGGATCCCCCCCGGAGGTGTCAGGGGGATCTGGTTGCGCACCGCCCAGTCGGAGCGCGCCAGGGACTGCATCGGCTCGTCCTGCGGACGACCCCACAGGTAGTCGCCGAACGCGGTGCCGGGCAGCAGCAGCGTCGTGTCCGGCTCGCCACCCTCCTGCGCCAGCCAGGCGGCTGCCTCGCTCCAGTACCCGGGCACCTCCGCGAACGCGCCGCCCGGCGCGAGGCGACCCACCAGCGCGGGGGACACCGCGAGCGCCAGGGCGAGGGCGCCCGTCGCCAGCACGACAGCGCCGTCGCGCGACCGGGCCGAGAGCAGCCGCTGCACCGCCCACCCGAGACCCACCACCAGGGGCAGGCGCACGACCGGGTCGAACTTGTGCACGTTGCGCAGCGGGGCGAGGGCACCGTCGAGCGCCGCGTGCAACGGTTGGGCCAGCAGACCCTGCACCGAGCCGAGGTGTCCCATGGTGACGAGCAGCAGCCCCGCCAGCAGGCCGAGACCGAGGAACCACCGGTGCGGCTGGCGCCGGTCGAGCAGGCCGACCAGGCCCAGCGCCACCACCACGGCGCTCATCACGGCGAGGCTGCCCTGGACGAGCAGGTCGTTGCCCGCCCGTGAGGAGCCGCTGACGTACGGGACCCAGTTGGAGGTGCCCCGCAGGGCGTCGAAGACGGTCGTCGGGAAGGTCGTGATCGACGCGCTCTCGATGAAGTCGAGGAAGGGCGGGCTGTAGGCCCCGAGGGTGAACAGCGGCACCAGCCACCACAACGTGCCGAGGGCGGTGAAGACGGGCCACCACACCATCAGCGCGGTGCGCCGGGGACCACGCTCGCGCGTGAGCAACCACAGCACCCCCAGGGGCAGCACCGCCGCGGTGGCCGCCGCGTTGACCCCGCCGACCATGGCGACGGCGAGGCCCGACAGGGCGGCCGCGCGACGGGGATCACCGCGGGTCGAGCCCACGACGAGCGGGAGCAGCACCCAGGGCGCCAGGGCGCTGGGCCAGCCCTCGATCGAGATGGGCCCGAGCACCGTCAGCAGGCGGGGCGACAGCGCGTAGGCCAGCCCGGCGGCCACGACCGCCACGTCGGAGCGGACCCCGAGGGCCCGCGTCACCAGGGCAGCTCCGAGGAACGCGGTGCAGAGCACCAGCGCCCACCAGCCGCGCTGGACCGCCCACCCAGGGGCCCCGACCAGGTCGCCGAACCAGAAGAACGGGCCCATCGGCCACAGGTAGCCGTAGGCCTGGTTCTGCAGCTGCCCGAGGGCGCTCGCCGGGTCCCAGAGGTGGAGCGCCCGCTCGAGGAAGCGCCCGGGGTCGAGGACGAGGTCGAGCTTGGTGTCGGGGACCACGAGTCCCGCGTCCTGCACGAAGGCGAGCCCCACGAGTAGCCCGCAGGCCGCCACGAGGCGCCACGCCGTGATCCGGCGCGGGGAGTCCTCGGGCGTGGTCAGCGTCGTCGCAGCACCAGGACGAGGTTCCACGTCACCACCTCGCGCAGCACCGGCACCCGCACCACCCACCAGGCCCACCAGGGGTGGTAGCGCGGCAGCACGGCGACGACGTCGGCGCCCTGCTGCGTGCGCGCCCAGCGCAGCCCGTCGCGCACGGTGACGCGGAACAGGCTCTCGCCGAAGCGGTTCTTGGGCTCGTGGCCGTGCCGGCGGCGGTAGCGACGGCGGGCCCGGCGGCCCCCGAGGTAGTGCCAGGGCGCGGTCTCGTGGCCCCCGTGCGGGCCCCACCAGACGGTCCAGCTGAGGAAGACGGTGCCGCCCGGTCGGGTCACCCGGACCATCTCCTCGGCCATCCGCCACGGGTCGGGCACGTGCTCGAGCACGTTGCTGGAGTAGCAGACGTCGACCACGTCGTCGCGGAAGGGCAGCTGCATCCCGCTGCCGACGACGGTGCCCCGGTGGATGTCGCCCTGGCCCGCCAGCTCACCGGCGTCCGCGTCGAGGGCGACGTACGACGCCCCCCGCGCGGTGAAGGCGTCGCGGAAGTAGCCCGGGCCGCCGCCCACGTCGAGCATCAGCGCCCCGTCGAGGTCGACGACCCCGGCGAGCTGGTCGGCGGAGTCGCGGGCGAGCGCGCCGTAGAAGCGCGCCGGGTCGTCCTGCTCGTGCCGGAACTCGGTGAGGAGGTGGACCGAGCGACGCAGCGTCGCCCGGGTCCGGACCCGGGTCACAGCGCGGGGTCCTGCTCCGCGACGTAGCGGCCGGCGAGCGTCTCGCCCAGCACCCGGGCGAAGGACTCCTGGGTGTGCTCCCAGGTGAAGGTGTGGCTGACCCGCACCGCACCGTCGGACAGCTTCTCGAGCCGCTCGGGGTCGCCCAGCAGGCCGTCGACCGCGGCGGTGAGCTCGTCCTGGTCGTCGACCAGCAGCCCGGAGACGTCGTGCTCGACCGACTCGCGGGTGCCGCCCGCCGAGGTGTAGGCGACGGTGGGGGTGGCGTGCATGCCGGCCTCGCCGACGACCAGGCCCCACCCCTCCTTGAGCGACGGCAGCAGCTGCAGCCACGCCTGGGCGTAGAGCTCGTGCTTGCGCTGCTCGTCGACCTCGCCCTCGAAGACGACGACGTCGCCCGCGGGGTCGACCCGGGAGGCGTGCTCGCGCAGCTGCTCCTCCCACCAGCCGCCGCCGACCACGTGCAGGCGGAGGCCCGGGTGGCGCGGTCGCAGCGCGACGGCGGTGTCGATCGCGTGCTCGACCTGCTTGTGCGGCACGAGCCTGCCCACGGTCACCAGCGTCGGGCTGGACGAGCGGGCGGTCGCCACCGGCAGGGCCGGGTCGGTGCCGTTGTGCACGACGGCGACCCGGTGGTGGTCGACGCCGAGCCGGGTGAGCTCGTGGCGGGTCGCCCGCGACACGGCGACGTACTGGCTGCGGCGGTAGAAGCGTGGGGCGACCCGCCGCTCGAGCCACCAGCCGACGCGACCGACCAGGCCGGGGTAGACGACGGGCCACTGCTCGCGGTGCACGTGGTGCACGAGCACCGTCACCGGCGCGCGGGTGCCGAGCCGCGAGAAGAACGGCATGCCGTTCTGGACGTCGACGACGAGGTCCGGCTCGCCGAGCTCACCACGACGCAGGGCGCGCACCCCGGCGGCGTAGACGCTGGTCTTGCTGCCGCGGCGCACGAAGCGGACGCCGTCGACGACCTCGTCGCCCGGCGCCTGCTCGTGGGCGGCGCAGAACACGGTCACGCGGACCCCGCGGGCGGCCAGCCCACGGGCGACCTGCTCGAGGTAGCGCTCGGCTCCCCCACCCTCGGGGTTGCGGGTGTCACGCCAGCTGAGGAAGACCACCTGGGTGCCGTCGAGGTCGTGACGGGAGTGGTCGAGCGGCGCCGTGGACGACGGGCTCATGACGAGGCCGGGGCGGGGGCCCCGTGCGTCAGTTGGAGCCGTAGTCGACGACGACGGGCTGGTCGACGTTGGTCGGCGACTGCTCGGGCGCGGACGTCTGGCTGTTGACGAGACCGACGACGCCGACGGCGGCGATCGCGCCACCTGCGATGACACTGCCGACAGTGGTGAGGACTGACGTGAACACGGTGATTTCCCTCCCTGGGACTCAGCCGGGGACGTTACCACCGGGTACGAGCACGCGCCGCATCCGGCGCGGCCGATCCTTTCCCGACCTCCACCGCTGTCTAGACCTCGTGCCCGAGGTGCCTGCGCCACCCGCGTCTGGCCGCCCGCGCCAGCGGCACCGCGAGCCCGGCGGCGTACGCCGCCCAGGCCACCAGGACGGGCGGCCACCACCACCGCGGCGGTCCGGGAGGCGCGACGGCACCGGGCAGACGCTGCACCAGCAGCGTGTCGCCGTCGAGCAGGACCGTCCCCTCGACGTCCGGTGGCGCGCCCGCGCCGAGGTCGGTCACCGCGACCCCGATGCCCAGCCGCTCGAGGGCCGCACGGCGGGAGACCGGGTCGGCGGCGTCCTCGAGGGCGGCCCGCACCGTCGCGGCCCGCGGGTCCTCCCCCGCCAGCGGCTCGCCGTCGATCGCCAGGACGTCGTCCTGGACGACGTCGACCCCGAGGTAGCGACCGGTGGGGTCCAGGACCTTACGACCTCCGTTCCAGCTCGGCGCACGGTAGGACGTGAACGGGAGCAGGACGGTGTCGCCCCGCCGCTCCACGTCGGCCACCACGGCCCGGGCGGCCTCGTGGTCCGCGGGGTAGGACACCGCCCGCAGGCCCGCGCCCGCACCCCAGGCCACCCCCGGCAGCAGGGCGACCGGGAGCGCGAGCAGGCCGAGCCCGGCGCCGACCCGCGCCGCCGAGGGCAGCGCGAGGACGACGGCCTGGGCGCCGCGCCCGAGCGCGAGCGCCAGCAGCGGGGCGCACAGCACCAGCAGCCGGCCGCCGTCGCGCAGCACGCCGCCGCCCGGGACGGCGGAGGCGACGGTCGCCGTGACGCTCGGGGCCGCCCAGGTCAGGGTCGCGCCCACCCACCCGACCGCCCAGCACCCGACCAGGGCCCACCACGTGCGCCGGTCGAGCTCCGCCGCGAGGGACCGGAGCCCCACCACGGCGAGCGGGAGCACCACGACCGGGACCAGCCAGGCCAGCGCGCCCTCACGGGACCCCGGCACCACCTCGGAGTTCCAGATCCCACCCAGGGTCAGCGCCGCGACCGGCCCGGGGACGACACCCTCCTCGGCGAGCGCGAACCGAGCCGCGGCCGCTGGGTCGGTCGTGGCGCTGCCGGCATGTAGCAGCCCGGTGACGATCCACGGCAGGTTGCCCACCAGGAGCAGCAGGCCGACGGCCCGGGCTCGCCGCCACGGCGTCGCGGCGGCCACGAGCAGTGCCGTGGTCAGCCCCGAGCTCGCCGCGAGGCTGCCCAGCGGCACGAGCCACCACAGTGCCGCGGGCGGCGGACCGGAGCGCCAGGAGCGCAGGCAGACCCACAGCCACGGGGCGACCCCCAGCGCGACCAGCAGCGGCCAGTGGCCCATCACGAGGCGCTCGACCACGAGCGGGTTCCAGACGTACGCCGCGGCGGCGACGAGGCGGGCCAGGAGCAGCTCGGGCCGGAGCAGCCGGGCCACGCCGACGCCGCCCCCGACCAGCGCGCCGAGGAGCACGACCTTCTGCAGCAGCGAGCCCGGGACGACCTGGTCGATCACCGCGACGACGGCGTCGGACGGCACGGCCCGGGGCAGCGCGCTGCCGACCCCCACCGCGTCGCGGGTCAGGGCCAGGTCGGGCACCCAGACCATGTCGAAGGTCAGCAGGAAGCCCGGTGCGAGCGCTGGTCCGAGGAGCAGCGCGCAGAGCAGCAGGACCCAGGCGCCGACCACGACCTCACGTCCCCGCTCCGACAGCACGGGAGACATGGTGCCCGTAGGCTCCGGGTGTGACGAGGTCCGACAGCACGACCGCAGGGGCCCGCGCCCCGTGGTACGCGACGGGCACCGTGATGGCCGTGGCCCTGGTGGTCATGAACGTCTCCACCTACGGCTACACCATGGTGGCCGCCCGGCTGCTGGGCCCGGGCCCGTACGGGGCCTTCGCCGCGGTCATGGGCCTGTTGCTCGTGCTGAGCGTCCTGCAGCTCGGCCTCCAGACCACCGGCGCCCGCCGGGTCGCGGCCGAGCCGGGCTCGGTGGCCGCCGTCGAGCGCAGCGTCGTCCGGGTCTCGGTGGGGGCCTCGGCGGTGCTCACCGTGGTGTGCCTGGCGTTCTCGCCGCTGATCGACGGGCTGCTGCGGCTCGGCAGCCTGCCCACCGCGCTGCTCGTCGCGGTGACGGCGTTCCCGATGACCCTGATGGGCGGGCAGGCCGGCATCCTGCAGGGCGAGCGACGCTGGACCTCCCTCGCGCTGCTCTACGTCGCGGCCGGGCTGCCCCGGCTCGTGATCGGCACCCTGCTGCTGCTGGTGGAGCCGTCGGAGTCGATGGCCACCCTCGGCGTCGCGGTCGCCTTCTGGGCCCCCGTGCTGGTCGGGTGGTGGGCGCTGCGCCGCTCCGCGCACCGCCGCGTCCCGACCTCGACGGGAGACCACTCCGCGGGCCAGGTGCTGCGCGAGACCTTCCGCAACTCCCACGCGCTGCTGGCGTTCCTGGCGCTGTCGAACGCCGACATCATCGTGGCGCGCGACGTGCTCGACGCCCACGACGCCGGCCTCTACGCCGGTGGGCTGATCCTGGTCAAGGCGGTGCTGTTCCTGCCGCAGTTCGTCGTCATCGTGGCGTTCCCGACCATGTCGGAGGACGAGGAGCGCCGCGGGGCCCTGCTGCGCAGCCTCGCCCTGATCCTGGTGCTGGGCGCGGGCAGCGTGCTGGCGTCGTGGCTGCTGAGCCGGGTCGCGCTCGTCTTCGTCGGCGGTCCGCAGTACGTCGAGATCCAGGACCGCCTGTGGCTCTTCGCCATCCTCGGCACCGTGCTCGCGATGCTGCAGCTGCTCGTCTACGGAGTCGTGGCACGCCAGGCACGCAGAGCGGTGTACGCCGTGTGGGCCGGGCTGGTGGCCGTCGTCGCGCTCTCCCGCGGGGTCGGCGACGCGACCGACCTCGCCCTGGTCGTGCTGGCCGTCGACTCCGTGGTGCTGGCGGTGCTGCTGGTCGCCGGTCTGCGACGCGACACCGAGACGACCGCCGAGGTCGTCGAGCCGCAGGCCGAGCCCGCCCGGCGCCCGTAGCGCGCTAGTGGGCGGCCTCGTGCCACGACCGGCCGAAGCCGACCGAGACGTCGAGCGGCACGGTCAGCTCGGCCGCCGAGGCCATCTGCGCCCGCACCAGCGCCTCGAGCGGCTCGCGCTCGCCCGGCGCGACCTCGAGCACGAGCTCGTCGTGCACCTGCAGCAGCGTGCGTGAGCGCAGGCCCTCGGCCTGCAGCGCCTCGTGCACCCGCAGCATCGCGACCTTGATGATGTCGGCGGCCGAGCCCTGGATCGGGGCGTTGAGCGCCATGCGCTCGGCGGTCTCGCGCCGCTGCCGGTTGTCGCTGGTGAGGTCGGGCAGGTAGCGGCGCCGGCCGAAGATGGTCTCGGTGAACCCGGAGCGGCGCGCCTCGTCGACCACGCCGGCGAGGTAGTCGCGCACCCCGCCGAAGGTCTCGAAGTACTCGTCCATCAGCCCGCGGGCCTCGGAGGTGTCGATGCGCAGCTGCTGGGAGAGGCCGAAGGCCGACAACCCGTAGGCGAGGCCGTAGTTCATCGCCTTGATCTTGGCGCGCATCTCGCCAGTGACCGCGTCGGGCTCGGTGTCGAAGACCCGGGCGGCGGTGACCGAGTGGAAGTCGTGCCCGGAGCGGAAGGCCTCGATGATGCCGGCGTCCTCGGACAGGTGCGCCATGATCCGCATCTCGATCTGCGAGTAGTCGGCGGTCAGCAGCGACTCGTAGCCCTCCCCCACCACGAAGCCCTCGCGGATGCGTCGCCCCGCCTCGGTGCGCACGGGGATGTTCTGCAGGTTGGGGTCGGTCGACGACAGCCGGCCGGTCGCGGCGATGGTCTGGTTGTAGGTGGTGTGGATGCGGCCGTCGCCCGCCACGGTCTTGAGCAGGCCCTCGACGGTCTGGCGCAGCCGGATCACGTCACGGTGGCGCAGCAGGTGCTGCAGGAACGGGTGCTCGGTCTTCTCGTAGAGCGTGGCCAGCGCGTCGGCGTCGGTCGTCCAGCCGGTCTTGGTGCGCTTGGTCTTCGGCATGGCGAGCTCGTCGAAGAGCACCACCTGCAGCTGCTTGGGCGAGCCCAGGTTGATCTCGCGCCCGATCACCTCGTACGCCGCCTCGGCGGCCTCGCGGACCCCGTCGCCGAAGTCGGACTCGAGACCGGCGAGGAAGTCGGCGTCGACCGCGATGCCGACCCGCTCGAGGTCGACGAGCACCTCGACCAGCGGCAGCTCGATGTCGGCGAGCAGCGTCGACCCCCCGCGGGCGTCGAGCTCCTCGCGCAGCACCTCGGCCAGGTCGAGCGTCGCGCGGGCATGGAGCATGGCGGTCTCGGCGACCTCGTCGCCGGTCTCGAACAACGCGTCTTGCTGCTCGGTCGACTCCTGGCGCAGCTCGCGCTTGAGGTAGCGCAGCGTCAGGTCGGCCAGGGCGTAGGCGCGCTGGTCGGGCGCCACGAGGTAGGCCATGAGCGCGGTGTCGGTCGCCAGGCCGCGGAGCACCAGGCCCTGGCCGCCCATCGCGAGCAGCGCGCCGTTGGCGTCGTGCAGCACCTTGGGCCGCTCGACGTCGGCGAGCCACGCCCCCAGCGCGGCGTCGTCGTCGGGGGTCAGCCCCGCGAGGTCGACGTACGCCGCCTCGCCGCCGGGCAGGGCGAGCGCCAGACCGTCGACCCGGCCCGTGCCGGCGCCCCACGCACCCCGGACGTGCAGGCCCACCGGCTCGCGGTCGAGACCCTCGAGGAAGCCTGCCACCTCGCCCGCCGGCACGGTGCGGCCGACCAGCTCGAAGCCCTCCTCGGCGACCGGCTCCTGCTCGGGTGCCAGCGTGTCGAGGATGCGGGTGCGCAGCTCGCCGCGGAACTCCAGCTCGTCGAGCAGCGCGAGGGCCGCCTGCCGGTCCCACTCCTGACGGCCGAGGTCGTCGGTGCCGAGCTCGAGGGAGAGGTCGCGGACCAGGGCGTTGAGGCGACGGTTGCGCATGACGTCGTCGAGGTGCGCCCGCAGGTTGTCGCCGGCCTTGCCCTTGACCTCCTCGGCGCGGGCGAGCAGGTTGTCGAGACCGTCGTAGGTGTCGATCCACTTGGCGGCGGTCTTGGGGCCGACGCCCGGGATCCCCGGGAGGTTGTCGGCGTCCTCGCCGACGAGCGCGGCGAGCTCGGGGTAGCGGTGCGGCGGGACGCCGTACTTGGTCTCGACCGCCTCGGGGGTCATGCGGGCGAGCTCGGAGACGCCCCGCATCGGGTAGAGCACCGTGGAGTCGGGGGTGACCAGCTGCAGCGAGTCGCGGTCGCCGGTGAGGATCAGCACCTCGAAGCCGTCGTCGAGGGCCTCGGTGGTGAGGGTCGCGATGATGTCGTCGGCCTCGTAGCCCGCGTGGCTGAGGTGGCGGATCGCGAAGGTGTCGAGCAGCTGGCGCAGGATGGAGAGCTGGCTGCTGAACTCGTCGGGCGTCTTGTTGCGCTTGGCCTTGTAGTCGGCGTACTCCTCGAGCCGGAAGGTCTGCCGCGAGCGGTCGAAGGCCACGACGACGTGCGTCGGCTGCTCGTCGCGCAGCACGTTGACCAGCATCGAGGTGAAGCCGTAGACCGCGTTGGTGTGCTGTCCCGAGGCGGTCGAGAAGTTCTCCACCGGCAGCGCGAAGAACGCGCGGTAGGCCAGCGAGTGGCCGTCGAGCAGGAGCAGGCGCGGACGCTCGGCAGAGGACGAGGAGGCGGGTGCTGGGGGGACCACGTGGCGACCCTAACGCCGGGTTGCGACAGCCCTCCGCGCGCGTGTCAGGCGCTGCCCTGCCGTCGGCGCGCGCTGCGCCGGGCGGCCAGCACCTCGACCAGGTGGCGGTTGCCGGGACGGGCGGCGCCGGCCCGGTCGCTGGCGAGCTTCTTGCGCAGCCCGCCCGTGCTCGACAGCCGCACGGTGGCCACCGTGGCCAGGCCCAGGCGTGCCAGGAACCGGTTGTTCTCGCGGCTGCCGTCGGTGAAGGCCGTGACCTGGGCGACATCCTTCTCCTCCGCCCACGAGACCGCCGCCTCCATCAGGGCGTGGGCGTGGCCGTGGCGCCGGCAGTCGGGCCGCACCAGCAGGTAGCTGGTGTGCACCGCGGTCTCGAGCGACAGCGGGGAGATGGTGCCGCGCTGGAGGTGCAGGGCGGCGACGATCTCCTCACCCTCCTCCGCGACGAGCAGGCGCTCGTCGGGGTTGGCGGCGAGGTTGGCCAGCGCCCGGGCCGCGTCGACCACTGCCTGCTCCCCCGTCTCGGTCGCCGGGGCCACGCTCGACCAGAGCAGCAGCAGGGCGGTCGCGTCGTCGGGCTCGGCCTCACGCACGGAAGGCGCCTGGCGCACCGGGGCCTCCTCGGCGGTGACGGGCCGCCATGACGGTCAGGGCGGTGGTGAGGGAGAGTTGGGGGGCGCAACGCTGTAGTTGCAGGATCAAGGAGATCGATTGTTCCCGGGGATCGGCACCGTCGTCAACGTGGCCACCGTGCTGGTGGGCACCACGATCGGGGCCCTCGCGGGCGACCGCCTTCCCGAGCGTACGCGCACCGTCGTGACCGACGGCCTCGGGCTGGTGACGCTGCTGATCGCCGCCTCCTCGGCGCTGGCCGTCGGCGACCCCGCCCTCGCGGAGGCGGTCGGTGACAGCGCCCCGGTGCTGGTCGTTCTCGGTGCCGTGCTCCTGGGCGGCATCGTGGGCTCGCTGCTGCGCCTCGAGGACCGGCTCGAGCACCTCGGCGTCGTCCTCCAGCGCCGCCTCACCCGTGCGCCGGCCCCCGACATCGCCCCCGACACCGCCCCCGACACCGCAGCAGGCACCGGGGCCGACGCGGCGCGCGCCCGCTTCGTGCAGGGCTTCGTGGTCGCCTCGCTGGTCTTCTGCGTCGGCCCGCTGACCATCCTCGGCTCGATCGAGGAGGGCCTCGGCGGCGGCGCCGAGCAGCTGCTGCTGAAGTCGGCGCTCGACGGCTTCGCCTCGATCGCGTTCGCCGCGGCGTTCGGCTGGGGCGTGGCCGCCTCGGTGCTCGCCCTGGTGGTGGTGCAGGGCGGGCTCACACTGGTCGGCGCGGCACTGGGCGACGTCGTCCCCGACGCCCACCTCGCGGCCCTGACCGCCACGGGCGGTCTGCTGCTCGTCGGCGTCGCGATGCGGCTGCTCGACCTGAAGCAGGTGAAGGTAGCCGACCTGCTGCCCGCGCTGGTGGTCGCGCCGCTGCTGGTCTGGTTGACCTCCGCCCTGTAGGTAACGCTCTGGCAACGGGGGCGCTCGGGCGGGCGGCAACGGCGGTCGCGCTCTGTATTGTCCAGCACCGGACTGACCGGCAGACCCCGGTTCGGTGTCGAACGGAGGAACATTGCACTCCCCACGATCTCGACCCCTCAGGCACCTCCTCGGGGTGGTCGGGGCGCTGCTCGTCACGGCGCTCGCCGTGCTCGCCCCCCTGACCGCGCACGCCGCGTCGCCCGCGACACCCGCGTCGGTGGCGCCGGTGGCGGCCGCCGCCGGGCAGGCCTGCCAGTACCCGGAGAAGGACGAGTCCGACGACTCCATCCATATCCGGGGCTGCCTGCGCGACACCCGCGAGGACCCGCCCGCCCCCGTGCCGGGCGTGACGGTCACCGTCACCGAGGTCGGCGGCGCCGAGGTCGACTCGGTCGAGACCGACGAGTCCGGCGTCTTCGACATCGCCATCCCCGGCGACCCGATCAGCGCCCTCGGCAAGGAGTTCACCGTCGCCATCGACGAGGACTCGCTGCCCGACGGCGCCGCGCTCCGCAACCCCGAGCAGGTCGAGCTGACCGTCAGCATCTCGACCGACCAGGACCAGACCGTCACCTTCCCCATCGGTGACCCGCTGCCCGGCCAGGGCAGCGTCGGCGTCCGGGCGCTGCAGCTGGCCGTCGGCGGCCTCGTCTTCTCGGCGCTGCTCGCGATGGCTGCTCTGGGCCTGTCGATGATCTTCGGCACCACGGGGCTGACCAACTTCGCCCACGGCGAGCTGATCACCTTCGGGGCCCTGGTCGCCTTCGCCGTCGACCGGCTGCCGGGCCAGATCTCGATCGGCGGCGCCAACATCACCGTGGTCGTCGCCGTGGTCGTCGCGTTCCTGGTGTCCGGGGCCTTCGGCTGGCTCAACGACGCGGCGCTGTGGCGTCCGCTGCGCAGCCGCGGCACGGGCGTCATCGCCATGATGATCGTCAGCATCGGTCTGTCGATCTTCCTGCGGAACCTCTACCAGTACTTCGCCGGCGCGCAGAGCCGCAACTACTCGCAGTACGCCAGCGTCACGCCGTGGGAGATCGGGCCCGTGCTCGTGACGCCCAAGGAGCTGATCGTCTTCGTGGTGGCGATGCTGACGCTCGTGGGCGCGACGGCGTTCCTGCGCTACACCCGCGTCGGCAAGGCGACCCGCGCGGTCTCCGACAACCCGGCGCTCTCGAGCGCGACCGGCATCAACGTCGAGCGCGTCATCAACCTGGTCTGGATCGGTGGGGCCGCGCTGGCGGGCCTGTCCGGCGCCCTGCTCGGCCTGACGCAGGGCTTCGACTACCAGATCGGCTTCAAGATCCTGCTGCTCGTGTTCGCCGCGGTCGTCCTCGGCGGTCTCGGCACCATCTGGGGCGCCATCCTCGGCGCCTTCATCATCGGGCTCTTCACCGAGCTGACCACGCTGGTGATCCCGGCGGAGTTCAAGTTCGTCGGTGCCCTGCTGGTGCTCATCGTGGTCCTGCTGTTCCGTCCGCAGGGCCTCCTCGGCAAGGCTCAGCGGATCGGCTGAGGGAGAGAGACACATGGACTTCTTGAGCCTGCTCGGCAGCGCGATCCAGCAAGCCCTCGGGCCGACGGCGATCATCTACTGCCTCGCCGCCATCGGCCTCAACGTGCACTTCGGCTACACCGGACTGCTCAACTTCGGCCAGGCCGGCTTCATGATGGTCGCCGGCTACTCCGTCGCCGGAGCCGTCACGATCTTCTCCACCTCGCTGTGGGCAGGCGTCGTGGTCGGCATCATCCTGGCCGTCCTGCTGGCACTGCTGCTCGGCGTCCCGACGCTGCGGCTGCGAGCCGACTACCTCGCCATCGTCACCATCGCGGCGGCCGAGGTGATCCGGCAGACCGTGAGCGCGGCGACGTTCTCCGGCACCTTCGGCGGCCAGGACGGCCTGACCGACTTCATCCGCGGCTTCCGCCAGGCCAACCCGTACTCCGACGGCATCGGCATCCCCGGCATGTTCCGCTGGGACGCCTACACGCTGTGGGTGATGACCGTCGGCTGGCTGATGGTCGCCGTCAGCTGCGTCATAGTCTGGCTGCTGATGCGCAGCCCGTGGGGCCGCGTGCTGAAGTCGATCCGCGAGGACGAGGACGCCGTGCGATCGCTCGGCAAGAACGTCTACGCCTACAAGATGCAGTCGCTCGTCATCGGTGGTGTCTTCGGTGCGCTCGCAGGCTTCGCCGTCGCGCTGCGCTCCGCGGCGGTCGGCCCGTCGTTCTTCGCCACCGACGTCACCTTCTTCGCCTACACCGTGCTCCTCATCGGTGGTGCGGCCCGGGTGCTCGGCCCGGTCGCGGGCGCGGTCATCTTCTGGTTCCTGATCAGCCTGCTGGGCGGCTTCTTCTCCCAGGCGACGTCGGGCACCGACCCCTTGATCCCGAACGCGATCATGGACCCCAACCAGGCGAGCCTGATGCGCTTCATCTTCCTCGGCCTGGGACTGATGCTGCTGATGATCTTCCGACCCCAGGGAATCTTCGGCGACCGGAGGGAGCTGGCCATCGATGCCCGCTGAGACAGGTACCGGCACCACCCAGGCCGCGCGCGCGGCGCTCAAGGACGTCGAGCACGAGCCGGGCGCGTCCAAGCCCGACCCGATCCTCGTCGCCCACGGCATCAAGCGGCAGTTCGGCGGCCTCACCGCCGTCGACGTCGAGCACGTCGAGGTGCAGCGCGGCGTCATCACCGCCCTGATCGGCCCCAACGGCGCCGGCAAGACCACCTTCTTCAACCTGCTGACCGGCTTCGACCGGCCCAACGAGGGGACCTGGTCGTTCAACGGCCGCGACCTCAACAAGGTGGCGGCGTACAAGATCGCCCGGCGCGGCATGGTGCGCACCTTCCAGCTGACCAAGGTGCTCTCGCGCCTGACCGTCATCGAGAACATGCGCGTCGGCGCCACCGGCCAGAAGGGCGAGGGCCTGTTCTCGGCCATGTTCCGACCGCTGTGGGCGAGGCAGGAGGCCGCCAACACCGAGCGCGCCGACGACCTGCTCGAGCGCTTCCTGCTGCACAAGAAGCGCGAGGACTTCGCTGGCTCTCTGTCCGGCGGCCAGCGCAAGCTGCTCGAGATGGCGCGCGCGCTGATGGCCGACCCGGAGCTCGTCATGCTCGACGAGCCGATGGCCGGCGTGAACCCTGCGCTCAAGCAGTCGCTGCTCGGCCACGTGAAGTCGCTGCGCGACGAGGGTCGCTCGGTGCTCTTCGTCGAGCACGACATGGACATGGTCCGCGACATCTCCGACTGGGTCATCGTCATGGCGCAGGGCAAGGTCGTCGCGGAGGGCCCGCCCGACGCGGTGATGAGCGACCAGCGCGTCATCGACGCCTACCTCGGCTCGCACCACGACCAGGACCTCAGCGAGGACGTCGAGGACCGCATCCGGGCCGAGGCCCAGGCCGAGATCGAGGCCGAGCACACCGAGGAGACCCCGTGACCGAGGCACCCGCCGTCGACCGCAGCGCCCACGTCGAGGCCGCCGAGGGCGCCGTGCTGCGCGCCGACGAGCTGATCGCCGGCTACCTGCCGGGCGTCAACATCCTCAACGGCGCCGACCTCTACTGCAAGGAGGGCGAGCTCGTCGGCATCATCGGCCCCAACGGCGCCGGCAAGTCGACGCTGCTCAAGGCGCTCTTCGGCCTGGTCAAGGTCAAGACCGGCTCGGTGACGCTCAAGGGCGAGGACATCACCAACCAGCGTGCCGACGCCCTGGTGACCAAGGGGATCGGCTTCGTGCCGCAGACCAACAACGTCTTCCCCTCCCTCACCATCCAGGAGAACCTCGAGATGGGTGCCTACCAGCGACCCTCGTCGTTCAAGGAGCGCTTCGAGTTCGTCGGCAGCCTGTTCCCCGCCCTGCACGACCGCCGCGCGCAGCGCGCCGGGTCGCTCTCGGGCGGTGAGCGGCAGATGGTCGCGATGGGCCGCGCGCTGATGATGAACCCCTCGGTGCTGCTGCTCGACGAGCCCTCCGCCGGCCTGTCGCCGGTCATGCAGGACGAGGTCTTCGTGCAGACCCGCCACATCAACCGCGCCGGCGTCTCCGTGGTCATGGTCGAGCAGAACGCCAAGCGCTGCCTGCAGATCTGCGACCGCGGCTACGTGCTCGACCAGGGCCGCAACGCCTACACCGGCACCGGCCAGGGCCTCGCCAACGACCCCAAGGTCATCGAGCTCTACCTCGGCACGCTCGGCCAGGAGTAGTCACCCGCTCCACGACGCCGACAGCCCCCGTCCCACCCGGACGGGGGCTCTCGTCGTCCCCGGCCCCACCACCGCTGCCCCCGCCGCCGCTGCCCCCGCCGCCGCTGCCTCTGCACGACGAAGCCCCCCGGCCCACGTGGGGCCGGGGGGCTCGTCTCAGCAGGGCTGCGAGCGGGTGCTCGACTCAGTCGGTGGTGCCGGAGACCGTGTCGATCTGCTCGTAGGTGTTGCCCTTCTTGTACTCGTTGATGCCGATCGTGCCGGCGGCGGGGCTGCCGGTGTCGTTCATGTCGGTCGGACCGGAGGCACCCTGGTAGTCGATGTCCTCGCCGTCCTCGAGCAGCTGGGCGCACTCACCGTACTCGGTGCACTCGGTGCCGTCCTTGGTGACGTTGATGATCTCCGAGCCGACGGCCTCGCCGTTGTCGTTGCCAGCCGCGACGGCCGCCAGCGCGCTGATGATGACGGCGTCGTAGGACTGCGGGCCGTAGCTGAAGTCCTTGAGCTTGGGGTCGATCTCCAGCAGGCGGTCGGTGAAGCCGGGGTCGGGGTCGGCCGCGACGGGCACCGTGCCCTTGACACCGCTCAGGTCGAAGTTCTCGTCGGAGTAGTCCGCGAGGTTGCCGTCGACGAAGTAGATCTGGATGTCCTGGGGACCGATCCCCTTGGAGATCAGCTGCGGGACGATCTTGGTGGTCTCCTCGAAGCCCACCAGGATCAGCGCGTCGGGACTCGTGGCCGCGATCTGGTTGACCTCGGCGGTGAAGTTCTGCGCGTCGGCGGAGTAGAGCACCTTGTCGGCGACGGTCGCGCCGCCCTCCTCGAGGGACGACTCGGCCTGGTTCGCGAGACCCTCGCCGTAGAAGTCCTGGCGGGCCATGATCGCGACGTTGCTGAAGCCGTCCTCGATCGCGGTCTGCGCCAGCACCTTGCCCTGGAGGGCGTCGGAGGGGGCGGTGCGGAAGTAGAGCCCGTTGTCCTCGTAGGTGTCGAAGCCCGCCGCGGTGTTGGCCGGGGAGAAGTGGACGGTGCCGTTGCCGGTGATCTTGTCGATGACGCTGACCGAGACGCCCGAGGCCGCGGCGCCGACGATGACGTCGACGTTCTTGGCGAAGAGCTCGTCGACCGAGGCGCTCGCGATGTCGGGGGTGCCGTCGCCGGAGTCGGACTTGACGCCCACGACGTCCTGGCCGAGCACGCCGCCGGCCTCGTTGATGTCCTGGATCGCGAGGTCGACGCCGGCGAACTCCGGCGGGCCGAGGAAGGCGAGGTCACCGGTCTGCGGCAGCAGCGATCCGACGGTCAGGGTGCCGTCACCCTGCTCGAAGTCGCTGCTCGCCGACTCCGACGCACCGGCGTCGGGGCTGTCGGAGCCACCGTCGCCGCTGCCGCCCGAGCCGCAGGCGGACAGGACGAGCAGCGCCGTGGCGAGCGGGGCTCCCAGGCGGATGGCACGGGATGTGCGGGTCATGTGGCCTCCGGGCTCACTAGGTCGGTCCGGACGACGTCCGGGCAAGTGTTCTGCGGGACGCAAGTTATCCGCTGCACGACCGTCGCCGGGAGCACGAGATGGTCACGACTCGCGTCGTTGCCGATTCGTGACCTACGACTCAGCTCCCGCGGAGGGCGGGACCGTGCTCGACGACCCCCTCGGCCACCTGTCGCATGCTCAGCCGCAGGTCCATCGCGGTCTTCTGGATCCAGCGGAACGCCTCCGGCTCGCTGACGCCGAGCTGCTCCTGCAGCACGCTCTTGGCCCGGTCGAGCGCCTTGCGCGTCTCGAGCCGGTCCTGGAGGTCGGCGACCTCCGCCTCCAGCTGCGTGACCTCGGCAAACCGGCTCACGGCCATCTCGATGGCGGGCACCAGGTCGTCGCGCGAGAACGGCTTGACGAGGTACGCCATCGCCCCGGCGTCGCGCGCACGCTCGACCAGGTCGCGCTGCGAGAAGGCCGTCAGCATGACCACCGGCGCCAGCCGGTCGCGTGCGATCCGCTCGGCCGCCGCGATGCCGTCGAGGCGCGGCATGCGCACGTCCATCAGCACGAGGTCGGGTCGCTCGGACTGGACCAGCTCGACCGCGCGCTCGCCGTCGGCGGCCTCGCCGACCACCTCGTAGCCCAGCTCGCCCAGCATCTCGACCAGGTCGAGACGGATCAGGCCCTCGTCGTCGGCGACGACGACACGGCGCACGGGCGAGCCAGACGACGCAGGGGGGACGGTCACGGGGAGCAGCGTAGTGGGCGTGGGATAGCGTGTCCGCCGCCCTGCCAGCAGCGCCCGTGGCCCCGGTATCCCAACGGCAGAGGAAGCGGTCTCAAACACCGTCCAGTGTGGGTTCGAGTCCCACCCGGGGCACTCGTGCCGCGCCCCCGACGACGTCGGCTCAGCGGCGGTAGGCGGGCGCCGTCTCGTTGATGGCGTCGCCCATGCGGTGCACGCGCAGCGCGTTGGTGGAGCCGGGGATGCCGGGCGGGCTGCCGGCGATGATGACGACGAGGTCGCCCTCGGTGACGCGGCCGATGGCGAGCAGCTGTTCGTCGACCTGGCGCACCATCTCGTCGGTGTGCTCGACCGCCGCGGTCTGGAAGGTCTCCACCCCCCACGTGAGCGAGAGCTGCGAGCGCACCTGCGACTCGGGGGTGAAGGCCAGCACCGGGACCGGCCCGCGGTAGCGCGAGAGCCGCTTGGCGGAGTCGCCGCTCTGGGTGAAGGCGACGAGGTACTTCGCGCCCACGCGCTCGGCGACCTCGGCCGCGGCCTTGGCGATGACACCGCCCTTGGTGCGCGGCTGCCAGTCGATCGCGGCCATGCTGTGCAGCGCGTGGTCCTCGGTGGAGCTGATGATGCGGGCCATCGTCAGCACGGCCTCGACGGGGTACTCCCCCACGCTGGTCTCGCCCGAGAGCATCACCGCGTCGGCGCCGTCGAGCACGGCGTTGGCGACGTCGGAGGCCTCGGCACGGGTCGGGGCCGGCGCGCTGATCATCGACTCGAGCATCTGGGTGGCGACGATGACGGGCTTGGCGTTGCGCCGCGCCTTCTCCACCACGCGCTTCTGCAGGAACGGCACGTCCTCGAGCGGGCACTCCACGCCGAGGTCGCCGCGCGCGACCATGAAGCCGTCGAAGGCCTTGACGACCTCGTCGAGGTTGTCGATGGCCTGCGGCTTCTCGATCTTGGCGATGACGGGCACGAGGATGTCCTCCTCGCGCATCACGTCGCGCACGTCCTCGGCGTCACGGGCGTTGCGGACGAAGGACAGCGCGACGAAGTCGACGCCGAGGTGCAGCCCCCAGCGCAGGTCGGCGATGTCCTTCTCCGACATCGCCGGCACGCTCACCGGCACGCCGGGCAGGTTGATGCCCTTGTGGTTGCTGATGCGCCCACCGACGACCACGACGGTGTGCACGTCCTGGCCGTCGACCTCGCTGACGCGGAGCCGGACCTTGCCGTCGTCGATGAGGATCTGGTCGCCCGGGCCCACGTCGCCGGGCAGACCGGCGTACGTCGTGCCTGCGACCTCGTTGTCGCCCGGGACCTCGCGGGTGGTGATGGTGAACGCCTGGCCCGCGTGGATCCGGGCCGAGCCCTCGCGGAAGGTCGCGAGGCGGATCTTCGGCCCCTGGAGGTCGACGAAGATGCCGACGCCGTGCCCCGACTCGTCGGAGGCCTGCCGCACGTTGCGGTAGACATCCTCGTGGTCGGCGTGGTCGCCGTGGGAGAGGTTCATCCGGGCGACGTCCATGCCGGCGGCGACGAGCTCTCGCACCTGCTCGAGGCTGGAGGTGGCTGGGCCGAGGGTGCAGACGATCTTGGCTCTACGCACCCCCCGACCCTAGCGCTTCGGGGTTTGATCGATCCAAACCGTACGGCGACCGCCGGGTGAACGACGTCAGGCGGTGAGCGGGCGCTCCGTCGGCGGGATCGGCGCCGGCAGGGTGGTCGAGCCGCTGAGGAAGGTGTCGACCGCGGCGGCCGCGGCGCGCCCCTCGGCGATCGCCCACACGATCAGCGACTGCCCCCGGCCCACGTCACCCGCGGCGAAGACACCCTCGACGGAGGTCTGGTAGCCCTGGTCGCGCGCGACGTTGCCGCGCGGGTCGAGGTCGACACCGAGCTGCTCGACGAGCCCCGGCTTCTCCGGACCGACGAAGCCCATCGCGAAGAGCACCAGCTGAGCCGGGATCTCCTGCTCGGTGCCCGGCACCTCCTCGAGCTTGCCGTCGACGAAGCGCACCTCGACCAGCTGCAGGGCCCGCACGCGGCCCTCGTCGTCGCCGAGGAACTGCTTGGTGGAGACCGAGTAGACCCGCTCGCCGCCCTCCTCGTGCGCCGACGCGACGCGGTAGAGCATCGGGTACGTCGGCCACGGCTGGTTGGCGGGGCGGTCGTCGCCCGGCTTGCCCATGATCTCGAGCTGGGTGATCGACCGGGCGCCCTGGCGGATGGCGGTGCCGAGGCAGTCGGCACCGGTGTCGCCACCGCCGATGATGACCACGTCGAGGCCGTCGGCACGGACCTGGTCGTCGACCTGCTCGCCGACCGAGACCCGGTTGGACTGCGGCAGGTAGTCCATCGCCTGGTGGATGCCGGCGAGCTCACGCCCCGGTACGTCGAGGTCGCGCGCCGCGGTCGCGCCCATCGCGAGCACGACGGCGTCGTAGCGCTCGCGCAGCTGGTCGCCGGTCAGGGTCTCCCCCACCGCGACGCCGGCCCGGAAGACCGTGCCCTCGCGACGCATCTGGTCGAGCCGCCGGTCGAGGACCTGCTTCTCCATCTTGAACTCGGGGATGCCGTAGCGCAGCAGCCCGCCGATCTTGTCGGCACGCTCGTAGACCGCGACCGTGTGACCCGCACGCGTCAGCTGCTGGGCGGCGGCGAGACCGGCCGGACCCGAGCCGACGACCGCGACGGTGCGGCCGGTGAGCCACTCCGGCGGCTGCGGACGCACTGCGCCGGACTCCCAGGCGCGGTCGATGATCGAGACCTCGACGTTCTTGATCGTCACCGGGTCCTGGTTGATCCCGAGCACGCAGGCGGTCTCGCACGGCGCCGGGCACAGCCGCCCGGTGAACTCCGGGAAGTTGTTGGTCGCGTGCAGCCGCTCGATCGCGGCGTCCCAGTCCTCGCGGTAGACGAGGTCGTTCCACTCGGGGATGAGGTTGCCCAGCGGGCAGCCCTGGTGGCAGAACGGGATGCCGCAGTCCATGCAGCGCGAGGCCTGGGTGCGGATGATCGGCAGCAGGGCGCGCCCGGGCCCACCCGGGTAGACCTCGTTCCAGTCCTGCTTGCGCTCCTCGACCGGGCGCCGGTCGGCGACCTCGCGGCCGTGCTTGAGGAACCCCTTCGGATCAGCCACGGTGACCTCCCTCGTGGTCGGTGCGGTGCGTCAGCGACTCAGCCATGGAGGGCCTCCATCATCTTGTTCGCCACCTCGCGGTCGTCGAGCCCGTCGGCCTCGGCCTTGGCCTTGGCGTCCATCACGACGCGGTAGTCACGCGGGATGATCTCGGTGAAGCGGGTCAGCGAGGTCTCCCAGTCGGCCAGCAGCTCGGTGGCCACGACCGACCCGGTCTCCTCGGCGTGGGCCCGGACCAGCGCGTGCAGCTCCTCGGCGGCCTCGTCGGTGACGGGACCGAGCTCGACGAGCTCCTTGTTGACGCGGAAGTCCTTCAGGTCGAGCACCCAGGCGACACCGCCGCTCATGCCGGCGGCGAAGTTGCGCCCGGTCTTGCCGAGCACGACCACGCGGCCGCCGGTCATGTACTCGCAGCCGTGGTCGCCCACGCCCTCGGTGACCAGGTGCGCGCCGGAGTTGCGCACGGCGCACCGCTCGCCGACCCCGCCGCGCACGAAGATCTCGCCCGACGTGGCGCCGTACGCCAGCGTGTTGCCGGCGATGATGTGCTCGTTGGCCGCGAACGTCGCGTCGCGATCGGGCCGCACCACGAGCCGGCCGCCCGAGAGCCCCTTGCCGACGTAGTCGTTGGCGTCGCCCTCGAGGCGCAGCGTGACGCCGCGCGGCACGAAGGCGCCGAACGACTGGCCGGCGGAGCCGGTGAAGGTCGTGTCGATCGTGCCCTCGGGCAGGCCCTCGGCGCGGTGCCGCTTGGTGACCTCGTGACCGAGCATCGTGCCGACGGTGCGGTTGACGTTGCGGATCGTCAGCTGGGCGCGCACCGGCTCGCCGCGCTCGAGGGCGGGCTCGCTGAGGGCGATCAGCTCGTTGTCGAGCGCCTTGTCGAGGCCGTGGTCCTGGCCGCGGACCTGGCGCCGCGCGGAGTCCTCGTGCAGCTCGGGCACGTGGAAGACCGGCGCGATGTCGAGGCCGGCCGCCTTCCAGTGGTCGACCGCCTCGGTGGCGTCGAGGACGTCGGCGTGGCCGATCGCCTCGTCGAGGGTGCGGAAGCCGAGCTCGGCGAGCAGCTCGCGCACCTCCTCGGCGATGTAGGTGAAGAAGTTGACGACGTACTCGGCCTTGCCGGAGTAGCGCTCGCGCAGCACGGGGTTCTGGGTGGCGACGCCGACCGGACAGGTGTCGAGGTGGCAGACCCGCATCATGATGCAGCCCGAGACCACCAGCGGCGCGGTCGAGAAGCCGTACTCCTCGGCGCCGAGGAGCGCCGCCACGACGACGTCGCGGCCGGTCTTGAGCTGGCCGTCGGTCTGCACGACGATCCGGTCGCGCAGGCCGTTGAGCAGCAGGGTCTGCTGCGTCTCGGCCAGGCCGAGCTCCCACGGCCCGCCCGCGTGCTTGAGCGACGTCAGCGGCGAGGCACCGGTGCCGCCGTCGTGGCCCGAGATGAGCACCACGTCGGCGTGCGCCTTGGAGACGCCGGCCGCGACCGTGCCGACCCCGACCTCGGCGACGAGCTTGACGTGCACGCGCGCCGACGGGTTGGCGTTCTTGAGGTCGTGGATCAGCTGGGCGAGGTCCTCGATCGAGTAGATGTCGTGGTGCGGCGGGGGGCTGATCAGGCCCACGCCGGGCGTGGAGTGCCGGGTCTTGGCCACCCACGGGTAGACCTTGTGCCCGGGCAGCTGGCCGCCCTCGCCGGGCTTGGCACCCTGCGCCATCTTGATCTGGATGTCGTCGGCGTTGGTGAGGTACTCCGACGTCACCCCGAAGCGGCCCGAGGCGACCTGCTTGATCGCGCTGCGGCGCTCGGGGTCGTAGAGCCGGTCGGCGTCCTCGCCGCCCTCGCCGGTGTTGGACTTCGCGCCGAGGCGGTTCATCGCGATCGCGAGCGTCTCGTGCGCCTCGCCCGAGATCGACCCGTAGGACATCGCACCGGTGGAGAAGCGCTTGACGATCGACTCCACGGGCTCGACCTCGGAGACGTCGATCGGCTCGCGGCCGGTCACCGAGGCGTCCTTGAACCGGAACAGGCCGCGCAGCGTCATCAGCCGCTCGGACTGCTCGTTGACCCGCGAGGTGTACTGCTTGAACACCTCGTACTTGCCGGCGCGGGTGGCGTGCTGCAGCCGGAAGACGGTCTCGGGGTCGAACAGGTGCGGCTCGCCCTCGCGGCGCCACTGGTACTCGCCGCCCACCTCGAGCGAGCGGTGCGCCGGGGCGATGCCGCCGACGGGGTACGCCGTGCGGTGCCGGCGGGCGACCTCCTCGGCCACCACGTCGAGCCCGATGCCGCCCAGCTTGGAGGTGGTGCCGGTGAAGTAGGCGTCGACGAGCTCCTGCGAGAGCCCGAGCGCCTCGAAGATCTGGGCACCCGTGTAGGAGGCGACGGTGCTGACGCCCATCTTCGACATCACCTTGAGCACGCCCTTGCCCAGGCTCTTGACCAGGTTGGCCACGGCCTTCTCGGGCTCGGCGGTGACGTAGTAGCCGTCACGGGCGAGGTCCTCGACGGACTCCATCGCGAGGTAGGGGTTGACCGCGGCCGCGCCGTAGCCGACGAGCAGCGCGACGTGGTGCACCTCGCGCACGTCGCCGGCCTCGACCACCAGGCCGACCTGGGTGCGCGTCTTCTCGCGCACCAGGTGGTGGTGCACCGCCGCGGTGAGCAGCAGCGACGGGATCGGCGCCTTGGTGGCGTCGGAGTGGCGGTCGGAGAGCACGATGACGCGGGCGCCGTCGGCGATGGCGGCGCTGACCTCGGAGCAGATCTCGGCCAGCCGGGCCTCCAGCGCCTCGCCGCCGCCCTCGACGTCGTACAGTCCGCGCGAGACGTGGGCGATGAAGCCCGGCATGTCGCCGTCGCGGTTGATGTGGCGGATCTTGACCAGCTCGTCGTTGGTGATGACCGGGAAGGGCAGCACCACCTGGCGGCACGAGGCCGGCGAGGGCGCGAGCAGGTTGGACTCCGGCCCGATCGCGCCGCTCAGGCTGGTGACCAGCTCCTCGCGGATCGCGTCGAGCGGCGGGTTGGTCACCTGCGCGAAGAGCTGGACGAAGTAGTCGAAGAGCAACCGCGGCCGGCTCGAGAGCACCGCGACCGGGGTGTCGGTGCCCATGGAGCCGATCGGCTCGGCGCCGGTGTTGGCCATCGGGGTCAGCAGGACACGCAGCTCCTCCTCGGTGTAGCCGAAGATCTGCTGACGCCGCGTGACCGAGGCGTGGGAGTGGATGACGTGCTCGCGGTCGGGCAGGTCGGGCAGGTCGATGAGGCCGGCGTGCAGCCACTCGTCGTACGGGTGCTCGGCGGCGAGGCCGGACTTGATCTCCTCGTCCTCGACGATGCGGTGCTCGTCGGTGTCGACCAGGAACATCCGGCCCGGCTGCAGCCGACCCTTGCGCACGATCTTGTCGGGGGCGATGTCGAGCACGCCGACCTCGCTGGCGAGCACGACGAGGCCGTCGTCGGTGACCCAGTAGCGCGAAGGACGCAGGCCGTTGCGGTCGAGCACGGCGCCGACCTGGGTGCCGTCGGTGAACACGACGCAGGCGGGGCCGTCCCACGGCTCCATCAGCGAGGAGTGGAAGCGGTAGAAGGCCCGCCGGGCGGGGTCCATCTCGGTGTGGTTCTCCCAGGCCTCCGGGATCATCATCAGCACCGAGTGCGGCAGGCTGCGCCCGCCGAGGTGCAGCAGCTCGAGCACCTCGTCGAAGGACGCCGAGTCGCTCGCGCCCGGGGTGCAGATCGGGAACAGCCGGTCGAGGTCGCCCGGGATGAGGTCGGAGGCCAGCAGCGCCTCCCGCGCCCGCATCCAGTTGCGGTTGCCCATGACGGTGTTGATCTCGCCGTTGTGGGCGATGAACCGGAACGGGTGCGACAGCGGCCAGCTCGGGAAGGTGTTGGTCGAGAACCGCGAGTGCACGACCGCGATCGCCGACTCGACGCGCTCGTCGACGAGGTCGGGGAAGACGTGGTCGAGCTGGTCGGTGGTGAGCATGCCCTTGTAGGCGATGGTGCGGCTCGACAGCGACGGGAAGTAGACGTCGGTCTCGCGCTCGGCGCGCTTGCGCAGGCAGAAGGCCAGTCGCTCGAGGCCCATGCCCAGGAGGCGGGTGCCGGTGGCGGAGACGAAGAGCTGGCTGAAGCTCGGCATGCAGTCGACCGCGGTGCGGCCCAGCGAGCTCGGGTCGGTGGGCAGCTCGCGCCAGCCCACGACGGTGAGGCCCTCCTCGGCGGCGATCTCCTCGATGCGGGTGCGCGTCTTCGCGACCGCGTCGGCGTCGCCGGGCAGGAACGCGGTGCCGACGGCGTAGGACCCGCGCTGCGGGAGCTCGAAGCCGGCCTCGGCGCAGACCTCGCGCAGGAACCGGTCGGGAACCTGCATCAGGATGCCCGCGCCGTCGCCCGAGTTGGCCTCGGCGCCCGCGGCGCCCCGGTGCTCGAGGTTGCGCAACGCGGTCAGCGCCTGCGCGACGATCGCGTGGCTCGGCTCGCCGGACATGGTCGCGACGAAGGCGACGCCACAGGCGTCGTGCTCGTGCTGACCGTCGTAGAGCCCCTGGGGCGCCGGTGCGGAAGACATAGGTGAGGCCGTCACGCGCGCTCCTCCCAACGTGGTTCGTGCACACGACGAGGAGCGGGTTCCCGGTGCCGGACCCGAGATGGTGCCGGGGCTCCGGACGCCTCGTCGACGCGTGCGGCGGTGTTGTACGCATGCTGGTGCTGGGACGACGTTGGCCCGTGCCGGGTCAGCCTATCCCAGGCACGGGGGTCGCCCGTCCTGCCGGCCACCGGGGCCCGACCGCGGGACGGGGCCGGTGTGTCGCCGGTCACGCCCGCTTTACATCCCGCGGTCGGATGTCAAACTGGTCCTTCGCCCACCAGCCCGGGAGACCACCGTGAAGATCCTGCTCGACACCTCGGCCTGCACCTCCATCGGCATGTGCGAGTCGCTCGCGCCCGATGTCTTCGAGCTCGACGACGACGGCTACCTGCAGATCCACGAGGAGTCCCCCGACGAGTCCCGCCGCGCCGAGATCGTCGCGGCCTGCGAGGCCTGCCCCAACTCCGCGCTCACCGTCGAGGGCTGAGGTGACCGGGCGCCACCTCGTCATCGTCGGGGCCTCGCTGGCCGGGCTCCGCGCCGTCGAGGGCGCCCGCCGCGCCGGGCACGACGGCCCGGTCACCCTCGTCGGCGCCGAGCCGCACCTGCCCTACGACCGGCCGCCGCTGTCCAAGCAGCTGCTGGCCCCCGACGGCGACCCCGGGACGGCGCTGCGCCCCTACCGTGACGAGGCCGCGCTGGCCGAGCTCGGGGTGACGCTCCGGCTCGGCTCCCCCGCCACCGGCGTCGACCTCGCCGCGCGCACGGTGCGCGTCGGGGACGACGACGCGCCGTACGACGACCTCGTCGTCGCCACCGGCGCGCACGCCCGCACCCTCGACCTCGAGGGTGCCGACGCCCCCGGCGTCGTGGTGCTGCGCACCCGTGACGACGCGGTCGCGGTGCGCTCGGCGCTCGACGAGGGCGAGCGCGTCGTCGTGGTCGGGGCCGGCTTCGTCGGCCTCGAGGTCGCGAGCGCGGTGCGGGCCCGCGGCGCCGAGGTCGTCGTGCTCGAGGCCTCCCCCCGGCCGCTCGCGCGGTCGGTGGGACCGGAGGCGGCCGAGCTGCTCGTGGCCCTGACGCGTGACAGCGGCGTCGACCTGCGCACCGGTGTCACCGTGAGCGGGTTCGCCACCCGCGGCGGCCGCGTGAGCGGCGTACAGCTGGACGACGGGACGGTCGTCGACGCCGGCCTCGTGGTCGTCGGCGTCGGGGCGGCCCCGGCGACCGGCTGGCTCGAGGGCAGCGGGCTCGCGCTCGACGACGGCGTCGTCGTCGACCCCACCCTGCGCACCAGCGACCCCCGCGTGTGGGCCGCCGGCGACGTCGCCCGGGTGCGCGACGCCGACGGCACCCGTCGCGTCGAGCACTGGACCAACGCCCACGAGCAGGGACTGCTGGTCGGCGCCAACGTGGTCGCGGCCGCTCGCGAGGAGCCGCTGCGCGACCACGTCACCGTCCCCTACGTCTGGTCCGACGTGCACGACGCCAAGGTGCAGCTGCTCGGCACCGCCCGCGACGCCGACCGCACCGAGGTGCTCGGCGCCGCCGACGGCCCCTGGCTGGTGCTCTACGGACGCGGCGACGCCCTGACGGGCGTCCTGGGCCGCGACGTGGCCGGCCGGGTGATGAAGTTCCGGCCCCTGCTCGTGCGGGGCGCGGGGTTCGACGAGGCGCTGGAGCAGGCCCGCAGCAAGCCCCTGCCGACCCGCTGAGGCGCCGCCCCTTCGTGGCTCGCTCCGCTCGCACCTCAGGGAGCGGAGGAGCTCTGGGCGCGACGACCGCTCCATGAGGCGTCACGAAGGGCGCCTCGGAGCGATGAGCTCTAGGCGTGGGAGGTGTCGGCGGGCTCCGGCTCGGGTCGGCGGCCCTCGCGGTAGACGTCGGCGCGGGCGTCCTGGCCGCGGTGCCGTCGACCGGCCACGACGAAGCAGGCCGCCGCGAGGGCGAAGAGCGCGATCGACATCCACACGCCCCAGCGCAGGCCGAGCACGTCGTCGAGCTCGATGCTGTCGATGCGCAGCATCTCGATCCAGCCGCGGCCGGCCGTGTAGACCATGACGTAAAGCGCGAAGACCCGGCCGTGGTCGAGCCGGAGGCGTCGGTCGAGGGCGATGATCAGCGCCACGCCCGCGAGGTTCCACACCAGCTCGTAGAGGAACGTCGGGTGGAAGGTCGCGAACTGCTCGTAGCCCGCCGGTCGGTTGGCGGGCGAGATCTCCAGGCCCCAGGGCAACGTGGTGGGCCGCCCGAAGAGCTCCTGGTTGAAGTAGTTGCCGAGGCGGCCGATGGCCTGCGCCAGGAGCAGGCCGGGGGCGAGCGCGTCGGCGAAGGGCAGGATCCGGATGCCGCGGCGGCGGCACGCGAACCACGCCCCGAGGAACCCGCCGCTGATCGCGCCCCAGATGCCGAGTCCGCCGTTCCAGATCTCCAGCGCACCCAGGGGGTTGCGGCCCTCGCCGAAGTAGAGCTGGTGGTCGGTGGCGACGTGGTAGATGCGGGCCCCGATGACACCGGCCGGCACCGCCCACAGCGCGACGTCGGCGACGTCCTCGCGACGACCGCCGCGCGCCTCCCAGCGACGCCCGCCGAGCCAGACGGCCGCGACCACGCCGAGGATGATGCCCAGGGCGTAGGCCCGCAGCGGGACCGGACCGAGATACCACACGCCCTGCGACGGGCTGGGGATCGACAGCGGCAGCAGCGCGAGGTCGGGGAGGCTCACGCCCGCTCCCCCCGCACGCCTGCGGCGAGGTCGTCGGTGAGGTCGGCCAGCGCCCGCGTGGCCGCGGTGCCGTCGTGGTCGAGCAGGGCGCGCACGAACGCCGAGCCCACGATCACCGCGTCGGCGAACGCCGCCACCTCGGCGGCCTGCGCCCCGTCGGAGACGCCGAGGCCGACCCCGACGGGCAGGTCGGTGACGGCCTTGGTGCGGCCGACGAGCGGGCCGGCGAGGTCGGAGGTCGCGGCCCGGGCCCCGGTCACGCCCATCACCGCGGTCGCGTAGACGAAGCCGCGGCACGCGGCGGTGGTGGCGGCGAGCCGCGTCTCGGTGGAGGACGGCGCCACGAGGAAGACCTTGTCGAGGCCGTGCTCGTCGGCCGACGCGATCCAGCGGTCGGCCCCCGCCGTCGCGTCGGGGGTGAGGTCGGGCGTGATCAGGCCCGCTCCCCCGGCCGAGGCGAGGTCGGCGGCGAAGCGCTCGACGCCGTACTGCTCGACGGGGTTCCAGTAGGTCATGACGAGCGTCGGCACCCCGGTCGAGGCGACCGCCTCGACGGTGCGCATGACGTCGGCGGTGCGGAAGCCGCCCTCGAGGGCCTGCTGGGCAGCGGCCTGGATGGTCGGCCCGTCCATGACCGGGTCGCTGTAGGGCAGGCCGACCTCGATGACGTCGCACCCGTGCTCGACCATGACGCGCACCGCCTCGACGCAGCGGTCGCGGTCGGGGAACCCGGCGGGCAGGTAGCCGACGAGCACGCTGCGCCCGTCGGCGGCGGCCTTCTCGAAGGCGCCGGAGGTGCTGTGCACGCCCGTCGACGCCGTCACTTCGCGCCCTCGCCGATCTCCTCGGTGGTGGCGCGGGAGGGGCGGCCGTCAGAGTCGACCCGGCCGAGGCCGAAGTACTCGATCGCGGTGCCCATGTCCTTGTCGCCGCGACCGGAGAGGTTGACCAGGATGGTCGAGCCCGGCTGCTCCCCGGCCAGCTTCAGCGCGCCGGCGACGGCGTGGGCGGTCTCGATGGCCGGGATGATGCCCTCGGTGCGGGCCAGCAGCGCCATCGCCTCCATCGCCTCGGCGTCGGTGGCGGCGACGTAGCGCGCGCGGCCGGTGTGGGCGAGGTGGGCGTGCTGCGGGCCGACACCGGGGTAGTCGAGCCCCGCGGAGATGGAGTGCGACTCACTGGTCTGGCCGTCCTCGTCCTGCAGCACGTAGGTGCGGGCGCCGTGGAGGACGCCGGGGCGCCCACCGCCGATGGTGGCGGCGTGGCGCGGCGTGCTCACGCCCTCGCCGCCGGCCTCGACGCCGACCAGCTCGACGTCGGTGTCGCCCAGGAAGGCGGTGAAGATGCCGATGGCGTTGGAGCCGCCGCCGACGCAGGCGACCACGGAGTCGGGCAGCGCGCCGGTGAGGTCGAGCACCTGCTCGCGGGCCTCGTCGCCGATGCTGCGGCAGAAGTCGCGCACCATCGCGGGGAACGGGTGCGGACCGGCCGCCGTGCCGAAGCAGTAGGCGGTGTGGTCGACGCTGGCGACCCAGTCGCGGATGGCCTCGTTGATGGCGTCCTTGAGGGTGCGCGAGCCCGAGCGCACCGGCACCACCTCGGCGCCGAGCAGCTGCATGCGGGCGACGTTGAGCGCCTGGCGCTCGGTGTCGACCTCGCCCATGTAGACGGTGCACTCCAGGCCGAGGTACGCCGCTGCGGTCGCGGTGGCGACGCCGTGCTGGCCCGCCCCGGTCTCGGCGATCATGCGGGTCTTGCCCATGCGCTTGGTGAGCAGCGCCTGGCCGAGCACGTTGCGGATCTTGTGGGCGCCGGTGTGGTTGAGGTCCTCGCGCTTGAGCAGGATGCGGGCGCCGGCCCGCTCGCCGAGCTTGGTCGCGTCGTAGAGCCGGCTGGGCGTGCCGGCGTAGTCGCGCAGCAGGTGGGTGAACTCGGCGGTGAACGCCTCGTCGTCCATCGCCTCGCGCCACGCCGCGGTCAGCTCGTCGAGGGCGGCCATCAGCGCCTCGGGCATGAACCGGCCGCCGAAGTCGCCGAAGCGACCCTCGGCGTCGGGGCCGATGTCGGTGGCGCCGGCAGCGGTGGTGGGTCGGTCGTCGGTCAGGCTCATCGTCGTCCTCCGGACGAGGGGGTGGGGGTGGTGGTGATGGCACGCATCGCGGCGACGGCGGCGGCGGGGTCGCCGTCCTTGACGAGGGCCTCGCCGACGAGCACGACCCTGGCGCCCTGCTCGGCGTAGGCGGCCGCGTCGTCGGGCCCGGCGATGCCGGACTCGGCGACGGGCACGACGCCGTCGGGCAGCAGCGCGGCGAGGCGCGCGAAGGTGTCGGGGTGGACCTCGAGGGTCTTGAGGTTGCGGGCGTTGACGCCGACGAGGCGGGCACCGACGGCCAGCGCACGCTCCACTTCTACCTCGTCGTGCACCTCGGTCAGCACGGTCAGGCCGAGCTCGTCGGCCTGCTGGTGCAGGTCGCGCAGCCGGACGTCGTCGAGCGCCGCGACGATGAGCAGCACCAGGTCGGCTCCGGCCGCGCGGGCCTCGAGCAGCTGGTAGCCGTCGACCACGAAGTCCTTGCGGAGCAGCGGCGTCGGCACAGCTGCGCGCACCGTGCGCAGGTCATCGAGGCTGCCGCCGAAGCGTCGCTCCTCGGTCAGCACCGAGATGGCGTCGGCGCCGCCGGCGGCGTAGGCGGAGGCGAGGGCGGCGGGGTCGGGGATCTCGGCGAGGTGGCCCTTACTGGGCGAGCGGCGCTTGACCTCGGCGATGACCGAGAGCCCCGGCGCGGCGAACGCGGGCATCGGGTCGAGCGCGGCGGGCCGGGCGGCGGCCGCCTCGGCGACGGCGGCCTCGGGAGTGGCCGAACGACGGGTCGCGAGGTCCTCGCGGACGCCCGCGACGATGTCGTCGAGCACGGACATGGAACACCCCTCCCGAGGGTCGTCAGGCTCCCCCCAGGTTCTCACACGGGCGAGCGGGACCCCAGGTCAGGAGTCGCTCAGGAGCCGGTCAGGACGAGGGGACGTCGCGCGCCCGCCGACGGGCCTCCTGGGCCTCCTCGGGGGTGTGCAGGCGACGACCGCCACCGCCCCCGTGGCCCAGCTTGGCGAGGACGAGGCCGGCGACGACGCCGATCGGGGCCAGCGCCACGCCGATCCAGAACACGGGCCAGCTGTAGATCATCAGGCCGATGCCACCGACCACGAACGCCAGGAGGACCAGCGTGACCGTGGTCCAGGCGGCCGGGGTGTTGCCGTGGTTGTCCGACAAGGTGGCTCCTCGGGTGTGGTGCGGTGACGAGTCGGGGCAATCCTAGGGGTCCTGGTCGCGGCGGGAGCGGTCGGTCGGGTCGAGCCCCTCGTCGAGCGCGCGCCACAGGTCGCGCTCGGTGGCCGCGCCGCCGCCCGCCTCGGGGTCAGCGACGACCTGCTCGGCCCGCTCGGACGCGGCGGCCGGGGCGTCGTACCGGCCGCCCATCTCGGGCCAGGTGGGGGCGAGGCGGACGGCGAGCACGGCGGGCAGCACGGCGGCGAGGGCGCCGACGGCGGCGACCACGAACCAGGCGGTGAAGAACGCCTCGGCCGTGGGGCCGCCGGCGGTGGTGACCGACTCGACGGCGCTCTCCGGGAGCGTGGCGGCGGCGGTCGCGACGGCCGCGACGAGGCCGACCGCGGTCAGCGCGGCCAGCACCGCGAAGGCGCGGCGCACCCGGCCGCGGGTCACGAGCAGCACGCCCCAGCAGGCGAGCAGGACGAGGCTCAGCGCCGAGCCGAGCGGGAAGGTGGTGGGGTCCGCGGCCCCTGACGAGGTGCCCGGCATCGCCCCGCCGGACAGGCCGGGTGGGGCGGCGTCGCCGAGGTCGACCCAGGGGCGCGTGGACGCGACCGCCGTCAGACCGGCGGTGGCGAGACCGGCGAGCACGACGGGGCCCATGCGGGTCCGCGCGCGGGTCGCGGTCGTGGGGTCAGCCATCGGCCGCGAGCAGGACGTCGGCGTCGAAGCAGGTCGCGTCGCCGGTGTGGCAGGCCGGGCCGGTCTGGTCGACGCTCAGCAGCACGGTGTCGCCGTCGCAGTCGAGGCGGACCTCGACGACGCGCTGGACATGACCGGAGGTCTCGCCCTTGACCCAGTACTCCTGGCGCGAGCGCGACCAGTAGGTGCCGCGCCGGGTGGTGAGCGTGCGGTGGAGGGCCTCGTCGTCCATCCAGCCGAGCATCAGCACCTCGCCGCTGCCGTGCTGCTGCACGACGGCGGGGACCAGCCCCGCGGGGTCGCGCTTGAGGCGGGCGGCGATGGCGGGGTCGAGCGGGCTCACCCCACCAGTGTCCCAGCCGCTCACAGCACCCGCTGGGCCACCCACGACGCGTGCAGCCGCTGGTAGACCGACGGCTCCCCGTCGTCGCCGCGCTGCTGCACCAGGGCGGCGTGGGGGCCTCGCTGCACGACGCGGCCACGGTCCATCACGACGACCTCGTCGGCCTGCTCGGCGGTGGAGAGCCGGTGGGCGATGGTGATGCTGGTGCGGCCGCGCATCAGCTGCTCGAGGGCCCGGCCGATCCGCATCTCCAGCGCCGGGTCGACCGCCGAGGTGGCCTCGTCGAGCACGAGCAGGTCGGGGTCCGCCAGGTGCGCGCGGAGCAGCGCGACCAGCTGCCGCTCCCCCGCCGAGAGCGACTCGCCACGCTGGCCGACGCGGGTGTCGAGGCCGTGGGGCAGCCCGGCCAGCCAGTCGCCGAGGCCCAGCTCCTCGGCCGCACGGCGCACGTCGGCGCGGGAGGCCGCGAGGTCGCCGTACCGCGCGTTGACGAGCAGCGTGTCGTCGAAGAGGAAGCCCTCCTGGGGCACCAGCACGACGCGTCGTCGCAGCGAGGCGAAGGTCACCTCGCGCAGGTCGACGCCGTCGAGTCGCACGGCCCCGGCGGTGGGGTCCATCAGCCGGGTGAGCAGCTTGGCGAAGGTCGTCTTGCCGGAGCCGGTCTCGCCGACCACCGCCACGCGGCGGCCCGCCTCGACGTGCTCGTGCACGTCGCGCAGCACGAGCGGCCCGTCGGGGTAGGCGAAGTCGACGTGGTCGAAGTCGACCGAGACCGCGCCGCGGGGCAGCTCACGGCCGTCGGGCCCGGGGTCGGTGACGTCGGCGGGGGTGTCGAGGATGCCGATGACGCGGCGCCAGCTGGCGATGGCGTTCTGCGCGTCGGTGAGCACCTGGGTGCCCATCTGCACCGGCCCGACGAAGAGGGTCACGAGGAACGCGAAGCCGACGACCTGGCCCGCGGTGACCTGGCCGTCGATGCCGAGCAGGATGCCGAGGATGAGCACGCCGGCGTTGGCGAGGCCGGCGGAGAGGCCGCCGAGCGAGAACGAGAAGGCGGTCAGGCCCTGCGCGCGGGTCGCGGCGACCTGGTTGGCGCGGATGGCCTCGTCGATGCGGCGCTGGGTGCGGTCCTCGACGGCGTAGGTGCGCACCGTCACCGCACCGACGACCGGCTCCGAGATGGCCGACAGCATGCTGCCCACCGAGCGCCGCACCACGCCGTACGACACCGAGAGCCGGCGCTGGAAGAAGCGCAGCGAGAGGAACAGCGGCGCGAAGGCGACCCAGACGAGGATCGTCAGCTGCCAGGAGTAGAAGAGCATCACCACGGTGGCGAGCAGCACCTGGCCGACGCTGACGATGCCGAAGACGCCGCCGAAGACGAGGAACTGCGAGACCTGGTCGACGTCGCTGGTGACGCGGGAGACCAGGGCGCCGCGGCGCTCGGTGTCCTGCGTCAGCAGCGGCAGGTCGTGGACGTGGCGGAAGGCCTTGGTGCGCAGCGTCGCGAGGCCGCGCTCGGCGGAGGTGAACAGCCGCGTGGTCATGAGGTACGACGACGCGCCCGTCAGCACGATGGCGAGAGCGGCGACCCCCGCCATCAGCCCGACGAACGAGTAGTCGATGCCGCCCGGCGCGCCGAGGCCCTTGTCGAGCGTCTGCTGCACGGCGATCGGCACGACGACGCGGCCGGCGGTGCCGACGAGGGCGAGCAGCAGGGTGAGCCTGAACCCGTCGGCCAGCTCCGGGGAGTGGGCGATGCCGCGGCGCAGGGTCTCCCAGCCGCCGATCTCCTCCCCGCTGTCGACGCTGGTGCCGGCAGGGCCGGTCGTCGTGCTCACGAGACCACGTCCTCGGTGTCGTAGGCGTTGACGAGCAGCGCGTAGTCGGGGCGGCGCACGAGCAGGTCGGCGTGGGGTCCGCGGTCGACGATCCGGCCGTCGGCGAGGAACAGCACCTCGTCGGCCAGGGCGATGGTCGCCTTGCGGTAGGCGACGAGCAGCATCGTGGTCTCGCCGGAGCGGTGCCGGACGCCCTCGAGGATGCGGGCCTCGACCTCCGGGTCGACCGCGGAGGTGGCGTCGTCGAGGACGAGCAGGCGGGGCCGGTGCAGCAGCGCGCGGGCCAGCGACAGCCGCTGCCGCTGCCCGCCGGACAGCGACGTGCCACGCTCCCCCAGCCGGCTGTCGAGCCCGCGCGGCAGCGCGGCGACGAAGCCGTCGGCCTGGGCGGTGCGCAGCGCCTCCCAGACCTCCTCGTCGGGCACGTCGGCGCCGAGGGTGACGTTGTCGCGCACCGTGTCGTCGAAGAGGAACGCGCTCTGCGGCACCAGCGCCACGTGCTCGGCCAGCTCGCCCTGCGCCAGCTCGCGCAGGTCGGTGCCGTCGAGGGTGAGCCGGCCCTCGTCGGGGTCGACCAGCCGGGTGACCAGCGAGGTCAGGGTGCTCTTGCCGGACGCGGTCGCCCCCACGACCGCCACGGTGCGACCGGGCGCGAGGTCGAGCTCGAGGTCGTCGAGCACCCGGTGGTCGGGGTCGTAGCCGAAGCGGAGGCCCTCGACGCGCAGCAGCGCTCCGCGGTCGCGCGGTGCCGGCAGCCGCTGCTCGCCGTAGTCGGTGCGGACGGTCTCGTCGAGCACCCGGTGGACCCGCTCGTAGCCGACGACCGAGCGGGGGAACTCGCCCAGCACCCAGCCGATGGAGCGGATGGGGAACGCCACGATGGTCAGCAGGTAGGCGATGACGACGACGTCACCGGGGTCGGCGGCACCGGTGCCGACCCGGGCCACGCCGACGCCGAGCACCGCGAGCACACCCAGGTTGGGCAGGCCCTCGAGCAGCGGGTCGAACGCCGCGCGCACCCGACCGGCGTGGACGGCCTCGTCGCGCAGCTGGTGGGCCTTGGCCCGGAACCGGTCGGTCTCCTCCTGCTCGCGCCCGAGGGTCTTGACGACCTGCGCCCCGTCGAAGGACTCGTGGGCGACCTCGCTCAGCTCGGCGCGCAGCGCCTGGATGCGGGTGAAGATCGGGGAGGAGATGCGCTGGAAGACCAGGTTGGCCAGCATCACGGCCGGGAAGACCAGCAGGCCGACCAGCGCCATCACGACGTCGGTGAGGAACATCTGCACGACGGCGATGAGCATCATCGCCAGCGTGCCGACGGCCATCGGCAGCGGCGCGATCGGCGCCCAGGCCGCCTCGACGTCGGAGTTGGCGTTGGACAGCAGCTCGCCGGTCGGGTGGCGAGCGTGCCACGACATCGGCAGCGAGAGGTACTGCCGGGTGACCTCGCGGCGGTACGCCGCCATCACGCGGTACTGCATGATCCCGGCGCCGAGCCGGCGGGCGACGATGCCGACGGCGCGCAGGATCGCCACGGCCACGAAGAGCCCCAGGATGGCCAGCAGCGCGCGCACCGTGGTGGTGCCGGTGTCGAAGGCGGGGATCAGCACCTCGTCGGTCGCCCACCCGAGCACCCAGGCGTCGGCGACCGTCAGCGCGCCGAACAGCACGCTGCCGAGGGTGGACAGGGTGAAGACCCAGGGCTCGCGACGGATGCCCGCGCCGAGGACGCGGAACCCGTCGCCGAGGCTCGAGGTCACACGACGGGGCGGTGGTTGACTCGGCACGACGACCCCAGCGTAGGCACACGCTCCCCGCGGGCACGAGCCGGTTCCGCCCGGCGGGGCGAGGTCCTACTGTCGGGGCATGCCGCCGCTGTCGCGCGCCGAGCGCGCCGCCCTGTGCAACACCGCGCTCGAGCTCGGTCCCGACGCGCCGACGCTGTGCGAGGGCTGGGACGTCACCGACCTGGTGGTGCACCTGCTCGTGCGCGAGCGCGACCCCATCGCGGCGGTCGGCATCGCCGTCGCCCCGCTGTCGGGCCTGACCCGCCGCAAGTCACGCAAGCTCGCCCAGCAGGACTTCACCGCGCTCGTCGAGCGGGTCCGCACCGGCCCGCCGGTGTGGTCGCCGTTCGTGCTGCCGCCGGTCGACCGGCTCGCCAACGGGCTCGAGCACTTCATCCACCACGAGGACCTGCGCCGGGCCCAGCCGGGCTGGTCGCCGCGAGAGCTGCCCGAGGCCGAGCTGCGCTCGCTGTGGCGCCAGCTCGGGGCGCTCGGCAAGGCCGCCGTGCGGCCCGCGGGCGTGCCGGTCGAGGCGCGCTGGGGCGAGCGGCGTACCACGCTCGCCCGCGGCGCCGACCCCGTGGTCGTCAGCGGCGACCCCGCCGAGCTGGCGCTGGCGCTGTCGGGGCGCCGCGAGCACCGGGCCGACCTCGACGGTCCGCCCGACGCGGTCGCGCGGCTGCGGGAGTCGCTCGGCTCCTAGTGGCGGGCGGCCTCGGTCACCGGCTCAGCCGTTGACCAGGACGTGCACGTGGTCGTAGTGGTTGGCCGTGGTCGAGCCCCGGTCCTCCATGCCGCGGAAGCCCTCGCCCGAGCGCTCCGCCGACCAGATGGTCTGCGCCCAGATGATGTTCGACAGGTTGAACTGCGAGGCGTTGGCGTAGAGGAACTGCTTGACCTGCTCGCCCCGCGCGCCGCTCACCATGATGTCGATGGCCAGGCCGGTGCCGTGCTCGCCGCGACCGGCCGCTCCGCCGTACGTGGTGATGTCGGGGAAGGCGTGGCACACGGCGTTCATCACCAGCTGGGCGCTCGGCTGCAGCCCGCCGGAGGCGGACTTGCCGCAGGGCGAGGTGTCGACGCCGGCGGCGGCACCGGTGGCGGGCTCGGGCTTCGGCTTCTTCGCGGCGAGGTAGCGGGCGCTGACCCAGCGCACCGTGTCGTCGACGACGACCTCGGCGTAGCCGTTGGTGCGCTTGCCGGTGACGCCGATCCTCTTGACGTCGTCGAAGGTGCCGGCGCTGCGCGCCTGCTCGCGCGGCTGCACGCGCAGCTTCAGCGGGGCGGTCGTCCACAGCGTGCGCTCGACGTCGGGGACCCGCAGCTGCAGCGCGGGGGCGCGCTCGGTGGAGCGCGAGGTGCCGATGGTGCGCTCCTCGTCGCCGACGAGGTCGGCGACCGCGGCGGCGTCGGAGACCGAGGCGGCACTCGTGCGGTCGGCGGTCGAGGCGGGCGCGGTCACCAGGACGCCGAGCGCGACCGCGCCGGCGGTGGTGAGGGCCGCGCCGCCGGTGGCGAGCAGGTGCGTGCGGGTGGGACGGGGCACGTGGAGGGTCCTGTACGTCGGGAGCAGGGCACGGTCGGCTTCACGCGAGGCGTGCGACGCGGCGGTTCCCCCGAGATCCGGTCCGCCCGACCGGGCATCGACCCTGCCACAGGTGGCGGGCGGGGCCCAAACCGGCGTGACGGACCTCTCAGGGCCCGGTCAGCCGCCGCTCGTCTCCCCGGCGTCCTCGAGCAGGGTGCCGCCGAGGGTGCCGCCGTCGGTGTCGGCGAGCCACCCGTCGGGCAGCGCGACGGACTTGCGCGGGCCTCCCTGACGGCCGCGGGGCTTGCCCAGCTCCTGCACCGGGAAGGGCGCGTCGGCGTCGAGCTCGGCGAGCAGCACGTCGAGGCCGTCGAGCGTCTCGACCAGCGCGAGCGAGCGGCGCAGGTCGCCCCCGGCGGGAAAGCCCTTGAGGTACCACGCGACGTGCTTGCGGAACTCCTGGCAGCCGCCCAGCTCGTCGCCGACGAAGCGCACCAGCAGCTCGGCGTGGCGGCGCATCATCGCCGCGACCTCGCCGAGCGTGGGCAGGGTCGCGACCTGCTCGCCGCGGAAGGCGGCGGCGAGGTCGCGGAAGAGCCACGGCCGCCCCAGGCAACCCCGCCCGACGACCACACCGGCCGCCCCGGTCCGCTCGACCATGCGCAGGGCGTCGTCGGCCTCCCAGACGTCGCCGTTGCCGAGCACCGGGATGTCGACGTGCTCGACGAGGCTGGCGATGGCGTCCCAGTCGGCCTCGCCGCTGTAGCCCTGGATCGCCGTGCGCCCGTGCAGCGCGATTGCGGCGGCGCCGCTCTCCTGGGCGATGCGACCGGCGTCGAGGTAGGTCAGGTGGTCGTCGTCGATGCCCTTGCGCGTCTTCATGGTCACGGGCACGCCGTGACGCTCCCCCGCGGCCACGGCGGCCTCGAGCACCTCGGCCAGCAGCCGGCGCTTCCACGGCAGGGCGGCACCGCCGCCCTTGCGGGTGACCTTGGGCACCGGGCAGCCGAAGTTGAGGTCGACGTGGGCCACGCCGTGCTCGGTCGCGAGGATCTCGGTCGCCTTGCCGACGTACGCCGGGTCGGTGCCGTAGAGCTGCACCGAACGCACCGTCTCGGTGTCGTCGAAGCGCAGCATCCGCAGCGTGGTCTCGTCGCCCTCGACCAGCCCGCGGCTGGTGATCATCTCGCAGACGTAGAGCCCGGCGCCCTGCTCGGCGCACAGCGTGCGGTAGGCCGCGTTGGTGACGCCGGCCATCGGTGCCAGCACCACCGGCACCGCCACCTCGAGTGCACCCAGTCGCAACGTCACGTCCGCCAGTGTCCGTGGCGCACCGGGGCGCGCTCAAGTCGGGCCGAGACGGCCCGGCGCGCTCACCGTCGGGGACGGGCCACGTCTCCGGTCCAGGTGATCGCCTCGAAGCTCTGCAGCGGGCGGTAGCTGACGGCCTCGAGGGTGCCCTTATCGGGCAACAGGTAGACCAGGCAGCGGGTCGCCTTCGCGTCGGCGACGAACTTCTCGGGCAGCGGGGTGGAGGGGCAGCGCTCGAACTCGGCGGTGAACGACGACGGCTGCACGAGGGTGTCGCGGCCGTCGACGGCGAACAGCGGCACCGCGGCACCGCCGAGGTCGTCGGGGCCGGCGTTGGCGACCCGCACCCGCACGTAGTACGGCGTCGAGGCCCGCGTCGCGTCGTCGAGCTGGAAGGCCGACAGGTCGCGCACCCGCCCCTTGGTCGCGCCGAGCACGGTGAGCTCGAGCACCGAGCCGCGGTCGCGGCCGGCCTCGTAGGCGACGGTCGCGGTGTCGCCGAAGTCGAGCGCCGTGCCGGACGGCGTGAGGTCGACGCCCTCGGGCACCTCGACGTCGCCGGTCGGCAGGGCCACGCTGGGCGAGCTCTCCGCCTCGCTCGGGCGCTCCGAGGTGTCGTCGCCCCCGCAGGCCGCCGTGGTCAGCGCGAGCACGAGGACCGGGGCGAGCAGGCGGGCGGCGTACGTCGTCACGCGCACATCATGGCCGACGCGGAGCCCCGCCGCGGCCGGAAACACCTACCCCGGCGGGGTCAGCAGCCGACGAGCTGCTCGCCGAGCCAGCGGCGCAGGCCCTCGATGCTGATGCGCTCCTGGTCCATCGTGTCGCGCTCGCGCACGGTGACCGCGCCGTCCTCGAGGGTGTCGAAGTCGACGGTGACGCAGTACGGCGTGCCGATCTCGTCCTGGCGGCGGTAGCGACGGCCGATCGCGCCCGCGTCGTCGAACTCGACGTTCCAGACCTGGCGCAGCTCGGCGGCGAGATCCTTGGCCTTGGGGGTCAGCGCCTCGTTGCGCGACAGCGGCAGCACGGCGACCTTGACCGGCGCGAGCCGGCGGTCGAGCTTGAGGACCGTGCGCTTGTCGACGCCGCCCTTGGTGTTGGGCGCCTCGTCCTCGGTGAAGGCGTCGACGAGGAAGGTCATCAGGCTGCGCGAGAGGCCCGCCGCCGGCTCGATGACGTAGGGGACGTAGCGCTCGCCCGCGGCCTGGTCGAAGTACGACAGGTCCTGCCCGGAGTGCTGCGCGTGGGTCGACAGGTCGAAGTCGGTGCGGTTGGCGATGCCCTCGAGCTCGCCCCACTCGGAGCCGGCGAAGCGGAAGCGGTACTCGATGTCGACGGTGCGCTTGGAGTAGTGAGACAGCTTCTCCTGCGGGTGCTCGAAGTGCCGCAGGTTGTCCTTGTCGATGCCCAGGTCGACGTACCAGCGGGTGCGCTCGTCGATCCAGTACTGGTGCCACTCCTCGTCCTCGCCCGGCTTGACGAAGAACTCCATCTCCATCTGCTCGAACTCGCGGGTCCGGAAGATGAAGTTTCCCGGCGTGATCTCGTTGCGGAAGCTCTTGCCGATCTGGGCGATGCCGAACGGCGGCTTGCGGCGCGCGCTGGTCACGACGTTGGTGAAGTTGAGGAAGATGCCCTGCGCGGTCTCGGGACGCAGGTAGTGCAGGCCCGACTCGTCCTCGACGACGCCGAGATAGGTCTTGAGCAGCCCGGAGAACTGGCGCGGCTCGGTCCAGGCGCCGCGGGTGCCGCAGTTGGGGCACGCCAGCGTCGCGAGGTCGACGTCGTCGGGGTCGACGTCGTCGCCCTTCTTGGACGCCTTCTCGGCCGCCTCCTCCTGCAGGTGGTCGGCGCGGAAGCGCTTGTGGCACGACTGGCACTCGGTCAGCGGGTCGGTGAACGTCGAGACGTGCCCCGACGCCTCCCACGTCTGCCGCGGCAGGATCACCGAGGAGTCGAGCCCGACGACGTCCTCCCGCGCCTGCACCACCTGGCGCCACCACTGCCGCTTGATGTTCTCCTTCAGCTCCACGCCCAGCGGGCCGTAGTCCCACGCCGAGCGGGTGCCGCCGTAGATCTCGCCGCACGGGTAGACGAACCCGCGGCGCTTGGCCAGCGAGACGACGTGGTCGACGGTCGAGGGGGGCGGCTTGGCCACGGGGAGTCAGCTCCTGGGGGTGGGTCGCGATCCGACGGCTGGGTGCCGACGGCGAGCGTCAACCCTAGCGAGGGCCCTCCGCTCCCCCGGGCCGGGTGCCGCCCAGCCCCCGTCTGGGAGGCCCGGCGCCCGGCGGACCCGGGCTGTTCGAGGTGCGAGGAGTGCCGGCCGCCCTGGGGTGGTCGAGGTGCGAGGAGCAGCCACAGGGCTGGTCGAGGTGCGAGGAGCGCCGGCCGCCCTCGGCTGGTCGAGGTGCGAGGAGCAGCCACAGGGCTGGTCGAGGTGCGAGGAGCGCCGGCCGCCCTCGGCTGGTCGAGGTGCGAGGAGCGCCGACCGCCCTCGGCTGGTCGAGGTGCGAGGAGCGCCGGCCGCCCTCGGCTGGTCGAGGTGCGAGGAGCGCCGACCGCCCTCGGCTGGTCGAGGTGCGAGGAGCGCCGACCGACCTGGGTTGGTCGAGGTGCGAGGTGCGAGGAGCGCCAGCGACGAGCCGCGAGACCGCGCGACGTACCCGCGTTCGCACGCCCTCTCACCCGTCCAGATCCTGTCGATCACCTGTTCGATTGTCAGTGCCTGACGGTAGACTCCAGTCATGGAGATCGCACCCCTGCCCGGCATCGACGAGGCCGCTGCCGCGGCACACGTCGACGTGCGGGCGGCGATCATCGACGAGCTCCTGACCGCCCGCGCGCAGGTGCATGCAGCCGAGGTGCGGCAGGTGTGGATGGCGGTGCAGTGGGCGCTCGCTCACCCGGCCGAGGTCGACGCCGACGGCGTCGTGGCTGACTACGCGGGCTGGGGTGAGCCCGGCCTGCTCGCCACCGACCAGTCGCGAGTGCTCATCCCGATCGCCGGCCCCGGCGCACCCCTGGTGCACCCGCTCGCGCCGCTCGAGCTCGGTGCGGCGCTCGACCGGTCCCACGACCACGCCCGCCAGCTCATCGGCGACGCCCTCGAGCTGGCGTTCCGGCTGCCACGGCTGTGGGCGCTGACCCAGGAGGGTCGGGTGCCGGTGTGGCTGGCCCGGCAGATCAGCCGGGAGACCCACGACCTGACCTACGACGCCGCGCTGCACGCCGACCGGCTCGTCACCGCCGTCCCGCAGAAGATCGCAGCCGTCGACGCCGCCCGCCTCGTGCACGAAGCCCGGCTGACCGCCGACCCCGACCGCGCCGTCGCGGACGAGGAAGCCGCCGCCACCCGGCGTGGCGTGTGGCTGCGGCGCGACCACCGCGCCCCCGGGGTGGTCGACGTGAACATGACCCTCGACGCCGACGACGCCGATCTCCTCGACGCCACCGTCTCCCGGATCGCAGCCGACCTCAGGGACCTCGGCGACACCTCGACCCGCGACGAACGACGCGCGACCGCCGTGGGGATCCTGGCCGACCCGCAGCACGCCCTCGACCTCATGTCCGGCCGCACCACCGACACCAATCCCGGCACTACCACCGGGACTGCTGAAGGTCTGGTTGTCACTTGGGGTGTGTGGTTTCAGGCCGCGTCAGCGGCCGTGTAGATGGTCTCAAACTCGATCGGGGTGAGCTTG